>DASWAH010000069.1:0-18839 GCA_036391235.1 Streptosporangiaceae bacterium
CAGGTCGGGGTCATACATGGAGTGCGCACGGAACCGGTAGGTGCGCAGCTCCAGGAAATGCGGGCCGCCGCCCGACCTGACCGCCTCGGCCGCCAGCGCGGCGGCCTCGGCGACCGCCAGCACGTCCATGCCGTCCACCGGCCAGGCCGGCATCCCGTAGCTGCCGGCCCGCACGGCCAGGTCGGTCTGGGCCTGCGCCTTCTCGATAGCGGTGCCCATCGCGTACCGATTGTTCTCGCAGCAGAACAGCACGGGCAGGTGCCACAGCGCGGCCAGGTTCATGCACTCGTGGAATTCGCCTTCGGCGACGGCGCCGTCGCCGAAGAAGCACGCCGTGACCCGGTGCTCGCCGCGCATCTTGTCCGCGAGCGCGATCCCGGTCGCCAGCGGCAGTCCTCCGCCGACGATCGCGTTGCCGCCGTAGAAGCGGCGCGAGACGTCGAACAGGTGCATGGACCCGCCCCGGCCCCGGCTGCACCCGGTGACCTTGCCGTACATCTCGGCCATGACCGCATCGAGCGGCACCCCGCGCGCGAGCGCGTGACCGTGCTCGCGGTAAGTGGAGACGATGTTGTCCTGCGGGGTGAGCGCGTCGTTGACGCCGGCGGCGACGGCTTCCTCGCCGATGTACAGGTGCACGAAGCCGCGGATCTCGCCGCCGCTGTACAGTTCGACGCATTTCTCTTCGAATCGCCTGATCAGCAGCATCTGCCGGAGCAGGTCGGCGTGCGTGGCCCGGCCGGCCGGACGGCCCTGGCTGGCTGATGTGCTCATGGCGCGCTCCCTAGCGTGGAGATGTCACCGGTCGCCAGGCCCAGTTCCCGTGCCTTCAGCAGCCTGCGCATCACCTTGCCGCTCTGGGTCAGCGGGAGGTTCTGGTCGAAGCTGACCTCCTTGGGTGCGAGCGCCGCCAGCCGGCGCCGGCCGAAGGCGATGATGTCCCGGCGCAGCTCCTCGCTCGCCTGGAAGCCCGGCTTGAGCTCGACGAAGGCCTTCACCAGCTCCCCCGCCACCGGGTCCGGCTTGCCGATGACCCCGGCCTGGGCCACCGCCGGGTGCTCCATCAGCACGCTCTCGACCTCGAACGGGCCGATCAGGTGACCGGCCGACTTGATCACGTCGTCGGCCCTGGCGATGAACCAGTAGTAGCCGTCACGGTCGCGGCGGGCGATGTCGCCCGACAGGTACCAGCCGCCCGCGAAGGCTTCCGCATACCGCGCGTCGTCGTGCAGGTAGCCGCGGAACATCGACGGCCAGCCAGGACGCAGCGCGAGCTCGCCCTCCACCCCGGCTGCCGTGATCTCGGTGACCCCGCCGTCGCTCACCCTGGCCCGGCCGTCTTTACCCTGCTCGAGCAGGGTGGCCGTGACCCCGGGGAGCGGCCGGCCCATGGAGCCGGGCCGGATCTCCATGGCCGCGAAATTGCCGATCATGATGGCGCCCGTCTCGGTCTGCCACCAGTTGTCATGGATGGGCAGGCCGAGCGCCCGCTGTCCCCAGACCACAGCCTCGGGGTTCAGGGGCTCGCCGACGCTGGCGATGAATCGCAGCCGATCGAGGTCGTACGAGCTGGCCAGCTCCTGGCCGTACCGCATCAGCATCCTGATCGCGGTCGGCGCCGTGTACCAGACGGTGACCCGCTGGTCGGCCAGCAGCTGATACCACCGCTTGGCCTCGAAGTCCCCCGCGTCGCTGATCATCGTCAGGCCGTGCGTCAGGGGCGCGATGATCCCGTACGAGGTACCGGTGACCCAGCCAGGGTCGGCGGTGCACCAGAAGATGTCGTCGGGCCGCAGGTCGAGCGCGAACGCCGAGGTCGCATGGTGCGCGACGACGGCCTCGTGCACGTGCACGGCCCCCTTGGGCTTGCCCGTCGTGCCGCTGGTGAAGTGCAGCAGGGCCATGTCCTGCGGGTCGGTCGGCGGGATCTCGAACTCCGGGCTCTGCCCGGCCAGCGCGCCGGCCAGCCCGGTAGTGCCGGCCGGGACCGCGCCCCCCGTGATCAGGACGTGCTCCAGGCCCGGCAGGCTGTCCCTGATCGGGACGATCCTGCGCTGGTAGAGCTCGGGAGTGGTGATCAGCACCTTCGCGTCGCCGATCCTGAGCCGGTCCCTGATCGGCTCGGGCCCGAAGGCGGAGAACAACGGCGAGAAGACGCAGGTGTTTTTCAGCGTGCCGAGCGCCGCGACGTAAAGCTCGGGCATCCGGCCCAGTAGCGAGAACACCCGGTCACCCTTGCTCGTGCCTAGCGAGCGGAGCAGGTTGGCGAACCGGTTGGTCTCGTCCCGCAGGCGGGCGTAGGTCAGGTCGGTGATCGACCCGTCCCTGGCCACGCAGCGCAGCGCGACATGCTGGGCCCGGGGGCCATTCGCGTGCCGGTCCACCGCCTCGTGGGCGATGTTCAGGCCGCGGCCGTCCGGCAGGCCGTCCAGGTCGGCCCGGGCCGCGGCCCACGAGAACCCGGCCACCGCCACGTCATAGTCGGTGAGGTTGAACCCGGCCCCGGCCGCCGGGGCCCGCTTCATGATCGGTGTTGTCGAGTCCACGGCAAGACCTCCTTACCAGGGCCTCGTACCGGTGTATCCCCGCGCGGGCCGGCCAGGAAGAGACAAAGGTCCCGGCCACGGGCCCTGACCGTCCGTACGTTCCGTTCTGCGGACCTTCGGCCCTGGCCGGCCGGGCCGTGAGGGACCAGCATGATCCCGGTGAACTGACTGGCCCGCGGACGAGTCGGGTAGGTACCCGGCGAGGGGAAGGAGAGCCATGAAAGCCGCGATCGGAGACGAGCTGACGGTGCAGGGTCGTCATCAGGGCGACGAGGATCGCCATGGCGAGATCATCGAGATCCATGGCAGCGACGGGGCTCCGCCCTACCTCGTCCGGTGGCGCGACGGCCACGAAAGCGTCTTCTTCCCGTCCGCCGACACCATCGTCCAGCACCACGGGAGGCATTCCGCCAGGACGTGACGGACCGAGCACAGGAGGATCGCATGTCACGGACCGGAGCACAGCGGTGATCACCCGGCCGGATACCGACAAACTGCGCGCCGTGCGGACTCCGGGGCCGGCGGTGCTGTCGCTGTACTTGTCCATCCCGGTCGATCTGGCCGACCACCGGGCCCTCCCGGCCAGGATCAGGGAACTGGTAAAGGCGGCCGCGGTCGCGCCCGGGGAAGCCGCCCCGGTGAGCGAGGCGGACCTGAACGCGGTGACCGGGCTGGTCGTCCAGCACAGTCACGACTGGCTGGGGCGGACCGTCGGCGTCTTCGCCAGCGCGGCCATCGGGCTGCTCGAGGTCGTGAAGCTGCCAGGCCCGGTGGCCGAGCAGGCTCTGATCGCGGACCGGCCGCAGGTGCGGCCCGTGCTGGCCGCGCTGCAGCACTACCCGGCCTACCGGGCCGCACTGGTCGACGTCCAGCACGCCTGGGTGCTGGCCATCACCGCCGACGACATCGAGACGGTAGCCGAACGCACTGGCCCCGAAGTCAGGAAGACCGGGTTCGCCGGGTGGTACGGGCTCGAGGCCTACCGAATCCAGCAGCGGGTGCTCGAACTGTCGCGGCAGCACTTCAAGGACACGATCGCGATGCTGGAGCGGACCGCGGGCACCGAGTACTGGCCACTCGTGATCGGCGGCCATGACAGCGAGATCCGCCAGTTCCGCGCGCTGCTCCCGGCCACCGTGGCCGGCCAGGTCGCCGGTACGGTCAGCCTGGACCTGCAGACCGTGACGCCGGGCCGGGTCCGCGAGGTGGCCGGCCCCGTCGTCGGCCAGTGGGCCGAGCGTGCGCAGGAAGACGTGGTCAAGGACGTGCTCAGCCAGCCGCCCGGGATCAGCGTGGTGACCGGCATCGATGGCTGCGCGGCGGCCAGCCGGGCCCGTGCCATTGCCGACCTGGTGCTACCGGACGGGCCGCCGGTGCCCGGCTATGCCTGCGACGAGTGCGGTGTGCTGACCGCCACGGACGCGGGCTGTGACTGTCAGGAGCCGCAGGCACGATGCCGTGCCGTTCCCGATCTGCTCGAGGAGCTGGCCAGCCGGGCCGTCGACGGCGGCGGCCAGGTCACGGCCGTGCGGCGAGCGCCGTTCACCGTCGCGGCCCGGCTGCGGTTCCCGGTGCCGGCCGCCGGGCCGCCCGCCTCACGGCTGCCCTGACAGGCGGAAACCGGTGACCACGTCGGCGCTGATCGCCACCAGCTGATCGGGCCCGCTGATGGCAGGCAGCAGCGTCCGGTACCAGTCGTTCTCGGCGTCGCCGCTCAGCGCCCTGGCCCGGCCGACGACGACGACGCTCCAGCCCTCGCTGCCGCTGGGATCGAGCTGGTCGGCTTCGTAGGCCACGATGGTCTGCGCCGTCGACCCCGGCGCGCTCGGCCCGCCGAGCGCGGTGAGCACCAGTTCGGGCCCGGCCGCGATCACGATCTCACCGTCGGCCACGACATGCCGGACCGGCCGGACGGCGGGCAGCGCATGGCTGGTGAAGACCACCCGCCCGAACCGCACCTGGCCAAGCAGCGCCAGGGCCTCGGCTACGGTCATCGCCTGCCCGGGCACCCGCTCCGCCGCCTGGTTCGTACCGGTCATGACTGCCCCCTTACGACGTCACGACCCACTCTGGCCCGGCCGGCAGCCGGCCTACAGGGCAGCCGGACCCGAGGTAGCCGGGACCTTTGTCGGCAACCGCCCGGCTGGCCGAAGGTCCCGGCGGCGCGAGCCGTCCGCCTCTGGGAGCGCAGGAGGAAAGGGACTGTACTGACAGTGGATACAGCGCACATGCGGAAGGAGGCCACTCGATGAGCACGCTGACTCGCAAGGAGAGCCGGCCGTTCCTCGACTTGTTCGACTGGATGGATTCTCCGATGACTATGTTCCGGCCGCTGCTTGGCCAGGGCATGCGGATGGAGGACTACGTGCGGGACGGGCACTACGTGGTCCGGGCCGAACTGCCGGGCGTCGACCCCGCTAAGGAAGTCGACGTGTCGGTGACCGACGGGATCCTCAGCATCCGCGCGGAGCGGAAGGAAGAGGAGATCGACAAGACGCACTCCGAGTTCCGGTACGGCGTCTTCAGCCGCCGGATCGTGCTGCCCCCGGGCGCCGATGAGGAGCACGTCGAGGCCAGTTACGACAAGGGGATCCTGGAGGTCGTCGTCGACCTGAAGGACAAGGAAGCGAAGAAGGCCGAGAAGCACATCACCATCAAGCAGCCGTGACGCACTCGTCACGGCGAACTACCCGGGTCCCCGCGCTTCGCAGAGCGCGGGGACCCGGGTAGTTCGCGGCTTACCGCACGACCGGGTAACTGAGCCGGTCCCTGACGTCCACTACTCCTGCGACGTCCCAGATCGCTCGCAGCAGCCGGACCGCGTCATCCTGGCCAGCCATCCGGCCGGTGATCGTCACGACACCGCCGGCCACCGTCACCACGAACTCGCGCGGGTCGAGCACGAAATCGCCGGCCAGTATCCGCTCGGTGATCTCGGCGCCGATGAGCGTGTCAGGCCGGTCGTAGACCCCGAGCAGGTCGACCCGGCTGACGATGCCGGCCAGTCGGCCGCCAGCGTCCACGACCGGCAGCCGCTTCACCTTGCGGCTGTGCATGATCCTGGCTGCCTCGGTCACCGTGGCATCCGGCCCGATCGTGATCGCCGGGCTGGTCATCAGCTCGCCCGCGGTCAGGGCGGTGGCCTTGACGGGCACTCGCCTGGGCGGACGGCCAGACGGGGCCGGACGGGCCGGGTAGGCCTCGCGGGGCAGCAGGTCCGCCTCGGAAACGATGCCGATCACCCGGTCGGCCTCGTCGATGACGGGGAAGGCGCTGACGCGGCGGCGGTGCATGACCGCCACGATCTCCTTGAACTCGGCGTCCTGACGCACGGCGACCACGTTGTACGTCATGACCTCGGCGACGAGGCTCGGCATCTGCGACACCTCCCTGAGCGCTGCCCGGCACTCATGGCCGGCACTCATGATCGTCGCACCATGGCCGCCGCCGGCGGCAGGGCCTAAGGACCCGGCTGTTCCGGGCTGCACGACCCTGCCTGGCTTGCGGTCATCACGGCAGGCTTCGGGCATGGAGGCGACTCACCAGGCATCTGGCTACACCAACGGCAGCGGGCTGCGGGCCCGCCCCGCCCTGGCGGCGCACGCCGCCATGGCCGGCGACGCCGCTGCCCGCGTCGACTGGGATGCGCTGCGCTCGGCCAGCCACGCGTGCTGCTGCCCGGCCCGGCCGGCCGTGATCGCGCTGATCCCGCCGGCCCCCGGCCGGCCCCACCGCACCGACCTGCTGCTGTGCATGCATCACTTCCGCGGCTCCAGGTCCGTGCTGGCCGCCTCGGCCGCGAGCGTCCTGGACATGCAGGGCAAGCTCATCGACCCCGCCACTCCCGCCTACCTCCCGCCCACGCCCGCCTGCCTCGTCGCGGACTAGGGCCGGATCGCCGGTGCGGCCAGGCTCAGGCGAGCGCCAGGAACAGGCGCTCCAGTTCCTCGGTGGTCATGGTCGACTCGCCATTCAGGCACTGGCGCATGTTGGCCGCGACGATCTTGAACCCGGCCCGGTCGAGCGCCCGCGAGACGGCGGCCAGCTGGGTGACCACATCCCGGCACTCCCGGCCGTCCTCGACCATCGCGATCACCGCCGCGAGCTGACCCTGGGCCCGCCGCAGCCGGTTTAGCACCACGGCTCGCGTGTCCCCGTCAACCGCGGTCAGCCGTGGCTCCTTGTCCGTGGCGTCACTGCCTGGCATCGGGTGCCCCGGCCTGCTCGGCCGCCAGGCCCGCCTTAACCTCGTTCATGTCGACCGCGCGAGCCTGGCTGATGAGCTGCTCGAGGGAGGCCGCCGGCAGCGCTCCGGGCTGCGCGTAGAGAATGACCTTGTCCCTGATCACCATCAATGTCGGGATCGAGGAGATACCGAACGCCTGAGCGAGGTCGGGCTGGGCTTCGGTGTCCACCTTGGCGAAGACCAGGTCGGCGTGCTTCTCCGACGCCTGCTCGAACACCGGGCTGAACATCCGGCACGGCCCGCACCAGGACGCCCAGAAATCGACGAGCGCCAGGTCGGCGCCGCCGACGACCTCGTCGAAGTTCTGCGCGGTCAGCTCAACCGTTGCCATCAGATGACCTCCGTTCCGCCGGCATCGCACCTGACGATACCCCTTGGGGTATGAACGGCAACGGCCGCGGCGGCATTCCCGCGGGCGCGAGGACCGCGGGAACGCAGGCCGCGGCCGGCCTTACCGTGCTTCGGAGAGCACGTCTCCGACGGTCAGCTTGCTGCGCACCGTCACCACGCCGTCGATGTCCGAGGCGATCTTGACCGCCTCGCCGACCAGCGTGGCCCGCGGCACCTGGCCGGCCAGCTCGACCTCGCCGTCGGTGACCCTGACCGTGATCCGAACCGGCCCAGCCTGCGCGATCCGGCCCAGCGCGTCGGCGATCTCGTCGGCGAGGTCGGAATCCGGACGCAGGAACGCGGTCAGCAGGTCCCTGCGGCAGACGATGCCGATCAGCTCGCCGGCCGGGTTGACCACCGGCAGGCGGCGGATGTGATGAGCGTTCATCAGCCGCGCGGCCGCGCCTAGCGGGGCATCCGGGTGAATGGTGATGGCGGGCGCGGTCATCAGCGTGCCCACGGTCAGCGCCTGGGCCTGCTCGCGCTCATGGTGGGTCCGCCTGGGCAGTCCCGCCCCGAGGCGTCCGAACGCGCGCTCCTCCCGGCGCAGCACGTCGGCTTCCGACACCATGCCGAGCACCCGCCCGCCGCCCGATACGACCGGGACGGAGGTCAGGTCGTGCTCGGCTAGCACGCGGGCGACATCCTTGTACGGCATGTACTTGCGGACGGTGATTACCTCGGTCGTCATCACGTCGCTGACCCGCCACCGGCCCGCCCTCTGGCGGGGCTCCCGCCCGGATGTGCTCTGGCTCGCGGCTGGCCCAGCCGGAATTGGCCCAGTCGGCATGGGCCCAGTCGGCATCGGCACAGCCGGCGTCGGCGCTGCGTTCGTCTCGCGGCGGTTCATGATGTCCACCCCCGATCACGGGTCGCGGGTATACCACCCTCGACACCAGGATGCACGCCGGTGACCTGCGACGGCAGGGGCCAACTGCTCGATCGCCGGGGACGTCGGTCCTGCTCGCGGCCCGTCGTCAAGGACCAAGGACCCGCACTTTTGCTGCCAACGACTCTGCTTGCGGCCAGCCGCCGCAGCGACAGTCAGAGGGTCAGGCGCTGACCGCGCGGCCGCCAGGCAGCGGCGGCGCCGGGTGGACCACGAGGGCACTGGCTCCGCGGAGACAGGGAGGTCAGTGATGCTGAAGCTACTGGCGAAGGACGGGGTCCTGCGGCGGATCATCGAGTCGGCAGCGGCGGCGCCGTCCATCCATAACACCCAGCCATGGCGGTTCACGGTGGTCGCCGACGACCTCCTCGAGGTGCAGGCCGACCCCGACCGGGCCTTGTGGGTATCGGACCCGCACGCCAGGGCCCTGTACCTGAGCTGCGGCGCGGCCCTGTTCAACATCAGGACCGCGATCCGGATGACCGGTTTCAACCCGCTTGTCTGGCCGCTCCCGCACCCGGAATTCGCTCCGACCGTAATCGCCGCGGTCCAGGCCGAACCGGGCAGGCCGCCGACATTCGCCGAGCGCGAGCTGTACGAGGCGATCTGGCAGCGGCACACCAACCGCGGTCCTTACTCGGGCGAGCCGCTGTCAGAATCCATGCAAGTCGCGCTGGAGCAGGCGGCCAGTTTCGAGTTCTCGACCCTGCGGATGCTGCCGAGCTCGCAGGCAGCCACCGTGCTTGACCTGGCCGCCAAGGCGAGCGCCGAACTGGCCGGCGACGTGCAGCACCAGATCGAGCTGCAGCGCTGGATCGGGACGGCGAGCACCCAGGACGGCATCCCGGCCGAAGCGCTGCCGCAAGTGCCGGCGCACCAGCCCGCTCCGATCCGCGGCGATATGCTCTCGGCCGTGCCGTCGCGGCCCAGGCCATCCGGCGAGTACGAGGAATATCCCCAGCTAGCCGTGCTGACCACGGCCAGAGACGAGCCAGGAGACTGGCTGCGGGCCGGGCAGGCGCTGCAGCGCATCCTGCTCACCGCGACCGTGCACGGGATCTCGACCTCGTTCTTGTACCAGTCGATCGAACTGCGCGACATGCATCCCGATTCGGCGCCGCCCTGGCCCTGGCCGGAGATCCCGCAGATCGTGATCAGGCTTGGGTACGGCAAGCACGCGGCATCCAGCCCGCGCCGGCCGCTGGACGATGTGCTGACCAGGGTGGCCGCCGAGCAGGCGGGTTAGGCCAGGCCGGAGGCGATCCTGGCCCCGGCCGCCTCGAGCAGCCCCGGCGCCCTGGCCATGGACGCCGCCAGGTCAGGCTCGGAGTCGGCGAGCGCGTACGCGGCCGAGAACCCGGCCCCGGCCAGCTCGGCCGGGGTTAGCCGCACCTGCCCGGCGACGGCGACCACGGGCACGGCGCGCCGCGAAGCCGCCCTGGCCACGCCGAGCGGCGCCTTGCCCCTGAGCGTCTGCCGGTCCAGACTGCCCTCGCCGGTGACCACGAGACCAGCGCCGTCCAGTGCCGCCTCGAACCCGATCAGGTCGAGCACCAGGCTCGCCCCTGGCACCAGGGTCGCGCCGAGGTAGGCCAGCGCGGCGAATCCGGTGCCGCCCGCCGCCCCGGCCCCCGGCGCCATGGCCACGTCCTTTCCGGTCGCCCCGGTCGTCAGTTCGGCCCACCTAGCCAGACCTTGCTCCAGCACGCGCACCTGCTCTGGACCCGCGCCCTTCTGCGGCCCGAAGACCGCGGCCGCCCCCTGCGGCCCCAGCAGCGGATTGTCCACGTCGCTGGCCACCAGCACCCGGACATCGCGGATCCGCCGGTCGAGACCGCCCAGGCCGACCTCGGTCAGCTCGCCCAGCCTGCCGCCGCCCCTGACTGGAGCCGCGCCCTGGCCGGCGGCCAGCGTGACCCCGAGCGCCTGAACCAGGCCCGCTCCGCCGTCCGTGCTCGCACTGCCGCCGATGCCCAGCACGATCGTCGTCGCCCCGCGATCCAGGGCGGCGGCGACCAGCTGGCCGGCCCCGTAGGTCGACGCGGCCAGCGAGCTCCGCGCCGTCGGGCCAGGCCCGGCCAGGCAGCGCAGCCCGGCCGCGCTGGCCAGCTCGATCACCGCGGTCCCGTCCCGCATCCCGTAGACCGCCCGCACCGAATCGCCGAGCGGTCCGGTGACCGTGACCGTGACCGGCATGAACCCGGCCGCGACGGCCGCCGCTACGGTGCCGTCCCCGCCATCGGCCACCGGGACCTGGGCCACTTCAAGGTCCGGCCTGGCCCGGCGCAGCCCGGCCGCCAGCGCCGCGGCGGCCTGCGCCGCGGTCAGGCTGCCCTTGAACTTGTCGGGAGCTACCACCACCCGCATGCCGGCTGTCCCGGGCTCAGGCGGGCTCGCCCAGGCCCAGGGTCGCGATCAGCCCGCGGGCCGCGGCACCGCCGGTTTCCTCGGCGATTCCCAGCGCGCGCGGTACGTCCAGGTCCTCCCGCAGTGCCCCGTCGATGGCGGCGGCCGCCGTGGCCTGGGTGCGATCAGAGACCGCCGAGGCGCCGGCGTTCCGTCCGGCCGCCCGGTACAGCCGTTCCAGCCGTGCGGTCGCCGCGTCGAGTTCGGCCGTCGCGTAATCCCAGGCCCTGGCCCAGGGCCGGTCCAGCAGGCAGAGCCGCAGCGCGGCCGCCGGGTGATCGGCCAGCACCTCGCTGACCAGCACCAGGTTCCCGGTCGACTTCGCCATCTTGCTGCCGTCCATGCACACCACGCCGACCTCGAATGTCGCCCGCGCGTGCGGGCGCACGCCGGTGACCGCCTCCGCCATCGCGACCTGGAACGCGTGGTGCGGGTAAGCCAGGTCGGCCCCGCCGCACAGCACGTCGACCGACAGGCCGAGGACCGAGAGCGACATGGCCGCGCACTCGGCGTGCCAGCCCGGGCGGCCGCTGCCCCAGGGCGACGGCCAGCCCGGCTCGCCAGGCCCTGACCGGCGCCAGACCGCGACGTCCAGCTTGTCATCTTTGGCCGGATCGTCGAGCCGGGCGCCGTACTCCGCGGCCAGCGCCTCGGCCTCGTCCCGGCTCAGCCCAGCCGCCCGGGCCGGGCCGGCGCCACGGAAGTAGACGGTGCCGTCGCGCAGGTAGCCATCGCCGGTCTCCAGCAACCCGGCCGCCAGCCTGATCACCTGTCCGACGTTCCGCCTGGCCCGGGGGGCGAACTGCGGCTCGCGCACCCCAAGCGACGTCATGTCCTGATCGAACCTGAACTGCTGGACCGAGGCGAATGCGTCGTAGGCCGACCCGGAGTGCGCGGCCGCGGCGAACAGCACGTCGTCCACGTCGGTCACGTTCCTGCACAGCTGCGCAGTCACCCCGGCCGAGGCCAGCACCCTGGTCAGCACGTCCACCCAGACAAACGTCGCCGCATGCCCGAGGTGGGTGACGTCGTACGGGGTAATCCCGCAGCAGTAGATCCGGGCCCGGTCGAGCATGGGCAGGTTAATGCCGTTCAGCCGCAATCCGGTCCGGCCGGCGTTCTCCTTCATGGTTGCAGTATTGCGCCGGCGGCAAGTTAGGCGGCGGGCCGGCCGGCCGGGCGGCCGGCCCGCCGCGGTCCTCGCACGCTAGGGTCGCGAACGGGACGGACTGACCGAAAGGACGAGCGATGACTCACGCGCCCGCGGGCGGGCCGGCCTGGGCCGCCCTGGCCGCGCACTACGACGCGATCGGCGGCACTGACCTGCGTGACCTGTTCGCCGCCGACCCTGGCCGGGGCGAGCGGCTGACAGCGCAGGCCGCCGGGTTGTACCTGGACTACTCGAAGAACCGGATCACCGACGAGACGCTGGCCCTGCTCACCGACCTGGCCATCGAGCGCGGGCTGCCTGAGCGGGTCGAGGCGATGTTCAGCGGGCAGCGGATCAACACCACAGAGAACCGCTCGGTACTGCACGTCGCCCTGCGCATGCCCCGCGACGCCAGCCTGATCGTCGAAGGCACCGACGTCGTCGCGGAAGTGCACGAGGTCCTGGGCGCGATGGCCGAGTTCGCCGACCAGATCAGGTCGGGCGAGTGGCGCGGCCACACCGGCCTGCCGATCACCGCGATCGTGAACATCGGCATCGGCGGTTCGGATCTCGGCCCGGTCATGGCCTACGAGGCCTTGCGCTACTACAGCGACCGGCACCTGACGTTCAGGTTTGTCTCTAATGTCGACTCGACCGACCTGGCCGAGGCGACCCGCGACCTGGACCCGGCCCAGACCCTGTTCATCGTCTCCTCCAAGACCTTCACCACCCTCGAGACCATCTCGAACGCCACGTCGGCGCGCGAGTGGCTGGTCAGCCAGCTCGGCGACGAGGCCGCCGTCGCCCGGCACTTCGTGGCGGTCAGCACCAACGCCGGCAAGGTCGCCGAGTTCGGCATCGACACGGCGAACATGTTCGGGTTCTGGGACTGGGTCGGTGGCCGGTACTCGATGGACTCAGCGATCGGGCTGTCCACGATGGTCGCGATCGGGCCAGAACGATTCGCCGAGCTGCTGGCCGGCTTCCACGAGATGGACGTGCACTTCCGCACCGCGCCGCTGCGCGAGAACCTGCCCGTCCTGATGGGCCTGCTCTGGGTCTGGTACACCGGTTTCTTCGGCGCGTCCAGCATCGCGGTGCTGCCGTACGAGCAGTACCTGAAGCGATTCCCGGCGTACCTGCAGCAGCTCACGATGGAGTCCAACGGCAAGCACGTCAGGCTGGACGGCACGCCAGTCAGCTACCCGACCGGGCCGGTGTTCTGGGGTGAGCCTGGCACCAACGGCCAGCACAGCTTCTACCAGCTGCTGCACCAGGGCACGCACCTGATCCCGGCCGACCTGATCGGCTTCGGCCGGTCACTCAACCCGATCCGCGACCACCACGACCTGCTCACCTCGAATGTCTTCGCGCAGGCCCAGGCCCTGGCGTTCGGGAAGACGCTGGAGGAGGTGCTGGCCGAGGTCCTGACGCCGCGGCTGCTCGGCTCGCTGGTCGCGCTCTACGAACACGCGGTGTTCACCGCCGGGACGATCTGGGACATCGACTCGTTCGATCAGTGGGGGGTAGAGCTGGGCAAGGTGCTCGCGGCGGCGATCATTCCCGAGCTGACCAGCAAGGAGCCGCCCCAGCTCAGGCACGATTCCTCCACCAGCACGCTGATCAGGCGGTACCGCGAGATCAAGGGAGCGTAAGCGATGACCACGCAGAACCCGATGCAGCTCGGCATGGTCGGGCTAGGCCGAATGGGCGCGAACCTGGTGCGGCGGCTCATGCGCGACGGCCACTCCTGCGTCGTTTACGACGTGAATGCCGACGCCGTCAAGGCCCTGGCCGACGAGGGCGCCACCGGGGCGAGCGACCTGGACGACTTCGTGGCCAGGCTGGAGCCGCCGAGAAACACCTGGCTGATGCTGCCCGCCGCGATCACCGGCCGGACGCTGGATCACCTGGCCTCGATGCTCGAGCCGGGCGACGCGGTAATCGATGGCGGCAACTCGTACTACCGCGACGACATCGCCAGGGCCAGGCAGCTCGCCAGAAAGAAGATCCACTACGTGGACTGCGGCACCTCCGGCGGCGTCTGGGGTCTGGAGCGCGGCTACTGCCTGATGATTGGCGGCGACGACGAGGCCGTCACCCGGCTCGACCCGATCTTCAAGACCATCGCCCCCGGGCCGGGGACGGCCGAGCCGACTGCCGGCCGGGCCGGCGGGGGCACCGCGCAGGACGGCTACCTGCACTGCGGGCCGGCCGGAGCCGGGCACTTCGTCAAGATGGTCCACAACGGCATCGAGTACGGCATGATGGCCGCGATCGCCGAGGGCCTGTCGATCATCCAGCACGCCAACGCGGGCAAGGAGGAGCAGGTCACCGACGCCGAGACGACGCCGCTGACCGACCCCGAGGCGTACCAGTACGACATCAACGTCGGCGATGTGGCCGAAGTCTGGCGGCGGGGTTCCGTGGTCAGCTCGTGGCTGGTCGACCTGACCGCCAGCGCGCTGGCCAAGTCCCCCGAGCTGTCGGAGTTCGCCGGGCACGTGTCCGACTCGGGCGAGGGTCGCTGGACCGTGCTGGCCGCGGTCGAGGAGGGCGTGCCCGCCCCGGTCATCACCGCGTCACTGTTCCAGCGGTTCGAATCGCGGGGCCTCGGCGAGTTCACCGGCCGGCTGCTGTCCGCGATGCGCTCGGAGTTCGGCGGTCACGCCGAGGTGAAAGCGCGTTAGCGAAGGACGCGCTGCTCGGCCTGCTCGCCCCGGCCGACCAGGATCACCGAGACCAGGTCGGGGCTGAACAGGCCGTGCCCGATCACGCCGGGGGTCGCGGCCAGCCGGGCGGCCAGTTCGGCCGGATCATCGAAGGGCTCGCGGTAGTCGGCGATGATGCCGCCATCCGGGCTGGGCGGCGCCTCGCGCAGGGTGACGTCGCCCAGCCGGCGCATCGTCGCCTGCAGCCCGAAGTCCAGCAGCTCGACCGGGACCGGCGGATGCAGGGACGGCACCGGCTTGGCCGAGTCGGCGATCACCACGAACCTGGCCGCCGCCGCGGCCACGATCTTCTCCCTCGTGTGAGCGCCGCCGCCGCCCTTGACCAGCCATCCGTCCGGCGCGATCTGGTCGGCGCCGTCGATCGCGATGTCGATCTGGTCCAGCGTCGCGAACGGCTCGACGGTCAGGCCAAGCTCGCTGGCCCGCGCCGCCGTCCGCTCTGAGGTGGCCACGCACCTGATCGACAGGTTCCGCCGCGCCAGCGCCGGCAGCAGGAAACTGACCGTCGTCCCGGTCCCCAGGCCGACCCGCATTCCGTCCTGTACGAGCTCCGCCGCCGCCCCGGCCGCCACCTGCTTTTCCCGTTCCGTGCTCACAGCGCACCAGTCTTCCCGATCGAAGCGCGCATGACACTATGTGTGGCATGCCTTCGAGTAACCACGGCAACGGCCAGCACCCTGACGATCACGTCATCGTCCTGTTCGGCGCTACCGGCGACCTCGCCAAGCGCAAGCTGCTGCCCGGGCTGTTCCACCTGGCCAAGTCGGGCTTGCTCCCCAAGGGCTATCAGATCATCGGCTCGGCGCCCGCCCAGTTCGCGATGAGCGACGAGCAGTTCAGGGCGCACGCCAAGTCGGCCGTCGCCCAGTTCGGCCTGGCCAAGCCAACCGGATCGGCCTGGCAGGCGTTCGAGAGCAGGCTGCGTTTCGGCGCCGCCGACCCCGATGACCCCAAGCCGCTGGTCGCAGCCGTGCAGGAGGCCGAGCAGGAAATCGGCGGGCACCCCGGCCGGTTGTTCCATCTCGCCGTTCCGCCCTCGGCCTTCTCGTCGGTGATCACGATGCTGGGGCAGACGAAGCTGAGCGAGGGCGCCAGGGTCATCATCGAGAAGCCGTTCGGCTGGGACCTGGAGTCGTGCCGCAAGCTCGCCGAGGTCGTGCACTCGGTGTTCGACGAGACCCAGGTCTTCAGGATCGACCACTTCCTCGGCAAGGAATCGGTCGACAACATCCTGGCCCTGCGGTTCGCGAACGGCTTGTTCGAGCCGATCTGGAATCGCGACCACATCTCGCACGTGCAGATCGACGTGCCGGAGAAGATCAGCATCGAGGGCCGGGCCGCGTTCTTCGAGAAGACCGGCACCTTCCGCGACATGATCGTCACGCACCTGTTCCAGGTGCTCGGCTTCGTCGCGATGGAGCCACCGAGCAAGTTCACCGCGCAGTTCCTGCGCGACGAGAAGGCGAAGGTGTTCCAGGCGCTGCACCCGATCGACCTGAACAAGGTCGTGCGCGGCCAGTACGAGGGATACCGCCAGGAGAATGGCGTCGACCCGAAGTCGCAGACCGAGACGTTCGTCGCGATGAAGATGGAGATCGACAACTGGCGCTGGGCGGGCGTTCCGTTCTACCTGCGGTCAGGCAAGTCGATGGCGCAACGGCGGCAGACGATCACGCTGGGGCTGAAGGAGCCGACGTTGCGGATGTTCCCCGCGGTCGCCCATATGCCGATCGGCGAACGGTGCAACGAGATCGTCATCGACTTCGACGACCCGGGCTGGATCGCGGTCCGGTTCCTGGCCAAGCAGCCCGGCCCGGCCATGAAGCTGCGCGAGGTCGAGATGACCTTCAGGTACGAGGACTCGTTCCACCGGATGCACGAGCTCGAGGGGTACGAACGGCTGATCCTCGAGGCCATGATCGGCGACCAGTCACTGTTCACCAGGTCCGACGAGATCGAGCGGCTGTGGGAGGTCGCCATGCCGCTGATCGAGGACCCGCCGGAGGTGGAACTGTACGAGCCAGGCAGCTGGGGACCGGAAGGCCCGCTCAAGCGGCTGATCGCGCCGTATAAGTGGTACCTGCCCGACGGCCAGGACTAGCCAGCCGGGCCGTCCTGCTGCACCGGCCGCCCCTCCTCCAGGTAGACCGGGCCGGACGCCCGCCTGGCCGCGCGCACTCGCCGGCGGATCGGCTTGCGCAGGAGGTGAGCCGCCTGCTCCGGCTTGACCAGCCGGTGCTCGCTGATCTCCTCAGGCTGCAGCACCACCGTCGCCAGTTCGGCGTCACTCAGCGCGCCGCAGTCGAACAGGAACCGCACGCCTCCCGGCCGCCCCGGGCGCGGGCGCCGGAAGTCGACCGCCGCGAGCCGGCCGCGGCGCACGATGAGGCCGCACTCCTCCGCGACCTCGCGCCGGCAGGCCTGCCAGGGCGATTCGCCGTCCGCCTCCATCACGCCGCCGGGGATGGTCCAGCCGCTCTTGTAGGTCGGCTTGAGTATGAGCAGCCGGCCCCGCCGGTCATAGATCAGCGCGCCCGCCGATGCCGGGATCGCCGGCAAGATCTCCCCGTCACCGCCCTCGCCAGCCGGCTGGTCGCCGTCTGCCTGCTCGCTGTCCGCTGCCTGGCTGCCTGCCTCGTCCATTGGCCGCCCTTCTCTCCGGCTAGCGGTGACGCTACCCGCGCGCGCCGCTGGTCATGCGAGCCGGAAGGTCATCGCGCAGCACCCGGTCGTCGATCATCGTGATCGCGAGCACCGATGCCGTCACCAGCAGCGCGGCGCAGACGATCATGGCCAGATGAAACCCCCGGGTGAGCTGGTCAGGCGAGCGGTAACCGGCCGAGTCCAGGCCGGTGATGGCCGGCAGGCCCGCCACCGCCACCAGGCTGGCCGCCCTGGCCACCGCGTTGTTGACTCCGCTGGCCAGTCCGGCATGCCGCACGTCGGCGCTGGCCAGCACGGTGACGGTCAGCGGCGAGACCACCAGGGTGAGTCCGAGCCCGAACACCACCACGGCCGGCAGCACGTCGGTCAGGTAGCGAGCGTGCACGCCGATCCGCAGCATCAGGAGCAGAGCGGCCGCGCAGGTCAGGAGGCCGGCTGCGAGCGGCCGGCGCGGGCCGGCCCGCTGGGCCAGCGCCGCGGTCCGCGGCGAGAGCACCAGCATCAGGCAGGTCACCGGGAGCAGGGCCGACCCGGCCGCCAGGGCCGAGAATCCGGCGCCCGCCTGCAATTCGAGCACGAGCAGGAACAGTTCGCCGCCGAACGCCGCGTACACGCAGAACGTGATCACGTTGATGAGGCTGAACTGCCGGGACGCGAAGATGCCCAGCGGCAGCATCGGGGGCGGCCCGGCCACCGACCGGCCCCGGGCCCGCTCGACCGCGATGAAGGCAACGGCCGCGGCCACCCCGGCCGCCGCGGCGGCTCCGACGGCGCCAGCCCCGGCTCCGGCCGGGACTCCGATCAGGGCGTAGCTGATCCCGGCCAGGGCCAGGGCCGCCAGCACGGCACCGGCCACATCGAAGCCCGGCCGGCCGCCCTCGGCCCGTGACTCGGGCAGCCGCCGCAGCGAGACGACGATGACCACGGCGGCGACCGGCAGGTTGATCAGGAAGACCCAGCGCCAGCCGGCCGTGACCACCAGCCACCCGCCGAGCAGCGGCCCGGCCGCCGCCGCGACCCCGCTCAGCCCCGACCAGGCGCCGATCGCCCGGGGCCTGGCCTCGCGGGCGAAGCTTGCCTGGATGATCGCCAGCGAGCCTGGTACCAGCAGCGCCCCGCCGATTCCCTGCAGGATCCGGGCCGCGATCAGCACGCCGATCGTCGGAGCCAGGCCGCACAGCGCAGAGGCCAGCGCGAACCAGAGCACCCCGGCGAGGAAGACGCGACGGCGGCCAAGCCGGTCGCCCAGCGAACCGCCGAGCAAGATCAGCCCGGCCAGCGCCAGCGTGTAGCCGCTGACGATCCACTGCAGCCCGTCCAGGGACGCGGCCAGCTGCCGGCCGATCGCGGGAAGCGCGACATTGACCGCGGTCATGTCCAGCATCGCCATGCCCGTGCCGAGCACGGTCGCCAGCACGACCCACCGTCCGCTGGCAGCGCCCAGCCGCACCTGCCCGGCCGGCGGGGCGGCGGCGATCACGCGGGCCCGCCCCGCGGGGATCACAGCATGGGCCAGGTATGCACCGGCTCCTGAGTGTTCATCCGCTCAATGTAATCCTGGGTCATCAGCCGCAGCGCCTCGTCACGATCGGCCACCCCTGCCCTGGCGAGCGCCCGGACCGAGCTGACCTGCCAGGACGCTCCGTTCTGGCGCAGCTCGCAGCGCTTTTCGATAATCGACAGCAGGCGGGTGGCGTCGGCTGCGTGCACGCCCCACCGGCTCAGCCCGCGGGCGGCCAGCGGCAGCAGGTGGTGCAGGGCCAGATCGGTGACCGGGATGTGCCCGTAGCCGGGCCAGAAAACGACAGCGTCGATG
>DASWAH010000070.1:0-10913 GCA_036391235.1 Streptosporangiaceae bacterium
GGCATGCCGGCCTCGTCCTCCAGTGACCGGAGCAGCCGCACGTCGGCTAGCTCGCCGTCCCTGGTCAGGTGGTAGCCGGTCTTGGCCTCGATCGTGGTGGTGCCGCTGAGCAGCCAGTCCCGCATCCGGCCGCGCACGTGGTTGCACAGCGTCCACGGGTCGGTTCCCCTGGTCACCGTCACCGTCGAGCTGAGCCCGCCGCCGGCCGAGATGATCTCGGTCTTGGACGCGCCGCCCGACCGCATCGCGAGCTCGGCCCAGCGGTTGCCCGCGTAGACCGGATGGCTGTGCGCGTCGATAAGACCGGGCGTGACCAGAGCGCCGCCCAGGTTCTCGACCTCGTCCACGTCCACGATGTCATCGATCACGCCCGGCAGGCTGGGCGGCAGCTGAGCCGCCTGGCCGGACCAGACAATACGGTCATCTTGCATCAAAATCGCGGCATTGCTCCATACCTCAGAACCGGTCCACAACCGGCCGATATTGGTAAGGAGACTGACGGTCATCCGGCGAAGCCGATCCCGGCTTGCCCGGTGCCCAGCGCGACCCTCGCTGCCATGCCCCCACCTGCCATGACTCGAACCGGATGCCTGCGCCAGCCCAGGACTGCACAGCGAATGGCGGTACGGCGGCATCGCGGCCACTGCCCAACGGGAACGCACACACCATATCGGTTGCGTGCTGGCATTGCACTACTCAATGCTGTACCAGCGTTATCGCGTGACTCAGTGGTCTAAGACATGATCGGCGAATCAGGCAGAATCGGCCGCCACCGCGAAACTGTCCAGCTCGGCCGCCAGCGCCGGCGGCACCCGCGCCGCGACCTCGGTCCCGGCGTCGGTATGGGCCAGCCTGAGTACCTCGCCATCGGCGTGGATCCGGGCCAGCAGGTCACCGCGGGCGTACGGCACCAGCACCGTGACCTCGACGCTCGGCCGCGGCAGCAGCCGCTCGATCTGCTCGGCCAGCGCCTCGAGCCCCTCGCCGGTACGGGCCGAGATGACCACCGACTGCGGCTCGGCGAGCTGCAGTCCCTTCAGCGCGATCGCATCAGTGGCATCGGCCTTGTTAAAGACCACGAGCTCAGGAACCTCCCGCGCCCCGATCTCCGCCAGCACCTCGCGGACGGCCGCGATCTGGGACCGCGGATCGGCGTCTGAACCGTCTACGACATGCAGGATCAGGTCGGCGTCACCGACCTCCTCCAGGGTGGACCTGAACGCCTCCACGAGCTGGTGCGGCAGGTGCCGTACGAAGCCGACGGTGTCGGTGAGCGTATACGCGCCGCCCGAGGGCAGCCGCGCCTTGCGCACGGCCGGGTCCAGCGTGGCGAACAGCGAGTTGTCCACTAGGACGTGCGCGCCGGTCAGCCGGTTCAGCAGGCTGGACTTGCCCGCGTTGGTATAGCCCGCGATGGCCACCGAGGGGACCTGGCGGCGCTTGCGCTGCCCGCGCTGGACCTCGCGGCCGGTGGACATCTCGGCGATCTCCCGGCGCAGCCGGGAAATCCTGGTCCTGATCCGGCGCCGGTCGGTCTCGATCTTGGTCTCGCCCGGGCCGCGGGTGCCGATGCCGCCCCCGCCTGCCACCCGGCCTCCGGCCTGCCGGGACAGCGACTCGCCCCAGCCGCGCAGCCGCGGCAGCATGTACTGCATCTGGGCCAGCTCGACCTGAGCCTTGCCCTCCTTGCTGCGCGCGTGCTGGGCGAAGATGTCGAGGATCAGCGCCGTCCTGTCGATGACCTTGACCCGGACCACGCCCTCCAGCTTGCGCAGCTGGCTCGGGGTCAGCTCGCCGTCGCAGATCACGGTGTCGGCCCCGGTCACCTGCACGAGCTCGGCCAGCTCCCTGGCCTTGCCCGCGCCGACATAGGTAGACGCGTCGGGCCGGCCGCGGCGCTGGGTCAGCCCGTCCAGCACCTCGGAGCCCGCCGTCTCGGCGAGCAGGGCGAGCTCGCGCAGGGAGTTCTCGGCCATCTCCAGCGTGCCGTCGGTCCAGACCCCGAGCAGCACCACCCGCTCCAGCCGCAGCGCCCGGTACTCGACCTCGCTGACGTCCTGCAGCTCGGTCGACAGCCCCGCAACCCGGCGCAGCGAATGCCGGTCCTCCAGGTCAAGCTGGCCCGGATCGTACTCTTCGCCGGCCTCCGGCTCCTGAACTGAGCCGGGCACAGTCCCCAGATCGGAGCGGTCGTGGGAAATATCGCGTTCTGCTGTCATCTGCCATCCAGGACGAGACCGCCGCGGTTCGGCGGTCACTCGATGCTGCCACGGCTGCGCCGGGGCGTCACGCTATTAACAACACCGCCGGGCTCGCGCCTGTGCCCGGAACCAGCCGCCCGCTTAGGATCGGAACACTCACCGGGCGCCGGCCCGCCCGCGCCCGGCGCCCGCACCGGCGGAGGGAGCGGCCAGGAATGAGCTACGGCGACGGCATCGAGGTCACCGGCCCGGTCAGGGATCGCTACGACGAGATCCTCACCCCGCAGGCGCTGGACCTGGTGGCCAGGCTGCAGCGCGAGCTCGGCCAGCGCCGGGCCGAGCTGCTCGCCGCCCGGGCCGCCCGCCAGCAGCAACTGAGCGCCGGGGCGAACCTGGACTTCCTACCGGAAACCGAGCACATCAGGGCCGATCCGAGCTGGCGGGTGGCGCCGCCCGCCCCTGGCCTGGTCGACCGGCGCGTCGAGATCACCGGACCGACCGAGGCGAAGATGACGATCAACGCCCTGAATTCGGGGGCCAAGGTGTGGCTGGCCGACTTCGAGGACGCCAATACCCCCTTGTGGGACAACATGGTCGGCGGCCACCTCAATCTCAGGAACGCGCTCGACCGCACCATCGACTTCACCAGCGCCGACGGCAAGGACTACCGGCTGGCGCCGGACGAGGAGCTGGCGACCATCGTGGTCCGGCCCCGGGGCTGGCACCTGGACGAGAAGCACGTGCTGGTCGACGGGCAGCGCGTCTCGGGCAGCCTGTTCGACTTCGCGATGTACTTCTTCCACTGCGCCGAGCGCCAGCTCGCCAAGGGCAAGGGACCGTACTTCTACCTGGCCAAGATGGAGAGTCACCGCGAGGCCAGGCTCTGGAACGACGCGTTCAACCTGGCCCAGGACGCGATCGGGCTGCCGCGCGGCACGATCAGGGCGACCGTACTGATCGAGACCATCCCGGCCGCCTTCGAGATGGAAGAGATCCTCTACGAGCTGCGCGAGCACAGTGCCGGGCTGAACGCGGGCCGGTGGGACTACCTGTTCAGCATCATCAAGAAGTTCCGCACCAGGGGCCGGGACTTCGTGCTGCCCGAGCGGAACGCGGTCACCATGACCGCCCCCATGATGCGGGCCTACACCGAGCTGCTGGTGCGGACCTGCCACAGCCGGGGGGCGCACGCGATGGGCGGGATGGCCGCGTTCATCCCCAGCCGGCGCGACCCCGAGGTCAACAAGGTCGCCCTGGCCAAGGTCCGCGACGACAAGACCCGCGAGTCGCGGGATGGCTTCGACGGATCCTGGGTGGCCCACCCCGACCTGGTGCCGGTCTGCCGCGAGGTCTTCGACGGCGTGCTCGGCGAGGCGCCTAACCAGCTCGGCAAGCTCCGCGACGATGTCCAGGTGAGCGCCGCCCAGCTCCTCGACGTGGCCAGCACCCCTGGCGAGATCACCGAGGCCGGGCTGCGCAACAACGTCAGCGTCGGGCTGCAGTACCTGGCTAGCTGGCTGGCCGGCTCGGGCGCGGTGGCGATCTTCAACCTGATGGAGGACGCCGCGACAGCCGAGATCTCCAGGTCCCAGATCTGGCAGTGGCTGCACAACGACGTCACGCTGGCGGCGGGTCAGCAAGTCACCAGGGAACTGGTGGAGCGGATCATCACCGAGGAACTGGCCAAGATCGAGCAGTCCTACGGCGACGCTTACGACGCCGCCAAGTTCGCCGAGGCGACCGAGCTGTTCAAGGATGTCGCGCTGGCCGACGACTACGCCGAATTCCTGACGATCCCGGCCTACGAGCACATGCCGTAGGACGGGTGGCCCGCGCCGGCCGGCGCGGGTCAGGCCGCCGCCGCTAGGTTCTTCTCATGCGAACTCAGTCCGAGAAGGCCAGCATCTTCCTCGCCCTGCACCAGCGTGGTCAGCCGCTGCTCATGCCCAACCCGTGGGACCTGGGATCGGCCAGATTGTTCGAAACGCTGGGTTTCGCCGCGCTGGCCACGACCAGCAGCGGGTTCGCGGCGACGCTGGCCAGGCCGGACGGTGCGGTCAGCCGGGACGAGGCGGTCGCGCATGCCGCCGCCATCGCGGCCGGTACCGACCTGCCGGTCTCAGCCGACCTGGAGAACTGCTTCGCCGACGATCCGGCCGGGGTCGCCGAGACGGTCCGGATGGCGGTGGCGGCCGGCCTGGCGGGCTGCTCGGTCGAGGATCACACCGGCCGGGCGGAGGACCCGATCTACGACCGGTCCTTCGCCGTGGAGCGGGTCGCGGCCGCGGCCGAGGCCGCGCACAGCGGCCCCGTGCACCTGGTGCTGACCGCCCGGGCCGAGAACCACCTGCACGGCCGGCCGTACCTGGCCGACACGATCGCCAGGCTGCAGGACTACGCCGCGGCCGGGGCCGACGTGGTCTTCGCGCCCGGCGTCACCCGGCACGACGAGCTGGCCGAACTCGTTGCGGCGGTCGGCAAGCCGGTCAACGCCCTGGCCATGCCGGGCATGGCGTCCGTGGCCGAGCTGGCCGCGATCGGCGTCAGCCGGATCTCGACCGGCGGCGCGCTCGCCTACGCGGCGTTCGGCGCGGCCGCCGCGGCCGCCACCGAGCTGCGTGACCACGGCACCTTCGGTTACCTGGACCAGGCGGGCCGGGGCCGAGCGGCCGCCGCGGCGGCGTTCGGCTAGGCGGCGTCTGGCTAGGCCGCGCCCGGCTTGGCCGCGCCCGGCTAGTCGTCCAGGCCGTCCCGGTCGGCCCAGGCCAGCAGCGGCTCGATCGAATAGGCCACGTCGTCGATGCCGGCGTGCAGGTCGCCGAGCCGGGTGAACCGGCCGGGGACGGTCGCGATGGTGAACTCGGGCGGCTCCACATCCGGCACCTCGTCCCAGCTCACCGGGGTGGACACGGTAGCCTCCGGCACTCCGCGGACCGAGTACGCGCTGGCGATCGTGTGGTCCCTGGCGTTCTGGTTGTAGTCGACGAACAGCTTGGCCGGGTCGCGGTCCTTCCGCCACCAGGTCGTGGTGACCTGGTCGGGAGCCCGCCGCTCGACCTCGAGCGCGAACGCCAGCGCCGCCCGCCGCAGCTGGCCGAAGCTCCACCGCGGCTCGATCCTGACGTAGACATGCAGGCCGTGCCCGCCCGAGGTCTTCGGCCAGCCGGTGATCCCCAGCTCGGCCAGCAGGTCCCTGACCACCAGGGCGACCTCGCGGACGGTGCCGAACCCGCAGTCCGGCATCGGGTCGAGGTCGATGCGCCACTCGTCGGGTTTCTCCGTGTCGGCCCGGCGTGAGTTCCACGGGTGGAACTCCACCGTGGACATCTGCACCGCCCAGATCACGCTGGCCAGCTCGGTCACGCACAGCTCGTCGGCGTGCCGGTTGTACCGCGGGAAGGTGACCCGGACGGTCTCGAGCCAGTCCGGCGCGCCGGCCGGCACCCGCTTCTGGTGCACCTTCTCACCCGCGACCCCGGACGGGAACCTGTGCAGCATGCAGGGCCGCTCGCGCAGCGCCCTGACAATCCCGTCACCGACCGCCAGGTAGTAGCTGGCCAGATCGAGCTTGGTCGCGCCGCTGGCCGGAAAGTACACCCGGTCCGGGTTGGAGATCCGGATGGTCCGGCCGCCGACCTCCAGCTCCGTGTAGGACGCCATGCCGACACCGTAGGGCACGAGCCGGAGTTCGCGGCCGGATGGGCTGGGTACTACCAGCGTCAGGTCATCATGCCGACACATACGGGGGTGCGGCGGCATGGGCATGCCTCGCCCGCGCTCGGGACCGGCGATTACCGCGGCCGGGCGGCTCGCCGGGAACCGTGCCAGCGGTGCCGGCGATACCAACGGCCACGTGCGCGACCGGCCCGCCCTGACTGGCAGCGAAACCAGGTTCCGGGTGCTCTCACACCTGGCCCCGGTCGGGATCGCCGAGGTCGATGCCGACGGCCGGTGCACCTTCGTCAACGAGCGCTGGTCGGTGCTGACCAGCCAGACCGCAGCGGACTGCGCCGGGCGCTCCTGGCTGGAGTTCGTCCATCCCGATGACGCGGCCAGGGTCTGGCGGCAATGGGAACTCGCGCGGGCGGCCGGCCACGAACTGCGGGTCGACTTCCGGCTCGGGCGAGCCGGGGCCGAGCCCCTGTGGGTCGGCGCGGCCGTCGCGGCCGCCCCCGACAGTCCCGGTCACCCGGCCGGATACCTGGTCGCGATCACGAACATCTCCGCCCGCAAGCGGGCCGAAGGCGAGCGCGCCAGGCTGCTGCAGGCCGAGCGCGCGGCCGCGGCCCGGATGACCGAGCAGACTGAGCGGCTGCGCAGCCTGGTCGCGGCGGCTATCCCCGGCATCATGCTGCTGGACGAGAACCACAACATCCTGCAGGTCAATCAGGCCCTGTGCGACCTCCTCGGGATCGGCAAGCCGGCCGACGAGATCGCCGGAAATGTCTCTGACCAGATCACCGGGGCGGTCAGGCAGACCTTCGCCGATCCCGAGGGCGTGATCGCGACCATGCGGCAGTACCGGCTCCGCGAGGAACGGGCCGAGGGGGTGCGTATCCCGTGCGCCGACGGCCGGGTCCTGGAATGCGACTTCTGGCCAATCATCGTCAGCGGGCGGTACCGCGGCGGGGCCTGGCTGCTGTGGAACATGTCCGAGCGGGCCGAGAGCGAGCAGGAGCACAGCCGGCGGCTCCAGTCCGAACTGGCTTCCCGGCGAGAAGCCGAGCACGCCAGGGCCGAGCTGGCCGAGCAGAACGACGAGCTGCGCGCGCAGAACGAGCAGAAGATGCGCTTCCTGGCCACCGTCTCGCACGAGCTCAGGGTGCCGCTGGCCTCGATCGTCTCCTACGTCGAGCTGCTGGAGGACGAGCCGGGGCTGCCGAACGTCGCCGGAGAGTACCTGGACGTCATCCAGCGCAACGCCGAGCGGCTGATGCACCTCGTCGGCGATCTGCTGCTGCTGCGCAGGCTCGAGGACGGCGTGCTCCCGATGGAGCTGACCCCGGTATCGGTCCGCGACCTGGTCGCCGACGCGGCCAGGTCGGCGGCCCCGGCCGCCCGCCGGGACGGCCGGAGGCTGGACTGGTCGGTGACCGGCGGTCCGCCCCTGGTCGCCGACCGGGCCCGCATCCTGCAGGTAGTCGACAACCTGGTCGCCAACGCCCTGAAGTTCACCGAACCCGGCGGCGCGATCACCATCCGGGCCGAGCAGGCCGGCGACCGCTGGCGGATCGCGGTCTCCGACTCCGGCATCGGCATCCCGCCCGAGGAAGCGGGCCGGCTCTGCCAGCGGTTCTTCCGTGCCTCCAACACGGCCCGCAGCGGCCGGCCGGGGTTCGGCCTCGGTCTGTCGATCGTCAAGGAGATCGTCGACATGCACGACGGCGAACTGGACGTCACCAGCACGATCGGCGCGGGCAGCACCTTCACGATCACGCTTCCGGCCGCCGGGCCGGCCGTGGCTGACCAGCGGCCTGAGGCCGGGAAGCGGGGCACTAGTGCCGGCTGAACGCGGCGACCAGGCCGGGTCGATCCTGCTGGTCGAGGACGACCAGGAGGCGGCGCAGTACGTGCTGCGGGTGCTCCGCGACCGGGCCGGTTACGAGGTCGCCCACGTGCCCGACCCTTCGGTCGCCCTGCAGCAGGCGCGGGCCAGGCACTGGGACGTGGTGCTGACCGACGTGGAGATGCCCGGCATGACGGGACTCGAGCTGCTGGAGGAACTGCGTGAATGCTGTCCGGAACTCCCGGTTGCGGTAGTCACCGCGCACCCGTCCTTCGACTACGCGGTCCGCGCACTGCGCAGCCGGGCTGATGAGTTCCTGGAGAAGCCGGTCAGGCCGGACGACCTGATCGCCACCATCGGCGCCCTGATCGCGCGCGGCCGCCAGGCCAGGGCGGCCAGCCGGCAGTCAGTGCTGGCCATCGGGGCGCATCCGGACGATGTCGAGATCGGCGCGGCCGGCACGCTGATCGCGCACCGCAGGCTCGGTCACGAGGTCGCGATCCTGACCCTCAGCCGGGGCGCCAGGGGCGGCACCGAGGACACCAGGGCCAAGGAATCGGTCCGCGCGGCCGAGGTCATCGGGGCCACCTTGTTCCACGAAGACCTGCAGGACGCCGCGATCGGCGAGGGCGACCCGACCATCGGCGCGATCAGCCGGGTGGTGGCCGAGGTCGAGCCGACCCTGGTCTACACGCATTCACCGCACGATGTGCACCAGGACCACCGCAACACCTACCGGGCCGCCATGGTCGCGGTGCGACAGGTCGGCCGGGTCTACTGCTTCCAGTCGCCCTCGGCGACGGTGGACTTCAGGCCGACCCGCTTCGTCGCGATCGACGAGAACATCGAGCGCAAGATCGCCGCCATCGACGCCTTCGCGTCCCAGGTCCAGATCCGCTGGTACCTGGAACGCGACCTGATCACCTCGACCGCGCGGTACTGGTCCCGGTTCTGCCCTGGCCGCTACGCCGAGCCGTTCGAGGTGATCAGGGAGTCGGCCGTGGCCGGGCAGTTCGAGCTGGCCACCCCGGGCGAGCAAGACGCCGCTGCGGGCGAGAACGGACGGCTGGTGCGGCCGGGCCTGGTCGAGGCCGAGCCCTCCTGACCCGGCGGCCGGTCACCCGGGACGCCCGATGCCGGGCCGGTACGCCGTCACCTCGATCTCGATCAGCAGCGCGGGATCGATCAGGCCCGCGACCTCGATCATCGAGGCGGCCGGGCGGACGTCGCCGAAGACCTCGCCGTGCGCGCGGCCGTAGTCCTGCCACCGGCTGATGTCGGTTACGTACATCCTGGTCTGCACGACGTCGGCGAAGGTGACGCCCAGCCCGGCCAGGCCCGCGCCGGCGTTCGCGATGGCCTGCCTGGCCTGCGCGTAGGCGTCGCCCGGATGCACGACCCTGGCGCCGTCGACCGAGGTGCAGCCGGATACGAACACGAAGTCCCCGGCGGCGACGGCCCGGCTGTACCCGACGGCCGGCTCCCAGGCCGTGCCGGACGACATCCGGCGGAACGGGCCGCCCGCCTCGCTCGCCGCGTTCATCCGGGTTCTCCGTTTCGCCGCCGGTCACGGCCCGGTTCCGGGCCACGGCCACCCTAACCGCATGGTCGCCGGGGCCGAACGGGGGGAAGATAGCGATATGAGCGCCCAGCACCAGGAGCCGACCGCAGCCGCGACCGCGAGCCCGCTCCTGGCCGGGCTGATCCCGCGGCTGACCGCCGCCTGCGGCGCCGAAGCCGTGGTCACCGACCCGCTTGAGCTGCGCACCTATGAGTGCGACGGCCTTACCTCGCACCGCTGCTCGCCTGGCCTGGTGGTGCTCCCGGAGACCGCCCGTCAGGTCGCGGCCGTGGTCACGGCTTGCGCGCAGGCCGGCGTGCCGTTCGTGGCCAGGGGCAGCGGCACCGGGCTGTCCGGCGGCGCGCTGCCCAGGGCCGACGGCGTGCTGATCGTCACGTCCAGGATGCGCCGGATCATCGAGATCGACCCGGCCAGCCGCCGGGCCATTGTCGAGCCGGGCGTCACCAACCTGGCCGTCAGCAAGGCGGTAGCGCGGTTCGGCCTCTTCTACGCGCCTGATCCGTCCAGCCAGCAGATCTGCTCGGTCGGCGGCAACGTGGCCGAGAACTCGGGCGGGGCGCACTGCCTGAAGCACGGCTTCACCGTCCATCACGTGACCGGGCTGGAAATCGTCACCCCGGACGGCGAGCTGACCTGGCTCGGCGACGGCTCGGGAGCGCCTCCCGGCTACGACCTGACCGGGGCGTTCACCGGCTCGGAGGGCACGCTCGGCATCGTCACCAAGATCGTCGTGCGGCTGACGCCGGTTCCCGAGGCGGTCACCACGCTGCTGGCCGCGTTCGAGACGACCGGCCAGGGCGGCGCTGCGGTGTCCGCGATCATCGGGGCCGGCATCCTGCCGGCCGCGATCGAGATGATGGACGCGCTGTCGATCGAGGCGGCCGAGGCCGCCGTCGCCTGCCGGTACCCGGCCGGCGCGGGCGCGGTCCTGATCGTCGAGCTGGACGGACCGCAGACCGAGGTTCAGCAGGAAACGGCCGCGGTCCGGGCCCTGGCCGAGCAGGCGGGCGCGTTCGAGATCAGGGCGGCCGCCGACCCGGCCGAGCGGGCGGCGATCTGGACCGGCCGCAAATCGGCGTTCGCCGCGGTGGGCCGGATCTCCCCTGCCTACATCGTCCAGGACGGCGTGGTCCCGCGGACCGCGCTGCCCGAGGTGCTTGACCGGATCAGCGCGCTGTCGCAGGCGGCCGGGATCAGGGTCGCCAACGTCTTCCACGCCGGCGACGGCAACCTGCACCCGCTGGTGCTGTTCGACGACGCCAGCCCGGCCCAGTCGGCCGCCGCCGAGGAGCTCTCCGGCGCGATCCTCGACGAATGCATCGCGCACGGCGGCTCGATCACCGGCGAGCACGGCGTCGGCGTGGACAAGTCCAGGTACCTGCCCAAGATGTTCGGCCCCGACGACCTGGACACCATGCAGCTGCTGCGCTGCGCGTTCGACCCGGCCGGGCTGTGCAACCCGGGCAAGGTGTTCCCGACTCCGAGAATGTGCGGCGAGGTCCCCGGGCCGCGGCGGGCCGTGCATCCGGTCGTGGCGGCAGGCCAAGCGGAGATCTTCTAATGGGCCCCGTGGTTGCCGCCGTCCGGGACGCGCTGACGGCGGCGTGCCCGTCGGTGCGGGAGG
>DASWAH010000071.1:0-14448 GCA_036391235.1 Streptosporangiaceae bacterium
TGCCGAACAGCAGGAACAGGAACGGCGCCTCGTAGTTGGTCCGCTTGGACTGGCGGAGCAGGATCGTGTGCGGGTCATAGTGATGAACCTGGATCGGCGGCTCACCGCGCGCGCCGAAATTCCACCGCAGGTCCAGGTTCCCGGCGGCCGGGCCGCCGGCGCCGAAATCGATGAGCGCGCTCATGATCTTCATTCTGGCATCAGCGGCCAAACTGTTATCCTCCACCAAGCAAGCGTTTGGTTTGGGCGAGCGCCCGGGTCCCGGGGTTCGGCCTGGCAGAACGGAGCGCCGCATGGGCCGGCTGGACGGCAAGGTCGCGCTGGTCACCGGCGGCGCCAGGGGAATGGGCAAGTCGCACGTCCGGCACTTCGTGGCCGAGGGCGCGAAGGTCGTCTTCGGCGACCTCCGCGACGAGCAGGGCATCGCCGTAGCCGCCGATCTCGGCCCGGACAGTGCCCGCTACCTGCACCACGACGTCACCAGCGAAGCGGACTGGACCGCCGCCGTCACGCTCGCGACCGATGCCTTCGGGCGGCTCGACATCCTGGTCAACAACGCCGGCGTGCTCACGTTCGCCCCGATCGAGCGGATGAGCGCGGCCGACTTCCGCCGGATCCTGGACATCAACGCGGTCGGCACCTGGCTGGGCATGAAGGCGGTGCTGGACCCGATGCGCGCGGGCGGCGGCGGGTCGATCATCAACGTCTCCTCGATCGAGGGCATGACCGGCGCGGCCGAGTGCTCGGCCTACGCGGCCAGCAAGTTCGCGGTCCGCGGGATGACCAAGTCGGCGGCCCAGGAGTTCGGCCAGTACGGGATCCGGGTGAACTCGATTCACCCCGGCGGGATCGTGACGCCGATGGTGATGGAGACCGCGCAGGACATGGATCCCGAGCGGGGCGAGCGGTACTTCAAGGCGCTGCCGCTGCGGCGGTTCGGCGAGTCGGCCGAGGTGTCCAGGTTGGTCGTGTTCCTGGCCAGCGACGACTCCTCCTACTGCACCGGTGCGGAATTCGTGGCCGACGGCGGCCTGCTGTCCGGCCCCGGGTACTGAAGGCCCGAGCGCGACGAGAAAGGCACACCATGACCGACGGGCAGATCCTGGCCGGCCGGACGGCCATCGTCACCGGCGCCGCCAACGGCCTGGGCCGGGCTGAGGCCCTGGCGCTGGCCGCGGCCGGCGCGGCGGTCGTGCTGAACGACCTGCCGGGCCCGGCCGTCGAGCAGGTCGCCGCCGAGATCGCCCAGGCGGGCGGGCGGGCCGTGGTCAGCGCGGGCGATGTCGGCGACTGGGCGGCCTGCGAGGCCATGCTCGCGGCGGCACTCGGCCGCTTCGGCGGCCTGGACATCCTGGTCAACAACGCGGGCGTGCTCAGGGACCGGATGATCTTCACGATGACCGAACAGGAGTGGGACCTGGTGCTCCGCACGCACCTGCGCGGCCACTTCATCACCAGCAGGCTCGCCACCGCCTACTGGCGGGAGCAGAGCAAGAAATCCGGCGGCCCGGTCTACGCGAGGATCGTGAACACGTCCTCTGAAGCGTTCCTGCTCGGCTCGCCCGGCCAGCCCAACTACGCCGCCGCGAAGGCCGGCATCGCGGCGCTGACCGTCACCACCGCCCGCAGTTGCGCCCGGTACGGGGTCCGGGCCAACGCGATCTGCCCTCGGGCCAGGACGGCCATGACCGAGGACCTGATGGGAGCCGCGCCGGATGGCGGTCCTGACCCGCTCGCCCCCGAGCATGTCGCCCCGCTGGTGACCTACCTGGCCGGGCCAGGTGGCGAGCGGATCAACGGGGAGGTGTTCGTGGTCCACGGCGGGGTGGCGGCCGTCATGGCCCCGCCCGCGGTCCGCGCCGTCTTCCAGGCCGCCGATCACGGCTCGCCGGACGGCATGTGGACGCTGGACTCGGTCGGCGCGGCCCTGGCCGGGGCGTTCGAGGGTGACGGCAGCGCGGCCGGCTTCGCCTGCGAGGACACGCTCGCGCTGGCCAGCGAGACCATTGGCTTCGGTGCTGGCCCGGGGGGACGACCCCCCGGATCCCCCCGCGAGGCTGGCCCGGGGGGACGACCCCCCCGATCCCCCCGCGAGGGAGCGTCGTGAAACAGCGCGACCAGGTCGCGATGACGCAGCAGCAAGCCGCCGCGCTGCTCGCGGCGGGCCGTAAGGTCCAACTGGCGACCAATGGCGCCGACGGCTTCCCGCACCTGGTGACCATGTATTACGTGCTGGTCGACGGCCAGATCGCGTTCTGGACCTACCGCAAGTCGCAGAAGGCGCTCAACCTCGGGCGCGATCCCAGGATCTCCTGCCTGGTCGAGGACGGCGAGGAGTACTTCGACCTGCGCGGGGTGCTCGTGCAGGGCGTCACCCGCCGGATCGAGGACCCTGAGCGGATCGCGGCGATCGGCCGCGGCATCACCGCCGTCGTAGGGGGTGCCCTGGCTGACGCGGGCGAGGATGCCCGCGAGGCCTACATCGCGCACGCGGCCAGCAAGCGCTACGCCTACCTGGTCGAGCCGCGCCGGGTGATCTCCTGGGACCACACCAGGCTCGCTTCCGGTTAACCCGGGCCCGCCCGGTAAGTGTTAAGCGCAACCTGGCGTTACCAGCTTTATTCAGAACTCCCAGCCGAAGGAGATGTCATGCCTACCCGAACTGCCCGCACGACCTGGAAAGGCGGCCTGGAAGATGGCACCGGCACCGTAGTGCTGGCCAGCTCGGGCCTCGGAACCTACGAGGTCAGCTTCCCCAAGCGAGCGGCCGACGAGGCCGGCGGCGCCACCAGCCCGGAGGAGCTCATCGCGGCCGCGCACAGCTCCTGTTTCGCGATGCAATTCTCGGCCCTGCTCGGCCAGGCCGGCGGTTCCGGCCAGTCGATCGAGGTCAGCGCGGACGTGACGCTAGGCCCCGACCCGGCGGGCGGGTTCCGGATCAGGAGCATCGTGCTGAACGTGAGCGGCTCGGCCGACGGCGTCAGCGCCGACGACTTCGCCAAGATCGCCGAGCAGGCCAAGGCCGGCTGCCCGGTCAGCAAGGCCCTAACCGGCACCGACATCTCCCTGCAGGTGAAGTAGGGGCCCAGCGGTCGAGCTCCCGGGGACCTCCCTCCGGGAGCTCGCGGGCGCGGCGCTGCCTGGACTGAGGAGCGCCGTTTGCGACGAGGGAAGGCAGCGCACTCAGGCGCCCGATCGGGCCGGGGGTCACCCCCCCGGGCCACCACGGTCGTCCCCCCGGGCCAGCACATCAGACGGGCCAGCCCTCCCGCCGCCAGCCCATGTCCCAGAACATCCATTCGTACCGGCTGGTCGCGACGAAGTGCCGTCGTACCCGCTGCCGTTCCCACGGGGACAGCTGCGCGCCGAGGGCGTCGGTGACCGCGATCACGTCCCGCACCTCGGCATCGAACTCCTCGCCGCCGTAGGTGTCGATCCATTTCTGGTAGCGCGGGTTCGGTGAGCCCTTGCCGAGCAGGTGCTTGCCGACCTCGCCGTAGATCCAGTAGCACGGCAGCACGGTTCCCACGCCTTCGGCATAGGAGCCGCCGATCGTGTTCGCCAGCAGGTAGCTGTTGTAGGCCAGCGTGGTCGGCGCCTCCGGCGTCGCGTCGACCGCGCCGGGGTCGATGTCGAGGTCGGCCAGCAGTGTGTCGTGCAGGCCCATCTCGACCGCGACGATGCCGGCCGCGTGCCGTGCGAACATCTCGGTCTGGGCGGCGTCCGGGGCGTGCGTCGCCACGGCAGCCAGCGCCTGGGCGTAGCGGCGCAGGTAGAGCGCGTCCTGGACGACGTAGAAGGTGAACGCCTCGTCAGGCAGGCTGCCGTCGGTCATGCCGGCCAGGAACGGGTGGTCCAGGATCGCCGCGTAAATGCCCGTGATGCCCTGCCACAACTCGGCGCTGAAACTCTCGCTCATCCCGCTCCTTCCGCGCGCTGCCGGACATTATGGCGCACCGCGGCCGGCCGGCCGGGATCGCGGCGCGCTCAGGCCGCCCCGATCATGGTCTCCGGCTTGAACGGTTCAGGGCGCGGCCCCAGCTCGAACAGGTACTCCAGCGCGGCCGCGGTCCGCTCCGCGGCCTGGCCGTCACCGTACGGGTTCACCGCCCGCGCCATCGCGCGGTAGCTCTCGCCCGAGGTCAGCAGCTCGTGCACATCAGAGTAAATCCGGCCGGCGTCGGTACCGACCAGCCGGGCCGTGCCGGCCGCGACGGCTTCCGGCCGCTCGGTCGCGTCGCGCATGACCAGGACCGGCTTGCCCAGGCTGGGCGCCTCCTCCTGGACTCCGCCGCTATCGGTCAGCACGACCGTCGACCGGCCCAGCATCCGGGCGAAGGACCCGTAGTCCATCGGCTCCACGGTCAGCACGTTGGGCAGCCCGGCCACAGCCGGCAGCAAGGCCTCGCGCACGGCCGGGTTCGGGTGCACGGGAAGCACGACGGCGAGCTCGGGGTGCTGCCTGGCCAGCGCGGCCACCGCCCTGGCCACCTCCCGCATCCGCGGTCCCCACGACTCGCGCCGGTGCGCGGTCACCAGCAGCACAGGGGCCCCGGAGGCGTCGACCTGCTCCAGTCTCGGGTCGGCGTAGGGTGCCCGCTGGTCCACCGCCCACAGCAGCGCGTCGATCACGGTATTGCCGGTGACGACGATGCGGTGCCCGGCGATGCCGTCGTGCAGCAGGTTGTCCTGGCTGGCCGGCGTCGGGGCCAGGTGCAGGCTGGTGATCTGGCTGGTCAGGCGCCGGTTCGCTTCCTCCGGGAACGGCTCGTGCACGTTGCCGGTGCGCAGCCCGGCTTCGACGTGCACGACCGGCACGTGTTCGTAAAAGGCGGCCAGGGCGCCGGCGAAGGCCGACGTGGTATCGCCCTGCACGACGACGGCATCGGGCCGCTCGGCCTGCAGGGTGGTGGTGAGCCGCTGCAAGATCCGGGCCGTGAGCCCGTCCAGCGACTGCCGGGGCCTGATGACGTCCAGGTCGTGGTGCGGCCGGATCGCGAACATCTCGTGCACCTGATCGACGATCGAGCGGTGCTGACCGGTCAGGGTCACGATCGGGGTGAGCTCAGGACTCTCCTCGATGGCCCGGATGACCGGGGCGAGCTTGATCGCCTCGGGTCGCGTCCCGTAGATCACCATGACGCGCCTGGCGTGATTCGCGCTCCTGCGCATGATCCTCCTTAACGTGAGCTGATGGTCAGCGGGCGGAAGATGACGGCCGCGTCCTCGGTGTACAGGCCGACCCGCCCGGACAGGTACGGGCGCCGGGTGTCGGCGAACCGCACCAGCGGCCTGCCGTCCACCGCCGCCTTGATCACCGCGCCGCGCTGGCTGACCGTGATCGTGTACCAGCGGCCGGCCGGAAACCGCGGGCGGCTCCCGGTGGCCAGGTAGCGCTGGCCGCCCGGGTAGCCGGGGGCTTCCTTGCCGAGCTCCCAGCCGTCCGGCTTCAGCACCAGGTAGTAGAAGTGGCGGTCGCCGGTGTAGTGCCAGAGCAGCCAGCCCGCCTCCCACGGGTTCGGCCTCGGCCGCCTGAGCTGCGCCGTCGTGCGCAGTCGCACGGTGACGTCGAGGTTGCCTAGTGACCTGGCCGACAGCACAAGTGCGGCGTGCGTGCTCCGGCCGCCGGCCGGGGCACGTGGCCTGAGCAGGATCCGCGGGGGCCGGCCAGCGCCGATCACCACCTTCCCGTAGCCGTTGTAGGCAGCGCGCCAGAACGCTCCGCCGGGCGAGTGGTAGGCCGCCCCGGCGCACCCGGCCAGCGCGAGCAGGCCCGCTGCCGCGGCCGCCTTAGCTCGCATCGTCGGTAACCGTCTCGAGTTCGGCCTGGCGGGGCCGGTCGGCCAGCCGCTCGGTCTTCAGCCAGCCCCGCCGCCCGCGGATCACCCTGGCCAGCGCCCAGTACCCGGCGGCCACCCAGAGCAGCGAGTACAGCGCGAACGCGTGCCCGAGCAGGATGACCCGCCAGGGCCGCAACCCGGGCTCCCGCCTGGCGTAGACCGTCGCGGTCAGGAAGATCGCCAGCGCGAAGGTAAGCCAGTACCAGTCCAGCGCGTCCTGCGGCCTGACGAACTCGTGCCAGCCGCCCGGGGTGATGATCGCCCCGGCGGCCAGGACGGCCAGCGCCGCCAGCAGGAACGCATTGGCCAGCAGCAGCACAGGTACGAGCAGGGTGTGCAGCAGGTGCGGGACGGCGCGAAGCGGCGCCGACCGCATGATTCCCCTGATCTGGCGCCAGGCCTGCAGGTGTCCCTGGAACCACCGGGACCGCTGGCGGAGCAGCCGCCCGGGCGAGACCAGACCCTGCTGGTGGACGGCGACCTGGCCGCAGTACCTGATCCGCCAGCCTGCGCAGATCAGCCGCAGGCCCTGCTCGAGGTCCTCGGTCAGCCCGTCGGTCCACGGCGCCGGGGTGAGATCCAGGTGCGCGGCCAGCCTGACGAACTGGCCGTTGCCACCGAGCCCGGCGACGCCCCAGCCGTCCCTGGCCGCCTGGAAGACGTCGGTATAGGTCACGAACTCCATGTCCTGGAGCCTCGCCAGCACCGAGCCGCCCCGGTTGTCGATCCGCACCCCGACCTGCACGGCACCAGTGCGCTCGTCGGCGAAATAGGCCGCGGCCAGGTCGGGAGCCTGCTCGTCGAGCCGGCCGTCGGCGTCCATGATGCAGACGATGACCCGGTCGGGGGGCCACCCGGCCGCCTCCAGCAGGAGCTGGCCGAACCCGGCGTTGAGCGCCGCGCCCTTCCCCTGACGGGCCTGCGGCGCGGTCCGGCGCAGCAGCCGTACCCGGCCGTCGTCGTGGCCGGCCACGAGGTCGGCGGTTCCGTCATCGGATCCGTCGTCGACCACTAGCACCAGGCTGTGCCGCACCGGCAGGGCCAGCAGCCTGTCCAGGGTGTGGCCGATCACCCGTTCCTCGTTCAGGGCGGGCACCATGAAGACGAACAGGTACTGGTCGGCCTGCCCGGGCTCGGCGGCCGGTCCGGCAGCGCCGCGGCTGACAAACCAGAGCCGCACCACCTGGATGAAGATGGCGACGATGCCGAGGGTGGCAAGCCAGTCCAGGATGATCAGGATCATGTCAGCCTCACCCGCCCCTGGGCCGCGAGCCGGCCGCGAGCGCCCAGAGCGCCAGCAGGGCCAGCAGGTACAGCCCGAACACGGCTCCGACGGCACCGACGATGATGGCGGCGGCGGTCATCATGGCGCGCTCCTGAGCACGGCGCAGTCGCTGGCGAACCGGTAGCCCTCCCGGCGGATTCCCTCGACCAGCCGCCGCAGCGGCCCGGTGCCGAGGTAGGGGTGGTAGTACACGCCGGCGACGTTGTCGCGGACGGCCGTCCGCTGGGCGGCCGCCGCCGCGAGGATCGCGCTAACCGAGCCTGGCCCGCTGGCGTGCACGTGCGGCCCGAGCACGTAGCCGAGCGTCTCGGGCAGCACCGGACCGCCGTACACGTCCCTGACCAGGTACGGCGGCGACTGCTCGGTCAGCGTCTGCAGCTTGTAACGGCCGTCCACGCGCTCGGCGTAATTGCCCCGCTCGAACCGCGCCGCGAACATCGACGCGGCCACCCGGTACTCGGAAGGGGCCGCGCCGTATTCGGGGAACTGCCAGATTCCCGGTCTGGGCAGCCCGGCGGCCCGGATGGCGGCCACGGCCCGCGCGATCCGGTGCCGAGCCCAGGACGCGACGTGGCCGTGCACCGGGTCGGAGTAGAGCAGCACGTGCCTGGCGTTCTCGTGCACCCGCAGGAACTCGTAGTCCTCGCCGCTCTGGCCATTGTCCGGGTTCGGGCGCCGCCCGAGCTGGTGCGTATAGCCGTGCAGCACCAAGGTGGCGCCGTTGGTCAGCATGTACTTGATCACGTCGGCGAGCTCTGGCCGCTGGGCTAGCGTGATCCGCTGCCGGGGATGCTGGCCGGCCGGTCCCAGGTAGACCGGGTACAACGCGACCGAATACGGGATCCGCAGGTTGCGCAGCAGGTTGGCGACCTGCAGCAGCTGCGCGGGATCGGCTGCCGGGCCGACATCCTCGAGCCGCAGCAGCGCCCGGTGCCGCTCGGGAACGGGCCCGAACAGGCTGGCCATCAGGTCGGCCACCGCGAACGACCGGTCGCGGCTGCCGCCCGAGGCAAACGGGGTTTCGGCCACGTAAGTTACCGCGCCGGAGCGGACCGCCCAGGGCACCCGCGTCCGGTCGCTCGTCGCCGCGCTGCCCAGCACCGTGGCCTTGGCCCGGTCCAGCACGTCGATGTTGGCGAGGACCCGGGTGCCGATCGTCAGCCGGGCGTGCCGGTACAGGACCGCCGTGTACCGGCCGCGCCGGTCGGCCGGCCGCACCCGCCAGCCGTGCGCCTGCCCGTAGCTGGCGTCGGTGAGCTGGTAGGCGTTGCCGCCGAGCCAGAGGACAGGCCGCAGCCCGGTCCGTACGTCGGCCAGGAAGGCCGCGGGCAGCCGCTCGCCGTAGGTGGTGCCGACGTAGACCACGGCCGCGTACCTGCGCATCTCACCGCTGCGGTAACGCAGGACGGACTGCCGGACCGGGCGGGCGAAATGCGAGGCGAAGTTCGAGGCAAGGACGGCCGTCTGGGCCGCGTAGTCGCCGTACCGTCCCCCGCCGTCGTACAGCACGAGCACCCGCCGGCGCAGATCCGCGCTGGCCGGGATGTGGCACCGCCACGGCGGCGGGTGGATGTCGGTCGCGACAAGCTGGCTGGCTGATCGGCCGCCGACCATCGCCTGCGTCACCAGGCCAGCCGTCACCACCACCAGCGCGGCCGCCGCCGCGGCATGCCGCATGCGCGCCGGCGGTCGCGGCAGGCGCGCGAGTGCAGGCAGGGACAGCGGACGGCGGCGCACAGGACAGTCCTCTCGGTGCTCGGGGGTCCTGTGGCCCTACCGGAGCATCCTGCCACTAAACCTGGATTCAGCCGGACTCGCACTGATACGCACCGCCCGCAACCGCCGCGGCCTGCGCATTTGCCGGCCAGAAATCCGGCCGGCTAAGAACGGCTAATGGCCGGCGAAGTGGGGTTGGCCGTCCTCGTAGCGGTAGATTTCCGCGCCGTCGATGAACGCCCTGGTGGCCCGGCTGAGCACGTCGAGCGGGTCACCCGACCAGATCACCAGGTCGGCGTCCTTGCCTGCTTCGATCGATCCGAGCCGGTCATCGATGCCGGCGATCCTGGCCGGGTTGATGGTCAGGGCCCGCAGTGCCGTGTCCCGGTCGAGCCCGTCTTTCACCGCCAGCGAGGCCTGGTGGATGAGGAAGTTGATCGGCACGACCGGATGGTCGGTCGTGATCGCGATCGTCACCCCGGCCCTGGCCAGCTTTCCCGGGTTGGCCAGCGAACGGTTCCGCAGCTCGACCTTGGACCGGCTGGTGAACAGCGGCCCGATGATCACCGGGATGTTCCTGGCCGCGAGGATGTCGGCGAGCAGGTGCGCCTCAGTGCCGTGGTCGATGACCAGGTCGTAACCGAACTCGTCGGCGATCCGCAGTGCGGTCGCGATGTCGTCGGCCCGGTGGCAGTGCTGCCGCCACGGGATCTCCCGGCGCAGCACCCGGCCGAGCGCCTCGAGCTTGAGGTCGCGGTCGACCGGCTTGCGCTCGGCCTCCGGCCTGGCCGCCTCGGCCTCGACCCGGCGCAGGTAGTTGCCCGCCTCGACGAAGGCGCCGCGGATCACGGCCGCGGTGCCGAGCCGGGTGCTCGGCGTCTTCTTCTGCTCGCCGTAGACCCGCTTCGGGTTCTCGCCCAGCGCCGACTTCATGCCGGACGGCTGGCGCAAGGCCATCTCGTCCACGGTGCGGCCCCAGCACTTGAGCGCGACCGTCTGGCCGCCGATCGGGTTGCCCGATCCCGGGTTGACGTTCACCGCGAGCACGCCGCCGCCGATCGCGTCCCTGAATCCCATCTCGGCCGGGTTGATCGCGTCGATGGCCCGGACGTGCGCGGTCACCGGATCGGTCATCTCGTTGGTGTCCTGGCCGGCCCAGCCCTCGGCCTCCTCGCTGACCCCGACGTGCGCGTGCGCGTCGATGAACCCAGGCAGCACCCACGATCCGGCCGCGTCTACCACCTCGGCACCCGCGGGAACCTCGACCGAGGCGCCGACCTGCGTGATCGTGCCGTTCTCGACCAGGACCGTGCCGGACTCGATCTCCGGTCCGTTGACCGGCACGATCCGGCCGCCCGTGATCGCCAGTACGCTGCCCGCCATCGGACCTCCCGCGCTCGACGCAGTAATCGTTTCTCACCCTAACGACCGCGGTGCAGCCCCCCCGGGGCAGGAACCGCTCAGCCGTTGGCAGCGTCCGATACATGACTGCCCAACTCGCAGGATGGTGCCGATGCGACGCACTGGCCGGGCCCGGATTCTTTATCTGACCGCCCTGATCGCCGCCTTCGCCGTGGCCGCGGCCGGTTGCGGCAGCCGGCGAACCGGGCCGCAACCAGCCGCCGGTCACCCGAAGGTAGTCGGCTACCTGCCGATTCCGTACCGGGTGAGCGCCGGGGCCGACATCGGAGCGGCCCGGGTGATTCACGTGGTCGTGCGTCCCGGGCAGCGGTTCGCGGTCAAGGTCGCGACATCGGACGGCCCGTTCGCGTGGCGCCAGATCGGACGGCCACCGGATCGCCGGGTCGTCCGGGTCCTCGGCGACGTCAACATCGGGCACTGCGCGGCCGGTGCGGTCGGCTGCCGGGTCCCGTACTTTCATGTGCTAGCGGCTAGCCGGGCCGGAACCACGACGATGACCTGGCTCTACCGAGAACTGGCCTGCTCGCCTCAGCGCAAGAAGATGACCCAGGCCACGAGATCCTGCACCGCCACGGTGACCTTTGACATCACCGTCCGCTAGCGCGGCTGGCGGCCGAGCACGAGCACGCCGGCGGTCGCGAACATGCCGCCGTTGCCGAGCACGACGCTGATGTCCGCCCCGGCTACCTGGGCCGCGGCCTCGCCCCTGACCTGGCGTACCGCCTCCTGGATGGCGAACATCCCGTACATGCCGGTGTGCGTGTAGGACAGGCCGCCCCCGTTGGTGTTCAGCGGCAGCGGCCCGCCGGGCTCGGTGTTCCCTTCGGCGATAAAGGCGCCCGCCTCGCCCTTGGCGGTGAAGCCGAGCGCTTCCAGCCCGTAGACCGGCACGTGCGCGAACGCGTCGTAGATCATTAGGTGCCCGACGTCGGCCACCGTGATCCCGGCCTGCGCGAACGCCTCCCGGCCGGCCAGCCGGAACGCCTGCGACTCGGTGAAGTCGGCCATCTGGGAGATCACCGGGGTTTCCGACGACTCGGCCGCGCCGAGCAGGTGCACGGCCGGCTTCGGGAAACCGGCCGCCCGGTCGGCCGAAGTCACCACCAGCGCGCCACCGCCGTCGGTGACCAGGCAGCACTCCAGCAGGTGGAACGGGTAGGCGACCATACGGGATGCGAGCACGTCCGCCACGGTGATCAGGTCCCGGTACAGCGCCCGCGGATTCCTGGCCGCCCACTTCCGCTGGGCCACCGCGACGTAGGCCAGCTGTTCGTGGGTGAGCCCGTAATCCTTCATGTAGCGCAGGGCCGGGATCGTGAAGGCCGTGGTCGGCCCGTTGACGCCGAACGGCGCCTCGAACTGGCCGGGCACCGAGGACGGTGCGGGCGCGTAGCGGGCCGCGCCGACCCTGGACCGGCCGGACTCGCCGTGGGTGATCAGCACCGTGCTGGCCTGCCCGGTCATAATCGCGGCGGCCGCGTGCCTGACGTGCAGCAGGAACGAAGTGCCGCCGACGCCGGTGCCGTCCAGCCAGCGCGGCGTGATCCCGAGCGCATGCGCGACCTGCACCGGCCCCGGCGCGCTGACCGTCGCGATGCCGTCGATGTCGGACAGCCGCAGCCCCGCGTCCGAGACCGCGTTCAGCGCGCCCTCGATGTGCAGCTGCAGGGTGGAGTGCCAGGGCAGCTTGCCGACCTGGTTGGTCTCGGCCGCCCCGGCGATAATGACGCCGGTCACCGCGGCTGCACCGGCCCCGGCGCCGGGGTGAACAGCGGCACCGCGATCTCGCCGCGGGGCTCGAACGTCACCCGCAGCGGCATGTCGAGCACCAGGTGCTCCGGCGTATTCGGCACCCCGGTGATGTTCGTCATCATCCGCGGGCCCTCGGCCAGCTGCACGACCGCGATCGCGTACGGGCCCTCGTCCTCGAAGCCGGGCGCGGGCCGGTGGTTGATCACGTAGGAGTACAGCGTCGCCTCTCCGCTCGCGGTGAACCACTCGACCTTGGCCGAACCGCAGGCCGGGCAGACCGGACGCGGGTAGAAATACGGCCGGACGCAGTCCTGGCAGCGCTGGATGCGCAATTCTCCGGCCGCGCAGCCGTCCCAGAACGGCTGGGTCTCCGGCGTCGGTACCGGGACCGGCTTGCCTCGGGCAGGCCGGCTCTGGGTCGGCTGGCTCACCGGGGGCCGGCCTGGCGCCCGAGCGGCGGCCCGAACGAGCGTTCCATCTGCCCGGCAAGCTGGTCGAGGTCCCACGGGCCAGTTCCGATCAGGCGGACGACCGGCTCGGGGTTGCTGTACAGGGCGACCTCGTAGCCCGAGGAGTGCACGATCCGCCCGTTGATCCAGCCGGACGCCTCGCTGGCCAGGTAGGCCACCACGGGCGCGACGTTGTCGGGCGACCACTCGCCGGCGTCCGGCCGGGACCGGCGCCGCTCGTCCGGGATCGAGTCGGTCATCCTGGTCGCCGCGCCCGGCGAGATCGCGTTGGTGGTGACGCCGTAGGCCTTCAGCCCGTTGGCGCACGAATAGGTCAGGCCGACGATCCCCATCTTCGCGGCCGCGTAGTTCGGCTGCCCGGGGGCCCCGTGCAGGCCGGACACCGAGGTGAAGTTGATGATCCGGTTCTGCGCCTGCGGGTCGCGCACCGACCGCCAGTGCTGGGCCGCGAACTTCGTGGTGTTGAACGTCCCCTTCAGGTGCACCCGGATGACGTCGTCCCACTCCTTCTCGCTCATGTTGAAGACCATCCGGTCGCGCAGGATCCCGGCCACGTTGACCAGCACATCCAGCCGGCCGAAGCGCTCGATGGCCGAGCCGATCAGGCCCTCGGCGGCCGCATGGTCGGACACGTCGGCCCCGTTGGCGATGGCTGCGCCGCCGGCCGCGCCGATCTCGGCGACCACCTCGCCGGCCGGCCCGGCGTCCTGGCCCGATCCGTCGACCTGCGAGCCGAGATCGTTGACGACCACCGAAGCGCCCTCGCGCGCCAGCAGCACGGCCACCGACCGGCCGATCCCCCGGCCGGCTCCCGTCACGATCGCGACCCGCCCGTCCAGCCGACCCATCGCTGCTCACCGGCCCTTCCTGGTGCAGCCACCGTATGGATTACTAGAATTCTCTTCTGGAATTGCCTTCAGGTGGGGAACTTGGCACGGCCCGGCCGGGCCTGTCAAGACGGGACGGACCGGGGAGCCAATGCCGAGCGAGCTGACAGCCAGGCAGTCCGCCGGCGCCTGGCAGTGGAGCCGGACCAAGCAGACACAGCGCGCGCTGCTGGACGCCGCCCGTGAGGTCTTCGCCCACCAGGGATTCGCCGCGGCCAGCATCGCCGACGTGGTCGAGCGCGCGGGTTCGAGCGTCGGCAGCCTGTATCACCACTTCGGCGGGAAGAGCGAGCTCTTCCTCGCCCTGTGGACCGAGCACCAGGCCGCGCACGAGCTGGCGTCGAGTGCGGCGGTCGCGCAGGCCCGCCGGTCAGGCGTGACCGATGCGACCGAGCTGTTCTGCGTGGGCGCACGGGCGTTCCTCGAAGGCAGCTGGGTCCGTCGTGATCTTGCCCTGCTCTTCGTATCGGGCGACGGTCCGCCCGGGTTCGAGCTGATGAAGCGGCGCCGCGAGCACGAATGGATCAGCCAGAACGACGCCCTGCTGCGGCTGTCCGACACCTCGGCCGACCGGCTCTACGCGACGATCCTGACCTCGGTCATCGGCGACGGCGCTCGCGAGGTCGCGACCTGCCGGAACCGGCGGCAGGCGAACCTCGCGATCGACATGGTGATCGGCTATGCCCGCCGGGTCATGACCGGCGGCCCCTACCGGCCCGCGGCCGGGGGCGAGCAAGCCGGATCGGTCCCGCTTACGCCTCGGGATACTGGTCGTGCCGCTGCAGCCAGGTAGACCTGGCCAGCCTCGTCCCGCGCGAACACGCTCATGCCAGGCAGCTCGTCCGGTGGCGAGCCCAGCGGCGCGTAGTCGTACTCGGCGTCGTACTGGCCGGGGTCGAAGGACACGTGGTAGTCCAGGTTGAAGTCACCCGGCGCGCTCGAGTACCACGGGAACCGCCAGCCCATCCGCCGCTTGTAGTCGACGAGCCGCTCGATCGGCGCCCGCGAGAAGCAGACGAACGTCACGTCGCGGTGGTTCAGGTGCACCACCGTGCCGTCGAACCCGTCGGCGAGGC
>DASWAH010000072.1:0-7206 GCA_036391235.1 Streptosporangiaceae bacterium
AATGACTTCAAGCGGACGGGAGTGGATAGAAGGCCTGCCCGACGAGCTCGACGGCCAGCGCCGGATCCTGCGCAAGCTGCTGACGGCCTGCGAGGCCGACGACCGTTTCCGGTTCCTGTGCGTCGCCTGCTCGGTCGGCCGCGGGGCCGCCGATCACCTGTCCGACCTCGACACCGGCCTGGGCATCAGGGACGAGGATTTCGAAGCCGGCCTGGCCGCGGCCCGGCTCGCGGTCGACCAGGCCGGCGACCTGGTCGACAGCCTGCACCACCAGCTACCGGGACTAACCATGCGGCACGAGCGGATCTTCGCCCAGTACGCCGACCGGTGCCAGGTCGACCTGGTCGTCACCCCGGCGAGCGAAGACTACGGCCCGGTCAAGGACGAGGTCGTGCTGTATGACCCGGACGGGCGCCGGACGGCCAGGTTCACCGACCGCGAGATCACGCCGCAACAGACCAGGGAATGGGCCTTCGCCGGCTGGTGCGCCCTGGCCGACCTGGGCAAGTACCTGCGCCGCGGGTCGGTCTGGGAGGCCATGAGCCGGCTCAACGAGGCCCGCGATCAGCTATGGCGCCTGCAGGCGGCCGCCTGCGGCGTGCCCAACCCGCAGTACGGGCTGACCAGCATGCTGGACTTCGCCCCTGACCAGATGCCGGACGCCTTCCGTGAGACGGTCGCCGATCTCGACCCGTCCCGCCTGCTGGCCGCAGCCCGCCGCCTCGCCGACGAACTGACCGCCGCGGGCGAACGCCTGCCCATAGCCCAGCAAGCGGACCTGCCAGGCGACATGGCGAACTTCATCACCGCCGACCTCGCCGCCATCGACATCCGCGGCAGCGACCGTGACCGCGACCGCAGCGACCTGACCGCCTAAGTGCCCGCCGGCCGCTCACCGGCGTCATGCACTCTGGCCTGCACAGCCGCGATCACGCGCCCGGCCGACGGGGACCCGGTCTTCGCGCATGTGGGCCGTCGGAGCCCCGGCCGTCGGGCACCCCGGCCGTCGCGCGTCCCGGCCGGTCAGATTCCGTCCCGCCGTTCAGGCGGCGGTGGCGGGTGGCGGGCTGTGACTGTGGAGTTGCTTGCCGCCGGGGCTGGTCACCGTGGTGGTGCCGTCGGGGTGCAGGGTGATGGTCCAGCCCCACCGGTGGATCAGGATCTGGTGGTGGAAACTGCACAGCAAAATGCAGTTCGCCAGGCTGGTCGGCCCGCCTTTGGACCGCGGGATGATGTGATGCACGTGGCACGCGGCGGGCGGCTGGGTGCAGCCGGGTGCGGCGCAGTGCTTATCCCTCGCAATGATCGCCCGCCGCAGGTGCGGTGGCACGAGCTCGGTCGGTACCCCGAGGTCCAGCGGCAGGCTAACCGACCCGGCGGGTGGCGGCAGGGCCCCGGTCCGTAGCAGGGACGCGAGCCCGTCCGGCCCGGACAGCAGCGCGACCGCGGTCTCCAGGAGCAGCCGCCGGGCGGCCTGCCGCCCGAGGCCGCGGTCCGCTCCGCCGTCGCTGCCGTCCGCGCTCTGGTGGCTGTCGTCCGGGCCGGCGGCCGGGACGTGGCCGCATTGCTGGCAGGCGGTGCCGGCCTGGCCGTGGTAGGCGGTCCACAGCGGGGTGCCGGGGCGCATCCGGGCGGCGAGGCGGTCCAGCAGGTCGAAGTCGATCCGGCCGGTCACGATCGGCGCGACCGCGGCGTCGCAGTCATCGCCCGGCCCGGCCGGCGCGGTGCCGGGCCAGCCCGGTTCCGGCCCCTCGGCCGGCCCGCCGGTGCCTCGGCCATTGCCGTCGCCGGGGCCGGGGTGGCCGTGGCCGTGGAGGAAGTCGTCGAGGGTCTGGTGCAGCTGCAGCTGGACGGGCTGGCCGGCGCGGTCCGGCAGGCATCCTGAGCCGAGCAGTCGCCGGCATGCTTCTTCTAGCGCGTCGTGCCGCCGCTGCGCCGCGGTGCGGGTGTCCTCCGGCCCGGCCTTCTTGCCCAGCGAATCCAGCACCGCCGCGAACGCCGCCGCGCACCGCGCGGTCAGGTCCCCGGTCAGCCGCCCGGCGCCGCCCAGGGTGGTGGCCAGGTACACGCCCCGGTCACCGAACCCGTCATCATCCCGGCCGTCCCCATCCCCGGCACCACTACCGTCACCGTCGCCGGTGCCGTCGGGATCGGGGTCGGGGACAGCGGTGTGGCGGCGGATCTGCTCCGCCAGGACGCTCAGGTCGGCCAGGTCCGCCCCGACCTTCGCCGCCCCGGCCAGGATCACGTCCGCCTCAGCCCGCACATCCTCTGGCAGCAGATCCGACCACCCGGCCAGCGTCCGGGCCCACGAGGCGGACAGCCACCCCCCGGCCAGGCCGTCGGCATAGGCGGGATGGGCGGCCAGGCGCCGCGCCCAGCTCACCGCGTCCGAGGCCGCGCCGCGGGTGATGCGGGCCTGCCAGGCCAGCCAGGACCGCGGCGAACCCTGCCCGTCGTCTTCGAACCCCCGCTGCGCGGTGAACGCGGACAGCACCGCGGACCGGGCCGCGGTCAGCATCGACTCCGCCCGCTCCAGCTCCGTCAGAGCCTGCGACAGCCCGGCCGACGCGACGGACGCCCAGTCCGACCGGGCCAAGATCCCCAGACCGTCCAGCACCCCCGCCAGCACGGCGGCCGGTGCCAGGGCGGGACCGACGGGCGCCGGGCCAGCGGACACCGGGCCACCGGACGCCGGAACACCGGGCATGCGGCCAGCGGACGCCGGACGGCCGGGCACCGGACTGGCGGAACCGGGATCGGCGGTCGTCATCGGGGTCACCTCCTCTGGGTGCGGTGTCCTGGCAGCACGGCATGCGACCGTGCCGGATGGGGGTGAGAAGGGATCTCCGCTGGGCCGTGGTCACAGCCACGGCGGACACAATTACGGAACGCTCGCGTTCCAGAAATCCGCGCAGTTCGCGGGAGGCATGAAGGGGTCTACCTGAGGGGCGCCCCGACTCTCAAACACCTAGTCGAAGAATATCATCTACCACTGACATCCTGAGGTCCATCGGCAGCCGAGAGCAAGAAAGTTCGCGCCAATTTTCGGCGAGGTGACCCATGAGCTCCGGGCTCGCCCGCCCGTAACTCCAGAACGCCTGCTCATCGCGGACCGCCCGGCCTTGACGCGGCCCAGATCTAGAACCTGTTCTACCAAACCGCGCGGCGGCCTGGCAGGATCGGGCACGGAGCCGGAGCCGATCACGGAGCCGGAGCCGATCACATAGCCGGACCCGATCACCGGAGGTGCCGTGCGCTTCGCTTACGCCGAGTCGATGACCGATCCGTCGTTCTACGCTCCGCTGGCTCAGGCGGCCGAGGCGGCCGGGTACGACACGATGGTCATCCCGGACAGCATCTGCTATCCCGAGCACGCCACCAGCACGTACCCGTACAGCCCGGACGGCACCCGGGAGTTCCTCGACGGCAAGCCGTTCCTCGAGCCCTTCTCGCTGATCCCGGCTCTGGGTGCGGTCACCAGCACGCTGCGGTTCGTGACCTTCGTGCTGAAGCTGCCGGTGCGCAATCCGGTGCTGGTGGCGAAACAGGCCACCTCGACGGCGGTGCTCACCGGGGACCGGCTGCTGCTCGGGGTCGGGACCAGCCCATGGCAGGAGGACTACGACATCCTCGGGGTGCCCTGGGCCCGCCGGGGGCGGCGGCTCGAGGAGTGCATCGACATCATCCGCGGGCTGTCCGCGGGCAGCTACTTCGGGTATGACGGCGAGCTGGTCAGCCTGCCGCGGATCAAGCTCGCGCCGGTGCCGGCCCGGCCAATCCCGATCCTGCTCGGCGGGCACGCCGAGCCGATGCTGCGGCGGGCGGCCAGGATGGGGGACGGCTGGATGCACGGGGGCGGTAACCCGGCCGACCTGCCCGGCCTTCTGACGAGGCTGGCCGAGCTGCGGCGCGAGGAAGGGACCGCGGACCGGCCGTTCGAGGTGCACGTGATCTCGATGGACGCCTACAGCGCGGACGGGATCAGGCGGCTGGAAGACCAGGGGGTCACGGACGTGATCGTCGGGTTCCGCTGGCCCTACACGACCCAGTCCGACACCCAGCCGCTGGCCGAGAAGGTCAGCGCCCTCGAGGCCTACGCCGAGAACGTGATCGCCAAGGTGCGCCCGTGACCGGGCCGACCGCGAACCAGGCCGGCGTCCCGCCGACCGCGCGGGATCTGGCCCGCCGGTCCCAGGCTGCGGTGCAGGCCAAGGACCGGACGGGCTGGCTCAGCCTGTTCGCGCCCGACGCGGTCGTCGCCGACCCGGTCGGACCCTCACCGTTCGACCCGGCCGGGACCGGCCACCAGGGCGCCGAGGCCATCGCGGCCTTCTACGACACCGTGATCGCGCCGAACGAGCGGATCACCATCGAGATCGAACGGTCCTACCTGTGCGGCGACGAGGTCGCCGACGTCGGGATCATCCGCACCCTGCTGCCGGGCGGCACGCACGTGGCCGTGGTCCGCGGCGTGTACACGTACAGGACCGACGGGAGCGGCCTGATCACGGCGCTGCGCGCCTACTGGGAGTTCGAGGCGGCCGACCTGGTCCCGGCCGACCTCGCCCTGGGCGGTCACGACTGACCCGGCCGGCACCAGGCATGATCGGAGCATGACCGCGCCGCCCTTCCCCCTCCTGTTCACTCCCCTGCGCATCGGGCCGGCCACGCTGCCGAACCGGATCGTCTCCTCCGGGCACGACACCGTGATGGCGGTCGACGGCAAGGTCTCCGACCAGCTGATCGCGTACCAGAGCGCCCGGGCGGCCGGCGGGGCCGGGCTGATCGTGGCCCAGGTGGCCGGCATCCACGCCTCGGCCAGGTACAGCAGCCACATCCTGATGGCCGACGACGACTCGTGCGTGCCCGGGCTGGCCAGGCTGGCCGATGCCGTGCACGCCCACGGGACGGTGATCTTCCAGCAGCTGTTCCACGACGGCCGGGAGCTGATGGAGTCCGACGACGGAACGCTGCCGGTCGCCTACGCACCGTCGGCCGTCCCGAACGAGCGGTTCGGCGTAATGCCGCGCGAGATGCCGGCCGACTTCGTCCGGGAGATGATCGCCTGTTACGGCGCCGCGGCCGAGCGGATCACCAGGGCCGGGATGGACGGGGTCGAGGTCGTCGCATCGCACGGTTACCTGCCCGCGCAGTTCCTTAACCCCCGGGTGAACCTGCGGACGGACCGGTACGGCGGCTCGGACGAGGGCAGGCTCCGGTTCCTGCGCGAGGCGATCGCCGCGGCCAGGGAGGGGGCCGGGCCAGGGCGGGCCGTCGGCCTGCGCGTCTCGGTCGGTGAGAATTCCCAGTCCGACGAGGGCCTGACCGCCGGTGAAATGCTCGGGGCTTTGACAGAACTCCAGGCCGACGGCTTGCTCGACTATGTATCGGTCGTGGTCGGCACGTCGGCCACGCACGCCGGCTCCGATCACATCGTGCCGTCGATGGCGTACCCGTCCGGCTACACGGCGCCGCTGGCGGCCAAGGTCAAGGCGGTCGTCTCCGTCCCCGTCATGGTCGCCGGGCGGATCAACCAGCCGTCCGACGCCGAGCGCATCCTGGCCCGCGGCGAGGCCGACGCGGTCGTGATGACCAGGGCCCTGATCTGCGACCCCGAGATGCCCGCGAAGGCCAGGGCCGGGGCGCCCGACGAGATCAGGGCCTGCATCGGCTGCAACCAGGCCTGCATCGGGCACTTCCACGCCGGGTACCCGATCTCGTGCATCCAGCACCCGGAGACCGGCCGCGAGCTGCGCTACGGGACCAGGCGGCAGGCCGCGCCAGCCAAATCCGTGCTGGTGGCCGGGGGCGGGCCGGCCGGGCTGAAGGCGGCCGCGGTCGCCGCCGAGCGCGGCCACCGGGTCACGCTGGCCGAGGCCGGCCGCCGGCTGGGCGGCCAGGTCCTGCTAGCTCAGGAACTCCCTGGCCGGGCCGAGTTCGGCGGCGCGATCACGAACCTGGCCGGCGAGGCCGAGCGGGCCGGGGTCGAGATCCTGCTCGGCCAGCCGGCCGACACCGACCTGATCGCCGCGCTCACGCCCGACGAGATCGTGCTGGCCACCGGCGCCCGGCCCAGGATGCCGGCCCTCGAGCTCTCCGGCGAGCCGGTGGTGCTGACCGCCTGGCAGGTGCTGCAAGGCGCCGACGTGCCGTCGGGACGAGTCGTCGTCGCCGACTGGCGCTGCGACTGGATCGGCCTCGGGGTGGCCGCGCTGCTCGCGCAGCGCGGCCGCAAGGTGACCCTGGGCGTCACCGGCTACCACCCGGGCCAGCGGATCCAGCAGTACGTGCGGGACGGCATGATCGCGGACGCGCTGCGGCTCGGAGTGGAGATGATCCCGCTGGTCCGGCCGTACGGAGCGGACGAGGACACGGTCTACTTCCAGCACGTGCTGACCGGCGAGCCGGTCCTGATCGAGCCCGCCGCCGCCCTGGTCGTGTCGGCCGGGCACCTGCCGGCCGGCGATCTGGCCACCGAGCTAGCCGCGGCCAACGGCGCTCTGGCCGCAGACGACAGCGGTCCGCGAGTCCACGAGATCGGCGACTGCGTCGCACCGCGAACGGTGGAGGAAGCCGTCCTCGAGGGTCTTGTCGTCGCCAGCGAGCTATAGATCCCGGGCGGCGCCGCTACACGTTCGGGCAGGCCGACTTCATCGCGTCCAGCGTGGCCTTGGAATTGTTCTTCAGCCCGCTCAGCGCGCTGACGATAGCCGTCACCTGCGACGCCGTCGGCGGGCTGGACAGGTTCTTGGCCGCGTTCTGGACCTGGCTCAGCGCGCTCGACAGTGCGCCAACCTGGGTCGTCAGGTTGCCGCTGCCGCTGGCCTTGATCGCGGTCAGCTGGGTCTGGATGTTGGTGAGGTCCTTACGGATCTGAGTCGCCGCGCTCGCGTTCAGCTGCAGCGTCGTCAGGTCCTGCAGCGACGTGCGCAGCGAGGACACGTGCTTGCAGGTGGCCGCCGACACCGAGATCGACGTCGAGGGGGTGGCCGAGTTGGTCATCGGGTGGGTGCTCGGCGTCGCCGAACCGCCCGAGGTGCTAGTGCTCGTGCACGCGCCAAGCAGGACGACGCCGCCCGTGACCAGCACCGCGGCACCGAGCCTGGCCGGCTGTCGGAGGATGGCCGACCGGAATCGCAAGTACAGAGACTCCTTCATCATGCTGCACATGCTCCCCTCCTGCGGGGGGCTAAACGTCACCCT
>DASWAH010000073.1:0-7928 GCA_036391235.1 Streptosporangiaceae bacterium
ATGACCGGATGGCTGATCGTCATGGCGGTCGCACTGGCGCTGGCGCTGGGCGCATGGATCTTCCTGACTTTCCACGCGCAACGGCATGAGGCCAGGCAGATGACCGAGTCAAACCCTCAGCTGGATGTCAATGGCGGTCACTTCCACGCCCGCGCGGGCGGCCGCCAGGCGATGCCCGATCCGCGCGAGCCGATCGTTCCCGAGCCGGACGGCCAGCAACGCTAACGTCAGGTGATGAACCCCCAGCGGCCGGGCCGGCCCACGTCGGCCCGGCCGTTGCCATGTCCGGCCAAGACGGCCATTCGCATGTTTGAGCGCCCCTGACCGGGCAGTGCAGAAGCCTCCCCCCGAACCTGGACCTGGAGGCGGCACATGGCAGTGCAAGCGGCAGAACGCCTGGAGCGAGAGCTGGCCGCGCGGGTCGACGGCGAGGTCAGGTTCGACCCGGGCAGCCGGGCCGCCTACTCCACCGACGGCTCCAACTTCCGACAGGTGCCCATCGGGGTCGTCGTCCCGAAGACCGTGGACGCGGCGGTGGAGGCGGTCGCTGTCTGCCGCCAGCACAGCGTGCCCCTGCTGTCCAGGGGCGGCGGCACCAGCCTGGCCGGGCAGTGCACCAACGAGGCCGTCGTGATCGACTGGTCCAAGTACTGCAACCGGCTGGTCAGCGTGGCCGACGACAATCAGACCTGCGTGGTCGAGCCCGGCATCGTGCTGGACGTGCTGAACAAGAAGCTCGGGCCGCGGAAAATGCAGTTCGGCCCCAAGCCGTCCACCCACATGAACTGCACGCTCGGCGGCATGATCGGCAACAACTCCTGCGGCTCGACCGCCCAGCGGACCGGCAAGGTGGTGGACAACATCGCCGCGCTCGAGGTGCTGCTCTACGACGGCACCCGGTTCTGGTGCGGGCCGACCAGCGATGAGGAGTACGAGCGGATCGAGCGGCGCGGTGACCGCCGGGCCGAGATCTACCGCCGGCTGCGCGGGCTGCGCGACACCTACGGCGACGAGGTCGCCAGCCGCTACCCCAAGATCCCGCGCCGGGTCTCCGGCTACAACCTGGACTCGCTGCTGCCGGAGTACGGCTTCGACGTCGCCGGGCTGCTGGTCGGCAGCGAGTCCACGCTGGTCACCGTGCTGCGGGCCAAGCTCAAGCTGGTGCCCGTGCTGCCCGAGCGCAGCCTGGTCGTGCTGGGCTACCCGAGCATCGACCGGGCCGCCGACGCGGTACCCGCCATCGTGGCGCACCAGCCGATCGCGCTGGAGGGACTGGACCACAAGCTGATCAAGGACCAGCAGGTCAAGAACCTGAACCCGGGGTTCGTGCAGGAACTGCCCGACGGGTCGGCGTTCCTGATGGTGCAGTTCGGCGGCCAGAGCACCGACGAGGTGGACAAGGCCGCCCAGGGCATGCTGGACGCTCTGCACGAGACCGAGCACGACCCGAGCGTGGCGTTCTTCGACGACCCGGTGAAAGAGGACGAGCTGTGGCTGGTCCGCGAGTCCGGGCTGGGCGCGACCGCGCACCTGCCGGGCGAGCGGGACACGTTCGAGGGCTGGGAAGACTCGGCCGTCGCACCCGAGCGGCTCGGCGACTACCTGCGTGACTTGCAGAAGCTCTACGACGAGTTCGACTACAGCGACGAGCTGATGCCGAGCCTGTACGGGCACTTCGGCCAGGGCTGCGTGCACACCAGGATCCCGTTCGACCTGTACAGCACCGAAGGCGTCGCCAAGTACCGCCGGTTCATGGAACGGGCGGCCGACCTCGTCGTGGCCCACGGCGGCTCGCTGTCCGGCGAGCACGGCGACGGCCAGTCCAGGGGCGAGCTGCTGGTCAGGATGTTCGGCCAGCGGCTGGTCGGGGCGTTCGGCCAGCTGAAGGAGATCTTCGACCCCGGCAATCAGATGAACCCGGGCAAGGTCGTGCACCCGGCCCGGCTTGACCAGCACCTGCGGCTGGGCGGCGACTGGGCCCCGGCCACCCCGCGCGACCTGTTCTTCCAGTTCCCGGCGGACGGCGGCTCGTTCGCGCAGGCCGCCAACCGGTGCGTCGGCGTCGGCAAGTGCCGCCAGCATGAGCACACCGGCGGCTCGGTGATGTGCCCCTCCTATCAGGTCACCGGCGACGAGGAGCATTCCACCAGGGGCCGGGCCCGGTTGCTGTTCGAGATGCTGAACGGGCACGGCGACTCCCCGGTCACCGACGGGTGGCGCTCGGATGCGGTCAAGGACGCCCTGGACCTGTGCCTGGCCTGCAAGGGCTGCAAGACCGACTGCCCGGCCAATGTGGACATGGCCACCTACAAGGCCGAGTTCCTGGCCCAGCACTATCGCGGCCGCCCGTGGGCCAGGCCGCGGTCCGACCTGGCCCTCGGCTGGCTGCCCGCCGCGGCCAGGCTGGTCTCGGGCCTGCGGCTGGCCAGCGTGGCCAACGCGGTCACCCACACCCCGGTAGTGCGCCGCCTCGTCGCCCTGGCGGGCGGCATCGAACCGCGCGAGACCCCGCTCTTCGCGGGCGAGAGCCTGCAGCAGTGGCACGCCAGGCACCGGGCTGCCGGCGGACCCCGTGCTGGCCAGCACAGCGCCGGACGGCACGGGACGGTCCTGCTGTGGCCGGACACGTTCACCAATTACTTCCACCCGCACGTCGGCCAGGCCGCCGTGCTCGTGCTCGAGGCGGCCGGCTGGGCCGTGGAGATCCCGGACGAGCCGCTGTGCTGCGGGCTGACCTGGATCTCGACCGGACAGCTCAGCACCGGCAAGCGGATACTCACCCGCACCGTCGCGCGGCTGGCCGAGCACGTGCGGGCCGGCGGGTTCGTCGTCGGGCTCGAGCCGAGCTGCACGACCGTGTTCCGGTCGGACGCGGTAGACCTGTTCCCTGACGACCAGGACGTGCTCCGGCTGCGCGACCACACGGTCACGCTGGCCGAGCTGCTGACCCAGCACACGCCGGGCTGGCATCCGCCGAAGGTCGCCCGGGAGGTCCTGGCCCAGGTGCACTGCCACCAGCACGCCGTGCTCGGCTTCGACGCCGAGGCCAGGCTGCTGGCCGATGCGGGCGCGCAGGCCGAGCCGCTGGAGTCGGGCTGCTGCGGGCTGGCCGGCAACTTCGGGTTCGAGCCAGGCCACGGCGAGGTCAGCCGGGCCCTGGCCGAGCGGGTACTGCTACCCAGGCTGCGCTCGGCCGCACCCGAGGCGGTGGTGCTGGCCGACGGCTTCAGCTGCCGGACCCAGATTCACGAGCTGGACAGCGGCGGCCGCGAGGCCATGCACCTGGCCGAGCTGCTGGCCGCCGCCACCGGGCTGGGCGGCCTGCTCGGGCTGGATCGCGAGCTTCCCGAGTACCGGGCCACCCGGCGCCCGGCCGGGCCCTCGGCGGCGGCCAGGCTGGCCGTCGCGGCCACGGCGGGAGCGCTCGCGGCCGGCCTGGCGGCCGGAGCGGCTATGGCCATCCGGCGGGCCGTGCGATGATGACGCCAGGCAACAGGTCCAGGTCAGGGGGAGCCTCGGGATGGCACACGTGATCAAGACCACGCTGAAGCTGGGGGCGGTAGCGGCGGTGGGTGCCGCGCTCGCGTTCGGCTGGCAGGACATCAAGCGGTTCGTGCAGATCAAGCAGGTCTCCGCGAGCGGGAACCACCCGGAGAAGATCCCGGTCTCCGGCCGGACGGTCTACCCGCAGCACGCCGGCGAAGGCCAGCGGGACGGGACCGGCGACTTCGACTCGGCGTCGCGCGGCGGCCCGTCGCTGAACTAGCGTCGCTCAGCCCGCCTCCCGCACCACCGAGCGCGGGTCCTTGTCGTCACGCAGACCCAGGAAACGCGGGTGGCGCAGCTGCCCGGCGCTGGTCCACTCGGCGAACCCCACCTGCGCGACCAGCCGCGGCGCGACCCAGTGGGCGCCGCTGCGCGGCAAGCCTTTCACTGGCTCGAAGGGCGGTGCGGGCTGCTCGAGCGGAGCCAGCGCGGCGGCCAGGCTGGCCAGCACGGCCGCGCTGAAGCCGGTGCCGACCTTGCCCGCGTAGGCCAGCGTCTCGTCCGGCCGGTAATAGCCGAGCAGCAGCGCCCCCAGGTGGGTCCGCGAACCGCGCGGGTCTGTGTAGCCGCCGATCACGAATTCCTGGCCGTTCTCGCACTTGAACTTGAGCCAGTCCCGGCTCCGTCCGGCCCGGTACGGAGCGTCGGCCCGCTTCGCGATCAGGCCCTCCCAGCCCTGCCGGCAGGCTTGCTCGAAGTACTTCTCGCCGTCGCCGGTCCTGTGCTCGGTCAGGCGCACCGGATCCTCCGGCCGCAGCGCCGCGGCCAGGCGTTCCTTACGCTCCGACAGCGGCAGCGGGCGCAGGTCCTGCCCGCCGGCGTAGAGCAGGTCGAACAGGTAGTACCGCACCGGCACCCGGCGGATCAGCCCGGGATCGGGATCGCGGACGCCGAGTCGCTGCTGCAGCCGGGCGAAGCTGGTGGCCGCGCCGTCGAACGCGACGATCTCGCCGTCGGCGACGAAATCGGTCCTGGCCTGGGCGGACAGCGCGGCCGTGAGCTCCGGGTAGGTCGCGGTGACGTCCTTGCGGTTCCTGGTGGCCAGCGTGACCGTCCCGTCCGAGACGTAGGCCAGGCAGCGCTCGCCGTCCAGCTTGCGCTCGTACAGCCAGGCCGGGTCCGAGAACAGTTCCCTGGTCAGCGTGGCGAGCTGCGGTTCCAGCCAGCCCGGCAGACCGCGGCCTTCACTCCTGGGCATCAGGACTCCCGGTTACTCGCCCAGCCCGTCTTCGTGCCACCACCCAGATCATCCACCCGGATGACCGGGGGATAGCCGTCGGGATGACGTTTTCCCATGCCGCCGCGGTTAGCCTGAATGACGTGTCCGCCGTGTATGCCTGGCTCCGTCGCCACCCGCGCCTGGTCGACGGCGTGCTGGCCGCCGTCCTGGCCTTCAGCGGCCTGGTCACGGCGATCGTCATGCACCAGCTCTGGAACATCCTGGCCACGCTGGCGCTGACCATTCCGGTGATCGTCCGCCGGGCCCACCCGGTCGCGGCGTTCTGGACCGCAGTGGCGGTGGGCGCCGTCCAGCTGGTCCTGTGGGCCAAGCCCTTGCCAGCCGACCTGGCCCTGCTGGTGCTGCTGTATACGCTGGCCGCCTACTCGACCCGGCGGAACTCGGTCATCGGCCTGATCGCCTGCCTGCTCGGCGCGGCCGCCGAGCTCGGCGAGCTGTACCCGCACCTGGCGAGGAACGGGGTGGCGGGCTGGCTCGGGACGGGAGCCTTCCTGTTTGCCGCCCCGACCATGCTGGCCTGGGTGCTCGGCGACTCGATGCGGTACCGGCGCGCGTACTACCTGACTCTGGAAGAGCGGGCCGCCCGGCTGGAACGGGACAGGGACGTGCAGGCCCAGATGGCTGCGGCGGCCGAGCGGGCCAGGATCGCCAGGGAATTGCACGACGTGGTCGCGCACAACGTCAGCGTGATGATCGTGCAGGCCGACGGGGCGGCCTACGCGCTCGACAGCGACCCCGAGCGGACCCGGCAGGCCCTCGCCGCGATCTCGGCGACCGGACGTCAGGCGCTGGCCGAGATGCGGGTCATGCTCGGCGTGCTGCGCCAGTCCGGCCAGCCCGCGCCGGCCGCCGCCGAACCGGGCAGCGAGATCCCGGCTGCCCCGCCGTACCAGCCCGCGGTGCCGCCGACGCCGATCCGGCCGCTCGCCCCGGAGCCAGGACCGGACCCGAGAACCACACCGGCCGACCTGACCCCGATGCCGGGCATCGGCCAGCTCGACGACCTGCTCGACCAGGCCAGAGCCGGCGGGCTGGGAGTTTCGTGCCTTATTGAGGGTTCGGTCAGGCCGCTGCCCAGCGGCACCGAACTGGCGGCCTACCGGATCATCCAGGAATCTTTGACGAACACCAGGAAGCACGCCGGTCCCGGCGCGCAGGCAACCGTCGCGCTGCGGTACCTGCCCGACGCTATCGAGGTGACCGTGACCGACAACGGCATCGGTGCCGCGGCGCCGTGCGACGGAGCCGGCCACGGGATCACCGGCATGCGCGAGCGGGTCGCGCTCTACGGCGGAACGCTGGAAATCGGGCCGCGCCCGGCCGGCGGTTTCGCCGTGCGCGCCTCGCTGCCGGCCTGCCCGGCCCGGGCCGGCGCGGCATGAGCATCAAGATTGTGCTGGTCGACGACCAGGAACTCGTGCGGGCCGGGTTCCGGATGGTGCTCGACGCCCAGCCCGACATGACGGTGGTCGGCGAGGCCGGCGACGGCCAGGCCGCGGTCGACCTGCTCCACACCACCACGGCCGACGTCGTGGTGATGGACGTCCGGATGCCGAAGCTGGACGGCATCGAGGCCACCAGGCGGATCTGCCAGCGCGGCGACCGCCCCCGGGTCCTGATGCTGACCACCTTCGACCTGGACGAGTACGCGTTCGCCGCGCTCAAGGCGGGCGCCAGCGGGTTCCTGCTCAAGGACGTCCCGCCGGAAGAGCTGCTGTTCGCGATCCGCTCGGTGCACTCCGGCGACGCGGTGGTGGCCCCCTCGACGACCCGGCGCCTGATCGACCGGTTCGCACCGATGTTCCCGGCCGAGGCCGCGGCCGAGCCGGACGACCTGGCCGGGCTCACCAGCCGCGAGCGCGAGGTGCTGACCCTGATCGCGCAGGGCCTGAGCAACACCGAGATCGCGGAACGGCTGTTCGTCTCCGAGGCCACGGTCAAGACCCATGTCGGCCGGGTCCTGGCCAAGCTGGGCCTGCGCGACCGGGTCCAGGCCGTCGTCTACGCCTACGAGACCGGCCTGGTCAAAGCCCGCGGCCAGCTCTCCTGACCCGCCCGGCCCCCGGTCCCGCCCAGCCCGCGGTCCCGAACGACCCCGGTCCCCAGCCCCGCATGACCGCTCCTGCCCACCCTGAGCGAAGTCACCACCCGCCCGCGGCCACTTACCCCGCTCCGGCCGCACATTCGCCGGCGTTCTAGCCCCATACGCCGCAATTGCCGGCGGCGGAATCGGGGTAAGTCCGCTGCACCGTCCCCGGCGCTTGACATATCTTGCTGTGCAAACTATAGTTAGCTATGGAACCAAGGAGGATGATCCCCATGATCGACACCCGCGCCGTGGGGCAGGAGCTGCAGGAGCAGGTCCTTGCCGCTGCCCGTAAGGGGCACCGGAGGGTGACCACCACCATGAAGAACGTGACGGCCACCGCTCAGATGATCCGGCCGCAGCTTCCCGCTCTCCCGACCATTGATCTCAGCCACGTCAAGCTCCCGAGCCCCGACCAGCTCGCCCGGCGTACCGAGCGGCAGCTGACCCAGCTCCGCAAGACCGCCCCGGGCCTGGTCGCCAGGATCCCGAATGCCGAGTACCTGGCCAAGCTCACCGAGAAGCAGATCGACCAGCTGCGCAAGACGGCACCCGGCCTGATCGCCAAGCTGCCGAACCCCGAGCAGTTCAGGACCGGCGCGTCGGACCTGGCCGACCAGGTGCGGTCGGTTCAGCGTCAGGTCGCTGACCAGGTCCGCACCGTGACCACGCCGCTGACCGAGCAGGCCGCGTCGGCGTTCGCCCAGGCGACCGGCACGACCGTGAAGACCCGGACGGCGACCCACATCGGGACCGAGTCGCACACCACTCCCGCGAGCACGGCTCACGAGGAGGCTCACGGCGCCTCGGCCAGCCACAACGGCACGGCCGCGCCGCGCAAGACCCGGTCGGCCAGGACCTCGGCCAGGACCAGCCCGGCCAAGGCGGCTCCGGCCAAGGCGGCTCCGGCTAGCCCGGCGTCACCGGCCAGCTCGACCGCGGCCGGCAACGGCAAGCCGGCGTCGCGGCGCACCGCCAGCAAGAAGACCAAGCCCGCCAGCAAGTAAGGCGAGGTCAGTTAACCGGGGCGCGGCCGGCGGCGAGTTCGCCGGCCGC
>DASWAH010000074.1:0-6431 GCA_036391235.1 Streptosporangiaceae bacterium
AAGTCGGAGACGCGCAGTACGTGACCCTGGGTGGCGACGGTTGCATGCGGGCAGGCCCGGGCGGCCCGGCCGGCCGCTTCGGCGGTGTCGGTCCATTCCCAGATCAGCTTGGCCGGGGTGAAGGCCGAGGCCGCGATCCTGACGTGCCTGGCGTGCTCGGCGGCGGCGTCGCTACCCGGCGGTATCTCCCCATCGGCGCCGAACGGCCGCCAGTAACTGATGTCGTCGCGGTCAGGCGGCCCTGACCCCGGGGTCGCGAACGTGCGGAGCGCCCGCCTGGCATCCAGCAGCTGGTGGTAGAGCACGTCGCCGACCGACCAGCCGGCACACCGGCTCGCGCGGAAGAAGGCGGCCTCGTCCAGCCCGGTGACGGCCTCGGTCACCTGCGCGTAGGCGCCGTCCAGGGCCGTCTCGGCGTATTCGCGGTTTAGCTGCTCCACCTAGCCGATCCTGCCATCGCTAGGGCAGGCCGGCAGCGGTATGCGGGGTCTGGCTGGCCTCGGCGGGTACGGCGCGGTCCAGCATGGCCGCGTCCCACTTCTCCTCGATCCGGCCGTACCGCCAGATGGCCAGGGCGACCAGCCAGGTGACCACGAACACGGCCGCGATCACGAAGCCGGCCTTGTTGATGTTGAAGCCGGCCAGGAACGACCAGAAGCCACCGTTCAGGTGGGCCTCCTGGCCGATCAAGCCGAGGATCTCGATGGTCCCGATGAAGAACGCCACGAACACTGACAGGCCGGTGATCGTCAGGTTGTAGTAGACCTTGCGTACTGGCCTGGCGAAGGCCCAGTCGTAGGCGAAGTTCATGAAGCATCCGTCGGCGGTGTCGAACAAGCTCATGCCGGCCGCGAACAGGAACGGCAGGGACAGCACCGCGTAGAACGGCAGCCCGCTGATCACCGCCGTGCCCGCCAGCACCAGGAACGCCACCTCGGTCGCGGTGTCGAAGCCGAGCCCGAACAGCAGGCCGATCGGGTACATCTTCCAGGGCGCGTCGACCCGCTTGTTCAGCGGCCCGAGGATCCGGTTCATCAGCCCGCGCTTGGCTAGCTGCTCTTCGAGTTCGTCATCGCTGTACTTGCCCGACCTCATCTCCTTGAAGACCTTGATGATGCTGATCAGGATCACCACGTTCAGCGCCGCGATCAGGTACAGGAAGGTGCCGGAGACGGAGGTGCCGATCACGGTGGTCACGCCGTGCAGCGCCGACCCGTTGTTGCGGACCTGGCTGTTCAGGGCGCGGATGCCGAAGTTCAGCAGCACGGCGAGAATGAACACCACCGAGGAGTGGCCGAGCGAGAAGAAGAATCCCACCGACAGCGGCCGCTTGCCCTCGCCGACCAGCTTGCGGGTGGTGTTGTCGATCGCGGCGATGTGGTCGGCGTCGAAGGCGTGCCGCATCCCGAGCGTGTAGGCGAGCACGCCGGTGCCGAGCCCGAAGGCGTTACCCCGGCTGACGTGGTAGGTCCCGCCGGACACGGCGAGGGCGAGCAGTCCCCAGCCGGCCACGTGCAGGCCGACGACCACGGCGGTCATCCCGCCCATCCGCTTCCATTCCGACGGGGTCAGGGCGGCCCTGATCGCGGCCATCCGGCCCGTGGCCGGGGGTTGCGGGCTTGACGACATGGCGCCACAGTAGGTCACTTGCAAATTACTTGCAATAGCGGGGTCTCCGCAGGCGTGGATTGCTGGCCCGGGCGGTAGCGGCTTACGATCGAGAACGGCCAGGCGGTGGCCAGTTCGCCCGCGATCCCCCGGAGGTGGTCCGACCGTGCTCAGTTACCCCCAGACGGCGACGAAGCCCGATGGCGACGAGTATCACGGCGAGCACGTTCCCGACCCGTACCGGTGGCTGGAGGACACCAATTCGGACGAGACGGCGGCCTGGATCGCAGCCCAGAACGAGCTGACCGGCGGCTGGCTGGCCGACGGCACCGACCGGGAGGCGATCGCGGCCCGGCTGGCCAAGCTGGCCGACTACCCGAAGTACGGAGTGCCGTTCGAGCGGGGCGGACGCTGGTTCCAGTTCCGCAACTCCGGGCTGCAGGACCAGGCGGCACTCTATGTGGCCGACGCCCCCGGTGATGAGGGCCGGCTGCTGCTCGACCCGAACGTGCTGGCCGACGACGGCACTGTCACGGTCAGCGGGATCTCCCTGACCAGGGACGGCTCGCTGCTTGCCTATGCCACCAGCGCCAAGGGTTCCGACTGGCAGACCTGGCGGGTGCGTGACACCGCGACTGGCGAGGACCTGCCCGACGTGGTCGACTGGGCAAAGTCCGACACCGCGGCCTGGCTGAGCGACCGGACCGGCTTCTATTACATGGCCCCTGAGCCGCCCGTGCCCGGCAGCGAGTACCTGGCCGAGAGCGGCCTGCGGCGGATCTTGCTGCACACGATCGGGACCCCGCAGGCCGACGACGAGCTCGTGTTCGCCAGTCCCGAGCACCCCGAGTGGTATCCGGCGGCGCAGGTCAGCGACGACGGTCATTTCCTGATCATCTCGGTCTTCGCCGGGACGGCCCCGCAGGCCAGGATCTTCGTGCAGGACCTGGAGCTGCCGGGCTCGGCGCTGCGCCCGCTGGTCCGTGACTTCGACACCATCGCGGACATCGTGTTCGCCGAGAACGGGACGTTCTACCTGGTCACCGACTTCGAGGCGGAGCGCAAGCGGCTGGTCGCGGTCCGGCTCGACGAGCCGGACCGCGAGCACTGGACCGAGGTTATCGGCGAGCAGGCGGACACGCTGCTGGCCTGCTACCGGTTCGGCGGCAAGTTCGTCTGCCACTACCTGCGCGACGCCAGTTCCGTATTGCGCGTGTACGAGGCCGATGGCAGCCCGGCCGGCGACGTCGAGCTGCCGCGGCATTACTCGCTGGACGACGCGAACCGCAAGGGCGAGGGCATCGAGGGCCGCGAGGGCAGCAACCTGATGCACTTCGGCCTGACCTCGTTCGCCGAGACCGGCTCGCTGTGGTCACACGACCTGTCGACCGGCAAGACCGAAATGGTCAGGCCGTCGGGCGGGCTGATGGACCCGGCCAGGTACCCGGTCGAGCAGGTCACCGTCACCTCCGCCGACGGGACCGAGCTGACCATGTGGATCACCAGGCGCGACGACATCGAGCCCTCCGGTGACGTGCCCGCGCTGCTGTACGGATACGGCGGCTTCGACATCCCGATCACCCCGTCCTTCAGCCTGCTGCACGCGGCCTGGCTGGACAGCGGCGGCCTGCTCGCGGTGGCAAACCTGCGTGGCGGCGGCGAGTATGGCCGGGCCTGGCACGACGGCGGCCGGCTGGCGGTCAAGCAGAATGTGTTCGACGACTTCTGCGCCAGCGCCCGCTGGCTGGCCAGCTCGGGCTGGACACGCCCGGACCGGATCGCGATCATGGGCGGGTCGAATGGCGGCCTGCTGGTCGGCGCTTGCCTGACCCAGCACCCCGAGCTGTTCGGTGCCTGCGTGCCGGCCGTCGGCGTGCTCGACATGCTGCGGTTCCACAAGTTCACGGTCGGCCGGGCCTGGGTCTCGGACTACGGCAGCCCCGACGATCCCGAGCAGTACCGCTGGCTGCGGGCCTATTCGCCGCTGCACAACATAAGGCCGGGCGAGCAGTACCCGCCGACCCTGGTGCTGACCGGCGATCACGACGACCGGGTGGTGCCAGGCCACTCGTTCAAGTTCGCGGCCGCGCTGCAGGCCGCCCAGGGTGGCGACGCGCCGGTGCTGATCAGGATCGAGACCTCGGCCGGCCACGGGGCCGGCAAGCCGACCAGCAAGATCATCGCCGAGGACGCTGACGTCCTCGCCTTCCTGAGCAAGGCCCTCGGCCGCACTGGCCCGGCCGGGTCCGCCTAGCCGTTACCTGAAGTACGAGGCGCCGTTCAGGTCGAGGACGGCGCCGCTGGCCCAGCCGGCCGGGCCGGAGGCGAGGTAGAGCACGGCCGCCGCGATCTCCTCGGGCTCGGCGACCCGGCCGAACGGGCTCTGGGCCCTGATCGCGTCCCCGCGCGGCGGCTTCAGGTGCTCGTTGGTCATGTCGGTCGCGACGAAGCCCGGCGCGACCGCGGTGACCGCGATGCGGTGCGGGGCCAGCGCGATCGCCAGCGACTGGGTCAGCGAGTTCAGCCCGGCCTTGCTCGCGCCGTAAGCCGGCGAGTCAGGCTCGCCCCGGAACGCGCCCCTGGAGGAGACATTGACGATCCGGCCGCCTCGCCCCCGCAGGTGCCGGACCGCACACCAGATGACATTGGCCGGCCCGGTCAGGTTCACCGCCAGCGTGCGCTGCCACTGCTCCTGCCAGTCTTGGTAGGACACCTCGGTGACCGGGTGCGCGGTGAACACGCCCGCGTTGTTGACCAGCACATCGAGTCCGCCGAGCCGGCCGGCCGCCTCGTCGGTCATCGCGCGCACAGCCTCGGGGTCGGCCAGGTCAGCCTGGACGATCACGTGTCCCGACCCGGGCAGGGCGGCCAGCAGCTCGCCGGCCAGGGCCGCCGAGTCGCGGTGGTGCAGGGCGACCCGGTCACCGGCTGAGGCGAACGCCTGGGCCACGGCTCGTCCGATGCCCCGCGAGGCGCCGGTGACCAGGACGGCGCGGCCGCGACCGGACTGATCACTCACGGGCTGAACCACGGGGCGGCTCAGGCGCCCGATGCCGCGGGCGGGCAGTCGGCAGGCACGATGGGCTTGGGCCGGTAGCGCGGTTGGATGTACCTGATGATCTTGCCGGTCTTCTTGCTCTTGACCGGGATCGGCTTGGGCTTGTCCTTGTACCAGGTCCGCACGGCCGCGCGGGCCGTCACGCAAGCCTGGTAATGGGACTTGATGTTGCCGGCGAACCGGGTCGCCTCGGTCAGGCTGCCGCTGGTGCTCTGCCTGATCGCGGCCGCGTCGGTGGTCGTGATCCCGGAGACCGGGACCCCCGTCTGCCGGTAGACGCTGTGCAGCGAGATGCCGAGCAGGCTCTGGTCAAGGCCGCGGTAGATGACCACCTGGCCGTTGGCCGTGCCGACGTAGTACTGGCTGTTGACGTACTGGTAGCCGACGACCAGCCCGGCCGCCACCAGCAAGACGAACAGCGCCAGGATCGAGGTCATGACCGGCCACCGCCGGCGCCGGCGCGGGAAGACCGCGCCCTCGTCCTCGTCTTCGGCGGCCGCTGCGTCGGCGGCGGCGTGCCGCCCGGCGGGCCCGCTCCCGGCCGCGGGCTGAGTGCGGGCGGTACCCGGGATCGTGGTTCCTGATCTGGCCGCGGTCGCGGGCATCGCGCCGAGCGTGGTGACGCCGCCCGAACCGCCGCCGCCGCCGGTCATCGGGCGGCTGAACGGCTTGGTGTCGTTGTCGGCGGTAGCGGCCGCGGCGCCGACCACGACCGGGGCCTTGGTCGGCGGGATGCTGCCGGACGAGTCGATGACGTCGGCCACGATGCAGGTGACGTTGTCCGGTGCGCCGCCCTTGATGGCCAGGTCGATCAGCCCGACCACGGCCTCCGCCGGATCGGCCACCGACACCAGGGACTGCAGGATCGCGTCGTCGCTGACCGCCACCGGCAGGCCGTCCGAGCAGATCAGGTACCGGTCGCCGAGCTCGGCGGTGAGCATGGCCAGGTCAGGGTCGGCGTCGGTACGCCCGTCGAGGGCCCGCAGCAGCAGGGAGCGCTGCGGGTGGGTGGACGCTTCTTCCGGCCTGATCCGGCCTTGGTCGATCAGCGCCTGGACGAACGTGTGGTCGTGGGTGATCTGGTACAGGTCGCCGTCCCGCACCAGATAGGCCCGCGAGTCGCCGATGTGGCAGATGGCGGCCGACTCGCCGGACCAGAGCATCGCGGTCAGCGTGGTTCCCATGCTGCCGACGGCCGGGTCCGCGTCCACGATCCTGCGCAGTGCCTGCTTGGCCGTGGTGACCGCGCCGGCCAGCGCGTCGATTAGCTCTGATTCCGGCATCGCGCGGCGATCGAGCGGCGCCACGGTGGAGATGACCGCGGCGCTGGCGACCTCGCCGGCCTCGTAACCGCCCATGCCGTCCGCGACCGCGAGCAGATGCGGCCCGGCGTAGGCCGAGTCCTCGTTGCCCTCTCTGAGCAGGCCGACATCCGAGCGGACCGCGTAACGCAGTGCGAGTGTCATCGGATTTTGCTCCAGGAACCAACTAGCCGGGCGGATCGGCGCCGCCGATCCGCGCCCTGGGTCGGCGGCCCATTAAGGAAACGGTACGGCGTCGTGCTGTGATCGAGCCTAGATCCTGACGGAAGCAGGTGTGCACTAGCAAGAGCGGGCCGGAACACCAATGTCGCGAACCGGAAATACGGTGCTCGCATGGTACACGTTGCGGGCCCACCGCGAGCTGGACCGGGCCTGCACGGCCGCGGGCGGGTCGCCATGGCCTAGTCCGGGCGCCCGTTCCCGTGGATGATGGTGCAAATCCG
>DASWAH010000075.1:0-8606 GCA_036391235.1 Streptosporangiaceae bacterium
TGGCTGACCGGCCTGACCGCCCTGCTGGGCGTCGCGGCCAGTACGCTGCCGCCCGCGGGCGTCGCCGTGGCCGCTCCGCGCGCCGGTGCCGTTCCCGGTGCGGCCGGACCGGTCTCCGGTCAGCCGGTGACCGGCACGCCGAGCTTCCCGGCCAGCACCCAGCCTGCCGAACGGGTCCGCCAGCTCGTCGAGTGCGGCGGAGTCATGTACGCGGTCGGCCACTTCACGGTGGTCCAGCAGGGCGGCCGGACGTACCGGCGGAACAACGCGTTCAGCTTCTCGGCGACGGCGCCGTTCACGATGACCGGCTGGAACCCCGGAACGAACGGCATGGTCGACACCATCGCCTTCAATTCTGGCCACTGCTCGCGGGCCTACCTGGGCGGCAATTTCACCAAGGTCGCGGGCCGTCAGGCCGGCCACCTGGCCGAGGTCAGCACGACCGGCACCGGGTCGCTGATCGGCGCGTTCCGGCACTCGGCCAACCGCGAGGTCGAGACCCTGGCCAGCTACCAGAACCACGTGCTGGCCGGCGGCTACTTCACCTCCATCAACGGGAGCTCGTCCGATCCGTACCTGGCCAGCCTGAACGCGGTCACCGGGCGGGACGACGGGCTGCTGCACCTGCACATCTCGGGGCACATGACCTACCCGGGCGTGGCGGCGAACGACACCAAGATCTACAACCAGCAGATCAGCCACTCAGGCCGGCTCGACCTGGTCGAGGGTGACTTCACTACCGTGGCCGGGAAGCGGCGCCACCAGGTGTTCATGGTGAACCTGGCCAGCCGGCCACGGGCCACGCTGACCGGCTGGACGTCGCCGCGATTCGACGGCCGGGCCGGATACCCGCCGCACGGCTACTACTACAACTGCGCGCGGGGCGAGCCCTTCTACATCAGGGCCGGTGCGTGGTCGCCCGACGACAGCACGGTCTACCTGGCCAGCACCGGATACCGGCCGTGGAACTACCGGTCAGGGCTGCCGTTGCGCGGCATGTGCGATACAGCCTCGGCCTTCTCGGCCAGCCAGCGTCACCCCCAGCTCAAGTGGATCAACTACACCGGCTGCGACTCCCTGTACTCGGTGGCGGCGGACGCTAGCGCCGTGTACTTCGCCGGCCATGAGCGGTACTCGGACAACCCCGACGGCTGCGATGCCCTCGGACCCGGCGGGATCGCCGACCCTGGCATGGAAGGGCTGGTCCCGGCCACCGGCCAGCTCCTGCTGGCCGGCCAGCAGCCCCGGTACACCAGGGCCAGGGGACTGGGCGCCGACGACATGCTGGTCACCTCGGCCGGGCTGTGGATCGCCAGCGACAACTACCTCGGCGCGCAGTCCTGCGGCGGCGTGGCTGGCCTGGCCGGGATCTGCTTCCTGCCGTACGCCCCGTAGCCGCAAGTCCGGGAGTCGATCGCCCGGGAGTTCCAGAATTTCGTTCGCTTGTTACGATTTGTGCAGTTTCGCCGGGTACAGCGGAGAGTAACACTTCTTGTGAATCTTGTAAGCAAGAAGCGCACATTTAGTATCCTGTAACCGCTCGGACGCTTGGCGGGTATTTCCCCCGCGACTCATGAACGGCAGAGCTGGGGATCGGGTGCTCGACAATATGCGCGTCGTCTATCTAGGTGGCCTGGGCCGCAGCGGAAGCACGCTGCTCGAGCGCTTGCTGGGCGAGTTGCCAGGAGTCTGCGCGGCCGGCGAGGTCGTGCACATGTGGCAGCGGGGAATCGTCGACAACGAGCGCTGCGGGTGCGGCGAGCCGTTCGCGAAGTGCCCGTTCTGGAGCCGGGTCGGGCAGGAGGCGTTCGGCGGCTGGCAGAACGTCAGCCAGGAGCGCGTGACCGAGCTCCGGGAGTCGGTGGACAGGACCAGGTTCATCCCGATGCTGGCCGGGCCGCGGCTGGCCACCCGCACCCGCCGTCAGCTCGCCGAGTACACCGACTATTACCTGCGGGTCTACCGGGCCATCGGCACGGTCAGCGGCAGCCAGACGGTGATCGACTCCAGCAAGCACGCCTCCCTGGCGTTCTGCCTGAGCCGCCGGCCCGACGTCGACCTGCGAGTGATTCACGTGGTCAGGGACAGCCGGGCGGTCGCCTACTCGTGGACGACCAAGGTGGCGCGGCCGGACGCCAGCGGCGAGAGCTACATGACCACCTACCCGCCGGTGCTGGCGGCGGGCCAGTGGAACATGCAGAACGGCGCGCTGCAGATACTGGGCCGCCGGGGCACGCCGATCCTGCGGATCAGGTACGAGGACCTGGTGAGCGAACCCGCGCGCACGCTGGCTGCGGCCGCCCGGTTCGCCGGTGTCCGGGTCGGCCAGGCCGACCTGGACTTCGTGAGCACCCAGGATGACGTGCCGTGCGCCGTGCTGCACCAGGCCCACACGGCATCGGGCAATCCGATGCGCTTCTCCACCGGGCCGATCACGATTCGCAGCGACGAGCGCTGGCGCCAGGCGATGCCGGACTCGCACCGCCGCACGGTGACGGCGATGACGCTTCCGCTGCTCAGCCACTACGGCTACGTCGGGCGGGCCGCGTGACGTCCTGGCCTTCGGTGGGGGTGGTGCTCCCGGCGCACAGCCGCCCGGTGGAGCTGCGCGCCGCCCTGGAGTCGGTGCTGGCCCAGGACTACCCGGGCGACCTGCGGGCGGCCGTGGTGTTCGACGGGACCGCCCCCGACCAGAGCCTGGCCGCCGACCGGGTCATCGTGCTGGCCAACGACCGGACCCGGGGCCTCGCCGGTGCGCGGAACACCGGGATCCTGGCCCTGGACACCGACCTGATCGCGTTCTGCGACGACGACGACCTCTGGCAGCCGGGCAAGCTGACCGCTCAGGTCACCGCGCTCCGCGCGGTGGCCGGCGCCGAGTTCGCCAGCTGCGGCATCGCGGTCAGGTTCGAAGGCACGACCCATCCCCGGCTGGCCGGCACCGATCGGGTGACGCACGCCGCGCTGCTGCGGTCCCGGATGGTGATGGTGCACTCCTCGACCTACCTGGCCTGGCGGAGCGCCCTGCTTGATGACATCGGCCTGGTCGACGAGACCATCCCGGCCAGCCAGAACGAAGACTGGGACCTGGCGCTGCGGGCGGCCGCCCGGCGGCCCATCGTCCACGTGGACCGGCCGCTGGTCGAGGTGGCCTGGGGCGCGGGATCGCATTACTCCCGGCAGTGGGAGACCAAGGCGCAGGGCCTGCTGTGGATGCTGGACCACCACCCGGGTATCGCGGCCGACCGGGCCGGCGCGGCCAGGGTGTACGCGCAGATCGCGTTCGCTTACGCGTGCCTGGGCAGGCGGCGCGAATCCTGCCGGTGGGCGGCCAGGGCGCTCCGCCGCAACTGGCACGAGCGCCGGGTTCCGTTCGCCATGGCCGTGGCGGCGGGAGCCGTCTCCGGCGAGCGGGTGCTGCGCACGCTGCACGCCCGCGGGCACGGGATCTGACCATGACCGGGCGCGTCAGCCTGGCCGGGCTGGACTTCGACAAGATCTCCGAGGCGGACCTGATCCGCCAGGTCGCCGCGGCGATCACGGCGGGCTCGGGCGGCACGATCGTCACCCCGAACGTCGACATCTGCCGCCGGGCCAGACGGGACCCCGCCAGCCGGGCCCTCGTGCAGAGCGCGTCGCTGGTCGTTCCTGACGGCATGCCGCTGCTGTGGGCTTCCCGGCTAGCGGGCGATCCGCTGCCCGAGCGGGTCACCGGGGCCGACCTGATCTTCTCGCTGTCGCGGGCCGCTGAGACCGGCTCCTGGCCGGTGTTCCTGGTCGGCGGCCTGCCCGGCACGGACGGCCAGCCGGGCGTGGCCGAACTGGCGGCCGGCCGGCTGGCCGCGCGGTTCGCCGGCCTCAAGGTGGCCGGCGCCTACTCGCCGCCCGACCGGTTCGACGCCGCCGCCGGCGACATCAGCGAGCTCACCGGCCTGCTGGAGGCGAGCCAGCCAAGGCTGGTCTTCGTCGGCCTCGGGTTTCCCAAGCAGGAACTACTGATCGCCCGGCTGCGGGCGGTCCTGCCGCAGGCGTGGTTCATCGGCTGCGGTGCCGCGATCCCGTTCGCGGCCGGGCAGGTGTCGAGGGCGCCGGCCTGGGTCCAGCGGATCGGCATGGAATGGTCCTACCGGCTGCTCAAGGAGCCGCGGCGGCTCGTGCGCCGGTACCTTGCCGATGACCTGCCGTTCGCGTTCTGGCTGCTGGCGGCGAGCGGCTGGCACCGGCTGCGCCGTGACCGGGCTACCTCCGCCAGCTCGGGATCTGGCCAAGCCAGCTGACCAGCCGGTCGTCGTAGGGCGCGAAGTACTCGCTGAGCTCGTCATGCAGCCCGGCCACCATCGGTGACCGCGGCCTGGCATTGTGCCGCTCGAACTCGGGGTATTCGTGCCTGGGCAAACCGAGGAAGTCCAGCACGGCGTCGTAGACCGGCTCTGGCTTGGTGAAGAAGTCGCCGCTGTCGACCACGTGCAGGCGCTCCCGGCCGACCAGCCGGTCCAGGACCTCCAGCTGCTCGGCGTACCGGCCGCGCGCGCAGTAGGCCTGGTGCTGGTGTGCGTGACTGAGGTAGCCGGGATCGCGGCGCATCCGCTCGGCCTCGCCGCGCAGCCGCTCGGGCTCCAGCTCGAGCGCGCGCGGGAACGGCTGGTCCTCGAACCCCCTGGCCAGCTCGTGCGCGTGGGCCGAGTAGGCCCGCTCCACCGGGTCGCGGACCAGCACGATCAGCTTGACCTCGGGCAGGTCGGCGGCGATCCGCCCGGCCGCCAGCGGGTGGAACATGTAATACGGGCTCGACTCGAAGGTCAGCGCGGTTCGGCCAGCGCGGCGGGCCCTGACCCGCAGCGGGAAGTGGGCCCGGTACCAGCTCAGGCCGTGGTCGTAGTTCATGTCGAAGTAGTGCACGCCCTTGTGCAGCACAGCCTTGAGCACGTCAGGGTGCTGGCTGAGGGTGCGGTACATCGAGGTGGTACCGCACCGCTGGGCGCCCACGATCAGGAAGCCGGGAAGCATCCGGGCCGGGCTGGTCAGCCGGCCGGCTGTCACCGAGACAACGTGCGCGGCCCGTTTGGCGGGCGGTGCCACCGATCTGGCCATCTCACTCCTTCTCGTCGTGGCCCTGCCCCGGCAGCCGGGCCGTCCCGGCCGCCAGTGCCGGGATCAGCCAGCGCCGTGGCGCGCCCAGCCGGGCACCGGCCTGCTCCTGCTTGTCGGCCAGGTACCTGACCGACAGGTCGGCCAGGTAGGCCAGCGCGGTCGCCGGGGCCTGATCGGGCGGCACGCCCAGCGGGGCCAGCAGGCCGGCCGCCTGCGCGACACAGTCCGCGGCGGCTTGCGCCGGGTCGTCCTTGCCCCCGACCACCTGGGCTTGCAGCCAGTAATGCAGCGCGTCGAAACCGGCTGGAACCCCCGTCGTGAATCGTTCCCAGTCCCAGACCAGCAATCCGTCCTCGGTGCTGGCCATGTTCCACGGGGTCCAGTCGCCGTGCCAGGCGCCGAAGCTCAGGGTCTGCTGGCCGGCCACCGCGCCGAGCCGCCCGACCGCGGCCCGCAGCTCGTCGTGCTCGGTTCCCTGGCCGGCGGCGTCCAGGCGGCGGGCGAGCTGCCGCCAGTACTCGCTGGCCCCGAGCGTCCCGGTTCGTGTCCCGCCCGCCCGGGCCACCTCGGTCATGGCCGAGCCGAGCTGCCCGGCCGCCAGCGGTACCCGCCGCTGCCAGACCGGCAGCGCGCCGAGGACCAGCACCTCCAGGCCGCGCCAGGTGCCGTAGCTGAGCACGTCGGGCACGCCGATGGTGCGCAGCCCGGCCGCGGCCAGCCGGGCGAGCGCGTCCCGCTCGGCCCTGACCAGTTCGGCGGTCAGCGGGTTGACGCCGATCTTGACGAACGCGATCGTCTCCCCGGCCGGGGTCAGTACCTGCAGCACGGGCTTGCGGTTGGCCCGCCTGGCCCCCAGGTGCAAGCTGATCGCGACCGGCTGGCCGAGTACCCCGGCCAGGTACGCCTCGATGGTGTCGGCGCCGTCGGGTACGTGCACCCGCAGCCGGTCCCGCAGCAGGACCCGGCCGAGCCCGGAGCCGAGCGTCACCGACAGCGTCCTGGTGGCCAGCCGGGCTCTGACCGAAGCCGGCTCGCCGTACCGGCGCACGGCGGCGGCCGCCGCGCGCGGACCGGACGGCACGATCAGCCGCGGGCGGCGCAGCCCGGGCAGCACCATCAGATCGTGCGTACCGGCCGGTCCTGGCTTGGCTACCCGCCCCGGCCTGGTCAGCGTCACGCTGGCCGGGGCCGGCCACAGCAGCGCGCCGACCTCGCGCAGGTAGCTCGCCCGGTCATCGCCGGGCGGGGCCGACACGGCGATCACGGCGCGGCCGCGCGGGTCGGCTGGCCCTGCTGGTTTGGCTGGCCCGGCTGGCCCGGCTGGAAGGTCGGCCAGGACCGCAGCTTGGCGAACATCCGCAGCGCGGAGGTCTCGCCGCCGAGCCAGTACTGGAACGTCCGCCCGTTGCTGTCGGTGCCGTTGGCGTCGAAGTAGGCGATGCCCTTGATCTGATGGTCGGTCTTCACCAGTTCGCCCGCCGCGAGCAGCCAGATCGGCCAGTCGACCGGGCTGCCGCCGACGCCGAACTCGCCGATCATGACCGGCTTGCCGGTATGCCGGGCCCAGCGCAGGAACGGTGCGGCGACTTGCTGCAGCGACTGCCGGGCGCTCGGCGCGTACACGTCCGCGCAGACCCAGTCGACCTCGTTGTTGCCGGGGTAGAACGGCTGAGCCCGGCCGTCGTTGAACCCGTAACCGGTGGGGCACCAGACCCAGCCCACATTGTCGGCTCCGGCCTGGCGGAAGATGGCCCTGATGTGATCCCAGGCCGCGATGTAGTTCCGCGGGCCATGGATGGTCCATTGCAGGTTGGGCCGGTCCATCTCGTGCCGGAACTCCAGCAGGACCGGGCGGTGCAGGCGCTTGATCGCCTCGGCTCTGGCCCGGATCAGGGCGTCGTCGCCGCCTGCGGCGATGCGCTTGGTGTCGGGATTTCCGCCCCAGGTCAGCAGCAGCACCTTCCCGGTACGGACGAAGTAGCGATCGGCGTAGTCCGGGAACGGGTCATCCCAGGCGTGGTAGGTGTGCACGAGCTGAATCGGCCCGCCGATGGAGCGCTCGAAGGCCGACACCGCCGAGATCTCGCCGCCCGGCGTGTACTCGGCAGGCTGCACATAGGCGCCGAGGTAGGCGCCGGCTGCCGGGATCAGCCGGGCCGCCGAGCCGGCCGCCGCTCCTGACGGTGACGGGCTGGGGGACGGCGAGCGGCCAGGGGCCGGGTCGCTGCCGTGGCCAGATGGCGGGTGCTGGCTTCCGTCCGCCGAGCTGAACCCGGACGGGCTGGCCGATCCGGAGCCTGATGTCCCGTGCAGGATGAACCCGACCGCGGCGAGGACGGCTACCGTCAGCACCGCGCCTGCCACCGTCAGCGCAGGCAGCCGCGACCGGGCGGCGCCGGTACCACGATGGGTCATGCGACCGGATCTTCGGCAGCCAGGCCGGCGGGCACCCCTTCCGCCTGGCGGTCGGTCAGGGGCTGAACCGGCCGGCCGGCGACAAGCTGGACCGCGATGATCATGCCGGCTAGAAGCAGCCCGCCGTACAGCAGCCCGCTGAGCGAGTCGGTGAACCAGTGCAAGGACAGGTAGACGCGGCTGTAGGCCTCGTTGAAGCCGAGCGCGAGGACGGCCGCTCCGGCCCAGATCGCGGTCGCCCGGCGACCGCTGAACTCACGCCAGAGCAGGTAGGCGATCAGCCCGAAGAACACGATGCAGCGGTCACAGCCGCCCGAGGGATACGTACCGAGCGGGCTGGTCGGTGGCCCGAGCCGTTCGAACTCGTGCCGGAGGGCGAGCGTGGCGAAGTGATCGACCACGATCAGCGTGGCCAGCGCGACCGGAGGAACCCAGCGCTTCTCTCGCCAGGTCACGGCCAGGCAGACGGCCGCCGCAGCCGCCGCGCCCCAGGTCGTCCAGGTGTCGCCGATCTTGGTGAGCCGTTCCATCAGCGACTTCATGACGTGCACGCGGTGCGTCTGCATCCAGGTGAAGATCGGCTTGTCGATGGTCAGCCCATGATGCACGACCAGCAGGCCGAGCAGCGACATGACGCCGACGGCTACCGCGCCGCCGACGACCGCGACGAGGATGATCTGACCGGCCCCGGTGGTCGAGTCGCGCAGCGATGAGATGCCTGCGCCCCGGTGACCGTGACGGCGCCGGCCGTCCCGCGGCGTCAGCCCGTCGCCGCTCAGGCCGTCGCTGCTGCGGCGGGTCAGGAGGTAAGCGCCCCCGATAAGCACCGCGATGACAGCCGGCCAGAGCAGGACTATGAGGTACCTGAACATTGTCCCGCTTTCCCTTCCTGCTTGACGGACCATACCGGCTTCTTGCCAGCTCACTGGCATGGTTCCGGCGAAACTACTTCAAATCGCAACCATTACGCCGTCCGCGACTGGCGGCTGCGCCGCTGGAGCCGGTCCAGCCCCGGCATGGCCGACAGGTGCAGGGCCTGCCTGAGCGGCCACAGTCCGATCGCCAGCACCACGCAGCCGGCCGCGGTCGCCGCGGCCAGC
>DASWAH010000076.1:0-19343 GCA_036391235.1 Streptosporangiaceae bacterium
CGTCCGGCGAGGATGCGGACGGTCCGCAGACCTCCGACGGCGCTCAGCCCGCCCCGCCCCCCTGACGCCCCGCCGGCCGCCGGCGGCCCGCGAGATCAAACTGCGGACCAGGCTCCCGCGCTCCACGAAAGCGCCTGCGGACCAGGCTCCTGGCCTCACAAGGCCGACCGCAAAGTACGGGTGGAGTTATTGGCGCCATAGCGCGCAAACTCCACCCAGTCCTTGCAGTTGACGTCCCGTGGGCCGTGGCCTTCTTAGCAGGCGAGGACGGAGGTCGCCGGGCGTCAGCCGCCGGATGGCGGGCTGACGGCAATGGGGCCGGCGGGTTCTGGGCCGGCGGGTTCTGGGCCGGGCTGATCACCGTCGGCGGGTTCTGGGGTGGCGGTCGAAGATGTAACGGGTTCCGAGCCGGCTAGGCGGGCTTTCGACGGGTGGGCGAAGGCCCGCGCGACGCCCCAGCCGAACAACGCGAGCAGGCCCGCCAGGCCGGCCAGGACGTAGGCGTTGCCGGTCAGGACGTCGATTCCGTGCCAGCTCAGAGGTTGCTTCATCGGCACGTCGGTGATCACGTCGAGCGCTCGCTGGCTGCCGGTCAGCGGGGCCAGGCTAGGGCCGGCCGCGAAGATCAGCCATGCCAGCGCGGCCAGGCCGGCCCACCGCCACCTTGCCGCGCCGCGACTGCGGAGTGCGAGCGCGGTCAGGGCGGCCAGCCAGGGCGCGATCCAGACCCAGTGGTGCAGCCAGCTGACCGGCGAGACCAGCAGCCCGGTCAGCGCACAGGTCAGGACGCCGAGCGTCCGGTAGCCGTCCTTGTCGAGCCAGGTCGCGGCGGCCAGGCCGAGTACCAGCGTCAGAACCGCGGCGATCACCCAGGGGATCGCGGCGACCTGCGCATGCTGCAGGTAGCGGCTGAGCAGCCCGCGCAGCGACTGGTTCCAGGCCGAGGCGAAGAAGAACTCGACGTTCGCCTTCGGCGTGCCGTTGGCCCGGTCGAACAGCCCGCTGCGCCAGTATGCGGCCGACGCGCCGGGCATCGCCGCGAAGCCGGCCGCGACGGTCAGCACGAACGCCGCCGCGGCCATGCCCGCCTGCCGGAACCGGCGGGTCAGCAGCAGGTACGGCAGGAAGATCAGCGGCGTCAGCTTGATGCCGGCCGCGACTCCGGTCAGTGCCCCGGCCCGCCAGCGGGTACCGCCGGCAGTACCACGGCCTGGAGTTCCGGCTGATAGGTCCCACATGATGGCGGCTACCAGTAGCAAGTTCACCTGGCCGAGGCCGAGGTCGGACTGGACGGGATGAGTCCACAGCGCTGCCGCGCAGGCCAGCAGTGCACAGCCGGCGCGGGCGGCGCTGGCCCGGGCGGCGCCGCGGGCCAGGCCGGCCGCGTCCAGGCCGAGCCATACCGCCGCGGCCAGGGCCGCCAGGCTCAGGCCGGTCATGCCCCATTGCAGGGCCAGCAGCGGCAGGAACGACATCACCGCGAACACGCCGGCGGCGAACGGCGGGTAGGTGAACGGGTTGCCGCCGCCGGGCGAGACCCAGTCGTACAGCGGTGTCGGCCGGCCTGACCTGAAGTGGTACGCGTGCCGCACGATAAGGCCGCCGTCGCGGTAGATGCCGAGGTCGTACATGCGGGCGAGGAAGGACGGTTCGGCCGCGTGCAGCGCGAACCTGGTCAGCGCGGCCGCCATCGCGGTCACCCCGGCGAGCAGCAGCAGGGTGGCCGGGTGAATGCGGGGCGCGGTTCTGGCCGCGCCGCGACCTGCGGCCGGCGTCCCGGCGGCTCCGGCCGTCCCGGCCGCTCCGGCCATGATCGCAGCCGCGGCCCGGGCCAGCGGAATCCGGCGGTGCCTGGCCTGATACGACATTCCCGCGTCCTTCCGCGAACGGCAGCCTGATGCCGAGGCAGCGGGGAATGCTCGTAGTGCCGGTGAGGTAACCAGGAAGGGCGTTCCCGGTGGCGCTGAAGGAAAATCCCAAGACGCGGGCGGGAAAGGGTCAGGATTGGCGGCCGGGCGGCGTTGCCGGCCTGGCCGGCCCGGCGTTGCCCAGCATGCGCAGGGCGCGCTCCTTTTCGAAATCCATCGCCATCGCCGGAAGCGGCCTGATCCGCCCGGTGCGGCGGCCGAGCTCGGCGACCTGGGTCCGCGCAGCCGGGTCGGCAAGCACCCGGAGCCCGAAGGCGAGTGCGGCCGGGCTGATGTCGTACCGCTGTTCGATGGCCAGGCCCAGGGCGACCGCATCGAGGTCGGCCTGGCCGAACTGGCGGTGCGCGGGGGCTGGCCGCGCCGGGACTGGCCGCGCGGGACCCGGCCGCACCGCCGGCAGCAACCCGAGCGACTCCCGGTAGCGCAGCATCCGCGGCGAGATGCCGAGCCGGTTCGCGGCCTCCGTGATGCGCATGACAGTGATTTTAACAAATTTGTGTCAGGAACACCGCCCTGAGGGTGCGTGATCCCCCCGGCATCTCGTACCGTCGGAGTGGACCAGTGCCAGCGACGATGAGTTCACATCCCAGACAGGAGCGCAGATGGCTGCCGAGCCCGTCCCCTTCAAGGTCGCCGACCTCTCCCTGGCCGAGTTCGGCCGCAACGAGATCCGGCTGGCCCAGCACGAGATGCCGGGCCTGATGGCGCTGCGCGAGGAGTACGGCGGATCCCGGCCGCTGGCCAACGCCAGGATCACTGGCTCGCTGCACATGACCGTGCAGACCGCCGTCCTGATCGAGACGCTGGTCGCGCTGGGCGCGCAGGTCCGCTGGGCGAGCTGCAACATCTTCTCCACCCAGGACCACGCGGCCGCCGCAGTGGCGGTCGGGCCCGACGGGACCCCGGACGACCCGCGCGGGATCCCGGTGTTCGCCTGGAAGGGCGAGACCCTGCCCGAGTACTGGTGGTGCACCGAGCAGGCACTGACCTGGCCCGACGGCACTGACGGGCAGAGCGGCGGCCCGAACATGCTGCTGGACGACGGCGGCGACGCCACGCTGCTGGTGCACCGGGGCGCGGAGTTCGAGGCGGCCGGCGCGGTACCGGCCGCGGCCGATGACGACCCCGAGGAGTGGCAGGTCGTTCTCGGGTTGCTCAGGGCCAGCCTGGCCGCCGACCCGCAGAAGTGGACCAGGACGGCGGGCCAGATCCTCGGCGTGACCGAGGAGACCACCACCGGCGTGCACCGGCTGTACGAGATGGCCAAGGAAGGCACGCTGCGGTTCCCGGCGATCAACGTCAACGACTCGGTGACCAAGTCCAAGTTCGACAACAAGTACGGCTGCCGGCACTCCCTGGTCGACGGCATCAACCGGGCCACCGACACGCTGATCGGCGGCAAGGTCGCGGTCATCTGCGGCTACGGCGACGTCGGGAAGGGCTGCGCCGAGTCGCTGCGCGGCCAGGGAGCCCGGGTGATCATCGCCGAGATCGACCCGATCTGCGCGCTGCAGGCGGCGATGGACGGGTTCCAGGTGCAGACCCTGGACGACGTGATCGGCTCGGCCGACATCTTCGTGACCGCCACCGGCAACCTGCACATCATCACGGCCGAGCACATGAGCCGGATGAAGCATCAGGCGATCGTCGGCAACATCGGCCACTTCGACAACGAGATCGACATGGCCGGGCTGTCCAGGCTGCCGGGGATCAAGCGGAACACGATCAAGCCGCAGGTCGACGAGTGGGTATTCGCCGACGGGCACTCGATCATCGTGCTGTCCGAGGGCCGGCTGCTGAACCTGGGCAACGCGACCGGGCACCCGAGCTTCGTGATGTCCTCCAGCTTCACCAACCAGGTCCTGGCCCAGATCGAGCTGTTCACCAGGACCGAGGAGTACCCGCTGGGCGTGCACGTCCTGCCCAAGCTGCTCGACGAGCGGGTCGCGCGGCTCCACCTGGACGCGCTCGGGGTCAAGCTCACCGAGCTGACCAAGGAGCAGGCGAACTACATCGGCGTCCCGGTCGAGGGCCCGTACAAGTCGGACCACTACCGGTACTGACCGATGCGGCGACGGGTCACCGCGCGGTCCGGCCGGACCGCGCGGTGAGCGGCGAGTTCGGCGGGGAGTTCGGCTCCGAGATCGCTGACCCCGGGCTGGCCGCCGACGGGCAGGCCAGGATCGCCTGGGCGGCCAGGGCCATGCCGGTGCTCGGTCTGCTGAGCCAGGACTACCGGGCCCGGCAGCCGTTCGCCGGCCGTTCGGTCGCCGCGTGCCTGCATCTCACGGCCGAGACCGCGGTCCTGGTCGGCCTGATAACGGCCGGCGGCGGCCGGGTCCACCTGGCCGCTTCGAATCCGCTGTCGACCCAGGACGACATCGCGGCCGCGCTGGCCAGCCAGCCCGGGGTGTTCGTGGCCGCGCGGGCCGGGGTGGACCGGGCGACCTATTACGCGCATCTGCATCAGGCCCTGGACGGTGCTCCCGACCTGGTCATCGACGATGGCGGTGACCTGGTGACGACCCTGCACGCCGAGCGGGCCGACCTGCTGGCCGGGGTGATCGGCGGCTGCGAGTCGACCTCGACCGGGGTGGCCAGGCTGCGCCGGATGGCGGCCGCGGGAACGCTCGCGTTCCCGGTCGTGGCCGCGGACGCCTCGGTGACCAGGCGGATGTTCGACAACGGATACGGAACCAGCCAGTCGGTGATCGACGGTCTGCTGCGGGCCACCAACGTCCTGCTGGCCGGCAAGACCGTGGTGGTGGCTGGGTACGGCTCGTGCGGCAGCGCGATCGCCGAGCGCGCGGCCGGGCTGGGCGCCCGGGTGGTGGTGACCGAGGTCGACCCGGTCCGGGCCCTGGACGCGATCATGCGCGGGTACCGGGTCCTGCCGATGGCGCAGGCCGCTCCCGAGGGCGACGTGTTCATCACGGCCACGGGGTCGCGGGACGTGATCACGGCCGCGCACATGGCGGCCATGCGGGACGGCGCGGTGCTGGCCAACGCCGGCCACTTCGACGTCGAGATCGACGTACGGGAGCTGGCCAGCCTGGCCCTGGAGGTCAACCCGGGGGTGCGCCCGCATGCCGATGAGTACGTGCTGGACAGCGGCCGGCGGCTGATCCTGCTGGCCGGTGGGCGGGTCGTGAACCTGATCGCGGCCGAGGGCAATCCGGCCGCCGTCATGGACCTGTCGTTCGCAGCCCAGGCGGTCGCGCTGACCTGGCTGCTGAGCGGCCAGAGCGGGCTCGCGGCCGGGGTGCACCCGATGCCGGCCGCGATAGACACCCAGGTCGCCGGGCTGACCCTGGCCGCGATGGGCGCCACCATCGACGAGCTGACCGCGGGACAGCAGGAGTACCTGGCGTCCTGGCATCAAGGCAGTTAGGAAATTACCGAACTCCAGCACGCGGTACTGAACGCCGCGGCTGCGGGAACAATACGGGAAAGCGTGCACTGAGAGGCTGGATCGGCTGCGGTGACAACTTGAGTTTCCTGCTATTCGCGAGCGCGGCGAGAATTTCCCCGCTCCCGGTTACGCTGGGAAATAGATGATCGTTTTCAGCTCTCTGTTCCGAGATGGCACCCTAGAGATATGACCACCGACAGCCTCGCCGGCGAGCCGCTGCTGCCTGGCTTGCGAGTGCCAGGTAACCGGGTGAGCCGCCGGGCCGTCACCTACTGGACGGCCAGGGCGGCGCTCAGCGGAGCCGCGGTCGTGCTCATCGAGTTGATCCCGGCCGCGGTGAGCCACTTCAGCGGAACCTGGCGGTCGGTGATCCTGGTCACGGCGATCGTGGCCATCCTGCACGCGGCGATCATGCCGCGCTGGCGGTACCGCGTGCACCGCTGGGAGGTCACCGACCAGGCGCTGTACACCAGGTCGGGCTGGTTCTCGGTGCACTGGCGGATCGCCCCGATCAGCCGGATCCAGACGATCGACAGCCACCGCTCGGTCGGAGAACGCCTGTTCGGCCTGGCCAATGTCACCGCGACGACGGCCTCGGCGGCCGGGCCGGTGCGCATTCACGCCCTGGACCGCGCGCTGGCCGACCGGCTGCTCGATCAGCTGGCCGTGGCCACCGGCCAGACGCCGGGCGACGCTACATGACCCCGCCCGACCAGGCGGGCGAAGCGGCCGAGACGGCGGTCGCGCCGCCAGGCCTGCCGCTGGTGCCGATCAGCGGCGGGACCGATGCTGTCGCGGCGGCCTCGCCGCCGGGGGCAGGACCGGCCGGTGACTGGCGGCGGCTCAGCCGGCGCAGCATGATCGTCCGCCCGGTGACCGACCTGGTCAGGCTGCTGCCGCTGCTGGCCGGGCTGCTGGTGCTGCATTCCCAGACCGGCGGCGGGGTGGTCTGGAGCATCGCCGCGGCGGCCTTCGCCGTCGTCACCGGGCTCGTGCACTGGGCCACAACCCGCTACCAGATCACGGCTGAGCGGGTCTACCTGCGGCGCGGGCTGCTGAACCAGAAGACCTTGTCGGTCGCCAGGGACCGGATCAGGACCGTGGACGTCACAGCCCACGTCCTGCACCGGGTGCTGGGCGTCTGCCGGGTCAGCATCGGCACCGGCCGCAACGACCTGCGCCCGGGTGAGAGTTTCCACCTCGACGGCGTGACCAGGGCCGAGGCTGACTCGCTGCGGGTCGTCTTGCTTTCCGGGCTAGGGGAGCACCAGGTCGCGGCTGCTCCGGCTGACGTAGCCCGGCCCGCGGTTTCGGCCGCCCGGGCCGCCGGCGTAGCCGGGGCGACGGCCGAAGAACCCGCCATTGTCGAGCTGGAGCTGAACTGGCTGCGGTTCGCCCCGCTGACCCTGACCGGTCTTGTGGTGCTCGGTGTCCTGTTCGGTGCCGTCATCCAGATCACGAATGACACCCAGTTCAACCTGGCCGCCAGCGGACCGGTCCAGCGCATGGTCACCGACTTCACCGCGCTGTCGGTGGTCCAGCGGGTGGTCGTCGGCGGATGCGTGGCCATGGCCGGCTACGTGCTGATCGCGATGATCGGGTACATCACCCTGTTCTGGAACTTCCGGCTCGCCGGGCTCGGCGCGCAGACCCTGCGGGTGACCAGGGGGCTGCTCTCGGTACGGGCAACCACCATCTCGATGAGCAGGCTGCGCGGGGTGGAGATCAGCGAGCCGCTGCTGCTGCGGGCCGCGAAGGGCGCCCGCTGCATCGCGATCGCGACCGGGCTGCACATCGGCCGCGGTGCCGAGCGCGAGGGTTCGGTGCTGGTGCCGCCCGCGCCGCGGGCGGTCGCGCACCGGGTTGCCAGCCTGGTCCTCGGCGCGTCCGAGGCGATCACGTCGGGACCGCTGCGCCGGCACGGGCCGGCCGCGCGGCGCCGCCGCTACGTCCGCGCGCTGGCCGCGGCGGCCCTGCTCATCGCCTTGATATTCGTCGCCACCAAGGCGCGGCACGGGCCGTCCTGGGTCTGGGCCGGGTCGTTCATCCTGGTGCCGGCCGCGCTGCTGGTCGCAGCGGACCGGTACCGCAGCCTCGGGCACCTGCTCGCCGACGGCTGGCTGATCAGCCGCACCGGCAGCCTGGCCCGCCGCCGCACCATTATCTCGGCCGATGCGATCATCGGCTGGCGCGTGCACCAGACCTGGTTCCAGCGCCGCCTCGGGCTGATGACGCTGACCGCGACCACCGCTGCGGGCGTCCAGCACTACTCGGTCAGGGATGTCCCGGTCGCGGACGGGCTGGCGCTCGCCCGGGCGGCCACCGGTGACCTGCTTCTCCCGTTTCTCGACGGCACCGCGGCCGGCGACTTACCGGTCGCCTGGCCCGCTTCGCCCCGTCCCTGTCCCCGGCCCCGGCCCCGGGGCGAGCGATGGGCCGCCCGGCGGGTTAGCGCGGCGCGGCGAAACCGTGGTCTTCGGGATTCTGGCGGGGTCCCGGGGCCGGGGGTGGTTCGGGATTACCGGCGGGCTGGCCGGGGCTGGCCGCCTGCTTGGTCAAGGTGACCAGCTCGTCCGGCCTGAGCGGCAGCGTCCCGGTGCGCTGTTCTGGCGTCGGCTGCGCGCTGGCCTGCGCTCCGGCGTAGCCGGGCTGGGTTGGTGTGGCCTGCCGGCGGGCGGCGTACCTGGCCTGCTCACGGTCCCGGCGGACGGCGAGCACAGCGGACAGGTAGGCGGCCGGATCGGTGCCCGGCGGTGGCGGCGGGCTGACCTGCGCCGCCACCGAGGCGGCGAGCTGCAGGCCGAGCTGCTCGCGGGCGGGTGAGCGCAGATCGTAATAGCGGCGCAGGTAACTGCTGGCGGCTGCGGCCGTCTGGTCGGACAGCCTGGCCAGCTCCAGATGAGCGGCCCAGCCGGCCAGCGGCGGCGGCACCATCGTGAACACCGGGGCCAGGTCGGGCCGGGCCGGCACCCGCTCCTGGATCACGAACGTTCCGGCGAAGACATCGCCGAGCCGCTTGCCCTTGACCGACACCATCGACGTGATCAGCCCGGCCGGCATGCCGATGACGTTGATCGGCACGGCCCAGATCTCGATAAACGCAGCCGACAGGGCCCTGATCAGCGCCTGCCTGAACCGTTCGGGCCCGCCGTCGTCGCTGACCACCCGCAGCCCGAGCGCCATCTTGCCCAGCGTCTTGCCGCGGCTCACCGTCTCGAAGATCAGCGGATAGCCGACCAGGACCAGCATGATCGACGAGATGTACACCGCCGCCGCCGATGCCGGATTCAGGTGGTCCGCGCCGCTGACCGTCACGACGACGACCACGAAGATGATGGCCGGGATCTGCACCAGGATGTCGAGCAGCAGCGCGGCCAGGCGGCTCGGGAAGCGGGCGACGGCCAGGTCGAGCACGACCGCCTCGCCGGTCACCACCTCAGCCACTGTTTCCTCCGGATCCGGCCGCAAGGTCGGCATTGCTGGTCCGCGCCAAGACTATCCAGATCCATCGCTGTAGTCTCCAGCCGTGGACCTGGACGCCTTCGCGGCCGAGCACCGCTCGGACTGGGCCCGGCTCGACGCGCTGACCAGGCGACGGCGCCGGCTGACGGGCGACGAGATCGACGAGCTGGTCCGGCTGTACCAGCAGACCGCGACCGATTTGTCGGCGCTGCAGTCGGCCAGCCTGGATCCGGCCCTGGCCGCCCGGTTGTCCAGCCAGCTGGTCAGGTCGCGGGCCGCGATCAGCGGGGCGCCGTCGGCCGGCTGGCGGTCGGTCGGCCGGTTCGCCGCGATCTCCTTTCCGGCCGCCGCCTACCGGGTCCGGTGGTGGTGGCTGGGCGCAGCGGCCGGCTCGGCGGTGGTCGCCGTGCTGATCGGGTTCCGCGTCGCCGGCTCGCCGGCCCTGCAGGCCAGCCTGCTGTCCAAGTCGGCGGCCGCCAAGCTGGTGTACCACCAGTTCCGGCACTACTACTCGGCGACCAACGGGCAATCGTTCGCGGCCCGGGTCTGGACCAACAACGCGCTCGTAGCGGCCGAGACGGTCTTGTTCGGGCTGCTGCTCGGCCTGCCCGTGCTGCTCGTACTGACCGAGAACGCGCTGAACGTCGGGATCATCGGCGGCCTGATGACCTCGTACGGCAAATCGGGAGAATTCTGGACCTACATTCTCCCGCACGGCATGCTCGAGCTGAGCGCCGTGTTCGTGGCCGCCGGGGCGGGCCTCAAGCTCGGCTGGGCCGTGATCGACCCCGGTCACCGGCCCCGGATGCGGGCCCTGGCCGAAGAGGGCCGGTCCCTCATCACGATCGCGATCGGGCTGGTCGCCGTGCTGTTCGTCTCCGGGCTGATCGAGGCGTTCGTTACGCCGTCGCCGCTGCCGGCCTGGGCCAGGATCGGGATCGGGGCGGTCGCCGAGGTCGCGTTCGTGTCGTACGTGGTCCTGGCCGGGCGGCGGGCCGTCGCCGCCGGCGAGACCGGCGACATGGCCGAGGCGCCCGACGTCGTGCCGGTGGCCGGCTAGCCCGTCGTCGGCTAGCCCGCGGCCGCCGGGCTCAGAGCCGCCCGGCCGTCTTCAGGTCGAGATAGGCGTCGGCCAGGGCCGGCGCCAGCCGGCCCGGCGGTTCGTCGAGGACCTCGACGCCGTGACGGCGCAGCAGCTGACCGGCCCGCGACCTGGCGCTCTGGGCGACCGCGGCCGCGGCCGCGGCGTACACCCCGGCCGCGTCCGAGCGGTCGGCTTGCATCTCGTCTAGCCGTGGGTCGGACACCGCGGCCAGCAGCACTTCGTGCCGGGACGTCAGCAGGCGCGCCCGCGGCAGCAGGCCCTGTTCGATCGCGGCCGGATTGAGGTCGGTGAACAGCACGACCAGCGACCGCTGCCGCACGGTGCCGAGCACAGCGGCGATCATCAGCCCGATGTCGGGCTCCACCAGGTCCGGTTCGAGCAGCGCGAGCTCGCTGGTGAACGCGCCGAGCACGTTGCCCCGCCCGGCCCCGGCGACCCTGGTCCTGACCCGGCGGTCGACCGCGATCAGGTCGACCCGGTCACCCGCCCGCACCGCCAGCGCGGCCAGCAGCAGCGCGGCGTCCATCGACGCGTCCAGCCGGGGCAGCCCGCCGACCCGGCCGGCCGAGGTACGCCCGGTATCCAGCACGATGACGATCCGCCGGTCCCGCTCCGGCCGCCAGGTGCGGACGAGCACGTCGCCGCGCCGGGCGGTGGACCGCCAGTCGATCGACCGGACATCGTCGCCGAGCACGTACTCGCGCAGCGAGTCGAATTCGGTGCCCTGCCCGCGCAGCATCGAGCGGTGCTGGCCGTCCAGCTCCCGCAGTCTGGCCAGCTTTTCCGGCAGGTGCTTTCGGGACAGGAACGCGGGGAGCACCCGGACCGTGCAGGGCGCAGGGACGCTCCGCTGCCGGCCGGCCAGGCCGAGCGGTCCGAGCGAACGGACCGTGACCGGCCCGGCCGCGACGTCGCCCCGGCGCTGCGGGGTCAGCGTGGTGGTCAGGCTGCCCCGCCCGCCCGGCGGCAGCGAGATCGTGGCCCGCGCAGGTGCCGCCCCTGCGCTGGGCCGCCAGCCGTCCCTGATCACGCCGCGCAGCGGGCGCGAGCCGGTGTTCGCCACCGTGAGCGTGACCGTGCCAGGCTGGCCGAGGTGGATGGTGCCGTTGGCCGAGCGGTGCAGGGTCAGCCGGCCGATGCTCGCCGCCAGCAGCAGGTCGGCGCCGATCCCGGCCAGCAGCACGCCGTTCACGGCCAGCAGGGCCACGCCGGTGCCGAAGACGGCCACGACCAGCGCGCCGGCCGCGGCAAGGGCGGCGACCCGGCCGGTCAGCGTCATCGCGGGACGGCGACGGCCGTGAGCAGGCCCTGCAGCACCCCGTCGGCGGTAGCACCATCCAGCTCGACCTCGGGCCTGAGCTGGATCCGGTGCCGCAGCGTCGGCCCGGCCAGCGCCTTGACGTCGTCGGGGGTGACGTAGTCGCGGCCGGACAGCCAGGCCCAGGCCCGGCTGGTGGACATCAGGGCGGTGGCACCGCGCGGTGAGACACCGAGCCGGAGCGACGGTGACAGCCTGGTCGCCCGGCACAGGTCCACGATGTAGCCGGTCACCTCGGTGGCCAGGTGCACCTTGCGGGCCTCGTCCCTGGCCTGCAGCAGGTCGGAAGGACCGGCGACGCGGCGGATGCCGGCCGCGGCGAGATCGCGCGGGTCGAAGCCTGCCGCATGCCGCTCCAGGATCACGATCTCGTCGGCCCGCTCCGGCAGCGGGACCGTGAGCTTCAGCAGGAACCGGTCGAGCTGCGCCTCGGGCAGCGGATAGGTGCCCTCGTACTCGACCGGGTTCTGGGTCGCGGCCACCAGGAAAGGGACCGGCAGCGGGCGAGGCTCGCCTTCCACCGAGACTTGCCGCTCGGCCATCGCCTCGAGCAGCGCGGCCTGCGTCTTCGGCGGGGTCCTGTTGATCTCGTCGGCCAGCATGAGGTTGGTGAAGACCGGTCCCGGCCTGAACTCGAACCTGGCTGTCCTGGCGTCGTAAATCAGCGAGCCGGTCACGTCGCCTGGCACCAGGTCGGGGGTGAACTGCATCCGCTTGCCGTCCAGCGACAGGGCGTCGCCGAGGGCCCGCAGCAGCAGCGTCTTGGCCACGCCGGGCACGCCTTCCAGCAGCACGTGGCCTTCGCAGATCAGTGCGATGAGCAGGCCGCTGACGACCGAGTCCTGCCCTACGACCGCCTTGGCAACCTCGGAGCGCACCCGGCCGAGCGCGGCCCGCGGGCCACCCTGATCGGAAGGGTCGGGGATCACTGTGCGCGTACCTCCGTGTTCAGTTGGTCAAGACTACGGGCGAGCCTGACCAGCTCGTCGTCGGTCCCGGGAGCGGGCCCGAACACCAGGGCCGAGATCTCCGCCGGGCTGAACCTGGTGCGGGCGGCCAGTGTCTCGCAGACCACCGGCGGCGGGGCGTCCCGCGGCAGCCCGGCCGCCGGCAGCACCACGGCCAGGAGTTCTGATCTCAAGATGGTTGCCGCCCGTGCCCTGGCCCGCCTGGCCTGATACAGCCGCCCGTGCCCTTCGACCGTCTCCGATGCGCGGACGACCACCGGGAGCCGCTCGGCGATCAGCGGCCCCAGCCTGCGGGACCGCCACACCGCCGCCAGCACGACCGCGACCGCGAGCTGGATGACCACGAGCTCGGCTTCCCACGGGACCAGCGGCGGGCCGCGATGCAGCCCCTGGACCGGCCGGGCCGGCGGGGGCAGCGGCCGGACCGGCTGGGGGACCAGCCAGACGATGTGCCGGTGCGCGCGGAGCAGGTTCAGCGCCAGCGCGGCGTTCCCGCCGGTCGCGAGCTGCCAGTTCGTGAGCAGCGACGCGCTGCCGAGCACGGTGACGGCCTGCCGCCCGGCCGCGGTGTAGGTGACCACCGAGTAGCCGGGTCGGCCGGGGGCGGGGTAACAGCCCGTCCCGCGCGGCGGCAGCCGGTAGGTGAACCCGTCGGTCTGGGCCGGGCCGGCCAGGCGGGCGGCGGGCAGCGCACAGCCAGGCCGGAGCGAGTGCAGCGGGTTTCCGGCGGCCTGGTCGCCGGCGACGGTTACGGCCGGGGCCAGCGCGGCCAGCGCCCGCCGGCCGGGAGCGACCAGGACCAGGCTGGCGCCGGTCCGGCCGAGCGCGCGGGCGTGCGCGCGGCTGATCAGGCCCGGGCTGGTCACGACCAGGGTCACCGACCTCGCCGGGGTCCGGCCGGCCGAGCCTGCCGGGCTGGCCTGGCCGGCCGGGCCGGCTGCCCGGCGCACCGCGGCGATCGCCGCCGCCGGGCTGTAGGCCCTGGTGACCTCGAACCCCCGCTCGCCGAGAATGTCGGTCAGGGCGTGACTGCCGTCGAAGTACGAGCTGGCCGGGTCGAGGTAGGTGTTCGGCCGGGGCCTGGACAGCTGGCTGATCAGCGCGATGATCAAGCCCCCGGCCACGATGACGGCGATGATCGCGATCGGCGCCCGCCACCGACGCCAGCCCGTTTGCGGAGCCGGCGCCGCATCCGGCCGGGCGGTTTCGCCGGGCGCCGTGCCGGCCTCGGCCGGCGAGCGGGTCGTGGCCGGCGCCGTCATCGCGGCACCGCGAGCTCGCCGCCGGTCGCCCCGCGATCGGCGGCCGCGTCCGGCCGGGCTGCCAGTACGGCCGTCGCCGTGCGCATGACCAGGTCATATCCATCTCGGCTGCCGTCGCGGTCGCCGTACCGCACGTCGTCGAACAGCCGGGTGACTTCCCGCAGGCCTGCCGCCTGCCCTGGCAGCTCGCGCCCGGCTTCGGCGGCCAGTTCGTCGGCCGTGCGTCCTGGCCGGCGAGCCAGGATCTCGCGCTCGTCCAGGTCGGCCGCGATCGAGCGGACTCCTTCGATGATCGCGGCGGCGAACGAGCCGGCCGCGGCCAGGCGTTCGGCCTCGCGACGGTGCTCGGCCGCGGACCTGGCCTGGCCACCGAGCACCGGTGCCGGGGCACGCCGTGGTGTTCCCGGCCGGGCCCAGGCCAGCGCCACCGTGATGGCCAGGACGCCCAGCACGGCCAGCGCGATCAGGCCGAACCAGCCGCCAGGAACCACCTTGCCCGAGGCGAACAGCCACCTCTCGATGTCGGCCACGATGCGCTGGAGGAAGCTCATCTCGGCCAGTTCGTGGCGAGCGAGCTGCCGGGCCGCATGCCGCCCGATCAGCGGCGCGGGCCAGCCGTGGTTCGGTGCGGCCGCACGCTGCACGGTGATGACGGCGCGTACCACCGGAGCGACGGGAGCGACGGGAGCGACGGGAGCGACGGGAGCGACGGGAGCGACGGGAGTGGCTAGGGGCATGACCGGCTCATACCGCCGGAGGTCCGGCCGCCCAGCTGCCCGCCCCGGCCGGCTGAGCCCCGCCGGGGTAGGCGCCGCCGGTGTAGGCGCTGCCCGGCCTGGTCGACATGAACTCCTCGCCGGTCAGCCGCCCGTCGTGCGCGGCCTGCTGCAGCACCAGGTCCATGCCCTCCTTGCGCATCCGCATGTCCGCGTAGGTGAGCACGAGCACTCCGGTCTGGATCGTCGAGGTCAGGCTGATCACCACGATCTCGCCGGCCGCGATCAGCCCGACCGCCAGGCCGGAGCCGGCGTGCGCGCCGGCCGCGCTGCCCGCCGCGCTGGCCAGGCCGCCCGCGATCTCGATCGGGAACGTGATCACGGTACTCAGGATCATGGTCATCAGATATGTGATCAGGTAGATGCCGACCAGCCGCCAGTAGCTGCCCATGACCAGCCGCCACGACCGCGCCAGCGCGGGGAACGGCCAGCGGCCCTCCAGCACCACGACCGGGAGGGTCAGGCTGACCATGACGAGCAGCCACGCGGTGAGCAGGAGCGCAACGAGCGCACCCCACAGCTTCAGCGTCGCGATCAGCAACCACCAGGGAATCAGGAACGCCAGGCCGAGCACGATCACGGTGAGCATGACCCGGCCGGCGTACGAGGCGCGGATCGCCTCGCGCATGCGGAGCTTCCGGCCGAGCAGGCTGCGCCCCAGCGCGGCGGTCAGCCCGCCGAGCTGCACCCCGTAGAGCGCGACGCCGGCCGGGACCGCGAGCAGGTCCACCGCGGCGGCGGTATGGGCGGCCAGCAGCACGAAGAGCACAACGGACACCGCGAGGGCGGTCATGATCGAGGCGGTGAGTCCGAGAGTCGCCCTGGGGTTCTGCCGCACGAGCGAGAACGCGCCGCTGAGGATCTCGCCGACGCCCAGCGGCCGGAGCGGCACATTGCCGGGTCCTGGCGCGCTCCAGGCCCAGCCGGCCGCCGGATACCCGGGATAAGCCGGATAGCCGGGGTACCCGGGGCCGCCCGCGAAGCCGGGATAGGCCGGGTTGGCGGGATAGGCCGGGTGGCCAGGGCCGCCCGCGAATCCGGGATAGGCCGCGTGCCCAGGGCCGCCCGCGAAGCCGGGATAGGCCGGGTGGCCAGGGCCGTCGGCGCCGGGGTAGGCCGGGTCGCCAGGGCCGCCCGCGAAACCGGGGTAAGCCGGGTTGCCGGGGTAGGCCTGATAGTCCGAATAGCCAGGATAGGACGGGTAAGTCTGGTTGTCGGGGTGAGTCTGGTTGCCGGGGTAGGCCGGACTGCCGGCGAAGCCGGGGTAGCCGGGACCGACGGAGCCGTGTCCGGGATTGCCGGCGGAGCCGTGTCCGGGCTCGCCGGGCCGCTCAGATTGGGGGCCGGCCAGCATGGGGCCCGCGGGGGCTCGCCCTGCCGGAATCGAGCCGGACGGCATGGGGCCCGCGGGGATCGGGTCGGCGGCCGTCGGGCCGGCGGGGATCGGGCCTGCGGGGATCGGGGCGGCCGGCGTGTGCCATGCCGACCCCGGGCCAGCTACCACCGGTTTCGTCGGCGGCGTGTCGGTCATCGTCTCTCCTGGCGTTCGGCCCGGCGGGCGCGGACGCGGGCGGAGCACACGCGGCCCGGTGGCCACGGCCCATACTCGCACAAAGCGCAGACGCCGTGCTCCGACCCGGCCCCGGGCCCGACCAGGCCCTGGCCCGGCCCCGACCAGGCCCTGGCGCGGCCCGGACCAGGCCCTAGCCCAGCCCTGGCCCAGCCCCGGCCCAGCGCTGGCCGGCCCGACCGGGACCTCCTGGCCTGGCCCGGCCCGGTCCGGTCCTGGCCCTGGACCAGCGCTGGCCGGCCCGACCGGCACCTCGGACCTCCTGGCCCGACCCGGGCCGCTCGTCTCACTCAGGCGCCACGGCTCGCGACAGCGTCCGCTCCCTCGCGACCGCCGGCGATCCCCGGCGGCGAACACCCGTAGCCGCCGGTGCCGATCCCTGGGCGACTTACCCCGGTTCGGCCGTGCACATTTGCCGCTTCGAGGATGTTATCGGGCGCCGAACCTGCGCCAGATCGGGGTAGGTGCGGGACCGGGGCGAGGGCCGGGCGTGATGAGGGTCAGTAGGGGGTCGTGGGGCCTGAGCCGGGCGGGGGACCGGCTGGGCCGGGAAGGCCGGGACGCCAGACGTTCCTGAATTCGTTGCCGGTGAGCGCCTGAGCCTGGCTGGCCTGGTTCAGGGCGAGATCCAGGCCTTCCTTGCGGATCCGCATGTCGGTATAGAGCAGTACGGTCACGCCGGCGCTGATCGGACGGGTGACGGTGGCCGCGATGATGCTGCCGACGCTGCCGATCACGATGGAGAGCACGGTCGGGGCGGCGACCGAGGCGGTCGTCGTGCCGGTGTTATTGAAAATCGAGGTCAAGCCGCTGCCGCCGCCCGCCAGCGAGCTGAGGATGTTGAAGGGGAACTGCAGGACGCCGCCGATGAACGCGACCACGATCGCGGCGAGCAGCGAGATGCCGAAGATCCGCCACCAGCTTCCCCTGACCAGTTCCCACGAGCGCTTCAGGGCGGTGACGACGCCGGTGTCCTCCAGCACCAGGGCCGGAACGGCCAGGGCCAGCCGGACCGAGATCCAGATGCTCACGATGATCAGGGCGATGCCGCCGACGACGCCGATCAGCACGGCGGCCACGGTCACGTGGGCGAGCGCGAGCACCAGCACGATGATCGCGAGCGGCAGCCAGATGGCGATCACGATTCCGAGCAGCAGCAGGCTCAGGCCGATCACGGAAGGGACCCTGGCGATCCGCCAGGCCTGGCCTATGGTGATCTTGTCGCCCAGCAGGCCATGTCCGAGCGCGCCGGTCAGCATGCCGGTCAGGACCGCCTGGAACACGATGGCCAGGGCGATCTGAACTGGCACGAATGGCAGGAACGAGGTAGCGAACTGGCCGAGGACGTGCCGGACCTGGGCCGGCGTAGCTCCCGCCGGGAGGCTGGCCACGTTGTGCAGCGAGGACAGTTCGCTATAGGAGATGAAGGCGCCGATGATCGCCGAGATGGTCTGGATAATCGCGGTCATGCCGAGGGTGGCCGCCGGGTTGCGCCTGATCAGTGTGAACGCGCCGCTGAGGATGTCGCCGACGCCGAGCGGGCGCAGCGGGACCCCGCCGGGCGCGGGAGCCGGCGCCCAGCCGTAGCCCGGAGCGGCGTATCCGGGGTGCGGGGCACCATAGGGCGGCGGTCGCTGACCGTAGCCGGGCTGGCCGTAGCCGGGCTGCCCATACGGCGGCTGGCCGTAGCCGGGCTGCCCATAGGGCGGCTGGCCGTAGCCGGACTGGCCGTAGCCGGGCTGACCGTACGAGGGCTGGCCGTAGCCGCCAGGGGACGGGTACCTGGGCAAGGTCTCGCCGCCTGGATATGCCGGGCCGGGCTGTGTCGGCTGGCTCGGCTGGTTCGGCTGGCCCGGCTGGGTATCGCCTGGCTGCCCCGGTTCCTGGCCCGGTCCGGCGTTATCGCTCATGATGCGGCTGCTTCCTGCTGCCGGTCCTGCTTCCGGCCGGCGCCGTCCCTGGCGGCAGCACGCCCGGCCGGAACATGCTCGGCAGCACCGCCCATAGTGGCACGTCCGTGGCTGATCGGCGGCCCGTGCGCGTGCGTTCTGGCCCGCGCCGCCCCCGTGGTGCCGCCGTGCCGGGCTGAACAGCAGCGACGTCACCACGGGGCCGGTCACCACGGGCCGGTCACCACGGGCCGGTCACCACGGGGCCGGTCACCACGGGGCCGGGCGGCTACGGCCGGAAGGGGCCGGAGCGGAACCGGTCAGTTGACGAAGACGTGCGGGTGACTCTTCACGCTCGTGTCTGTCACCGGACCGAACGTGGCCGAGAAGTTGCCCTTCTTCGGGCACGCGACCGGGCCGGACTGCAGGCTGAACGTCTGGTCCTTGAAGATGTTCACCTGCCCGGTGTTGGAGAACGTGCCCATCACCTTGGCCGCGCCATAGGTGCAGGTGAGCGAGCCCAGAACCGTATTGAGAGTCAGCGTGGTGCGCGCCTTGAACAGCACGATCGGGTGACCGGACCTGCCGGACACGGTGGTCCGGTACGGCAGGCCCTTGACCTTGATGCTCTTGATGCTCCTGGCTCCGGCGACGCCGTGCACCCTGCACTTGCCGAAGGACTGCCCGGTCAGGCTCTCGATCGCGGGTCCCGGGCTCGGCGGGTTCTTGGTGACCTTGTCGGTGAACGACGCCGACTTGCAGGTGACGCCGTTCGACGTGCCCGGCGAGAAGAACGTGACCGACTTGCCCTTGGCCAGGCCGGCGGTCAGTACGTCGCCGCGCTTGACGGCCTTGCCGCCTGCCTTGCCGATGGTCAGTACCGGATGAACGGCGGCCCTGGCCGCCCCGGCCGAAGTCGCGGCCGAGGCCGCGGTCAGCGGCACCAGGCCGGCCAGCACGGTGCCGGCGGCGATTGCTCCTGCGAGTTGCTTGCGCATGACGGATCCCCCCTCGGCCAGCCGGCCGCATCGGGCCCGCTGGCGGTACTGCCGGTCGTTGCCCTGCTCTGGCGCGGAGCCTCCCTTCTCAGCCCGTGCTCACGTGCGAGCCGTCCGCCCGCATCAGGTCGGCGGCGGCGTACGGCTGCTCGGCGGTGACGCCGGTCAGCGTCAGGTTGGGCGGCAGGGCGCCGGGCGGCCTGGTCGCGGTGAAAGTGACCGTGACGCCGTTCAGCACCCCGGTGAGCCTGGTGGTGTAGAGCTCGACGTTGCCGCTCAGCTCCATCGTCGTGTCGGCGGTGACGAGCGAGGCGGTCCCGGCGGCTCCGGCCGCACCGCCGCCCAGGCCGACGCTCAGCGCCGCCCCTGGCAGCCGCAGCGAGCGCATCGTGAACTTGAGCATGGGCTCCCGGCCGCGCGCCGTCGGCACGATCGCCACGCCGTCGTAGGTCAGCCCGGTCAGGGCGGCGAACCTCGCCGTCAGCCGGGACGAATCGGCCGCGGCCGCCGCGTCCGGCACGCGGGCGCCGGGTCGCGGCGGACGAGGATGGTGCAGCGGCCGGGGCGGCCGCGAGCCGGAGCCGCCCGAGCCGGAACCGGCCGGCGGGTCCGGCGACGGCCGGGGCGAGGGGACCGGCGGACTCGGGACGGGAGA
>DASWAH010000077.1:0-17037 GCA_036391235.1 Streptosporangiaceae bacterium
TGCACCCGATGTGCCCGCTAATCACCCCCGACGGCCTGTACGCCTTCATCGTCCCCTCGCCGAAACGAGGTGACCTGCACCGCGACGGCCGGTTCGCGATGCACAGCTTCCCGCTCGACGACAACGAGGACGCGTTCTATCTGACCGGGGTCGCGCACCCGGTCGGCGACCACAGCCTCCGGGCCAGGCTAGAGCGGCAGTTCGCCGACGAGCGTTCCGCCGCCGGGGTTCCGGCCGCCGGCGAGGACCAGGAACTTTTCGAATTCGGGGTGCAGTCCGCCATGCTGACGATCACCACCGGTCACGGCGACCCCAGCCCGCAGCACACGATCTGGCACGCGCCTTAGCCAAGCAGACAAGCCCGGCGAACTCGGCGGTTCCGCGAAAGGATCAACAGCAGCGTCACAGCGCTGTTGCCGTGGCAACAGCAAAGTCACAGCGCTGTTGATCAACTTGCCGCCGTCCCTGGAGGACGAGGGCGGCATCGAGTTCGCGCCCGACGGAGGCATCGCGGTCGGGCCGCGGTTCCGTGCCCTCGAAGCCGCCTGGATGGCCGGCATCGCGGCGATGGTCAGGGCGGGCGCCCCGGTGATCATCGACGAGGTCTTTCTCGGCGGAGCCGAGTCACAGCAACGCTGGGCCCGGGCGCTCGACGGACTCGAGGTGCTCTGGGTCGCGGTCCGCTGCGACAGGGCGGGCGCCGCCGGGCGCGAGCTGGCCAGGGGGGACCGGGTCACGGGCATGGCCGCCGCCCAGGCCGAGATCGTGCACCGGGGCGTGGCCTGCGACCTGTCGGTGGACACTACGACGACCGAGGCACTGCCGTGCGCCCAGATCATCGCAGCCAAGGCCATCTGAGAGTGGCCGCGACGCCGGTGTGGTCCTGGCTCAGGGCACTGGCTGCCTGGTGCGCACGATGACCCGGCCGGAAGCCCTCGACCCAGGAACCGCTTCCTGGTCGACCGGACCCGGCAGCACCGGAGCCAACCGCGGAGGCTCGGGGATTTGAACCCCGGATGGGCGCGAACCCAAACCGCATTAGCAGTGCGGCGCCATAGACCGGACTAGGCGAAGCCTCCCCGGCGACCGCGCGAGCACCGGCGGCCGCCGTATCGCGAGCCGGCACTCCGTGCCGGCCGCTGGATTAGCGTACCGGCAGCGGAGCAGCGCCCGCAAAGCAGTCGCGACTTCATGACCGGCCGGGGCCGGACCGGGTCTGGCCCGCCGCGGGGGGTTAGCGGGCCTCGACGACCTGGTAGTCGCCACGCGAGTAGGCGTCCCGGATCTTGGTCTTGGCGAACTTCCCGACGCTCGTCTTCGGTACCTCGGTGATGAACGACCAGCGTTCAGGCAGCTGCCACTTCGGGACCCGTCCGGCCAGGTACTCGCGCAGGTCGGCCGCGGTCGCGGTCGAGCCGGCGGCGAGGACGACGGCGGCCAGCGGCCGTTCGCCCCAGCGGTCGTCGGCTACCCCGATCACGGCCGCCTCGACGACGTCGGGGTGCGACATGATCGCGTTCTCGAGCTCCATCGAGGAGATCCACTCGCCGCCCGACTTGATCACGTCCTTGGCCCGGTCGGTGAGCACCACGTAGCCGAGCGGGTCGATGGTGCCGACGTCGCCGGTACGCAGCCAGCCGTCCCGGAACTTGTCCGGGTCGTCGTCCTTGTAGTAGGCGCCGGTGATCCACGGCCCGCGCACCTCGACCTCGCCGACCGCCACGCCGTCGTTCGGCAACACGACGCCCTCGTCGCCAACCAGGCGGGCCTCGACCTCGCAGATCAGCCGGCCCTGAGTGTCGCGGTACTTCCAGGCGTCTTCGCCGGTCACGCCGACTGGAGCGTGCGCCACGCTGCCCAGCGGCGACGTCTCCGTCATCCCCCAGGCCTGCAGGATCGTGACGCCCATCTCCTTCTCGTAGGCCTCCTGCAGTGCGTGCGGCACGGCCGACCCGCCGCACGGCACGATCCGCAGCGAGCTCAGGTCGCCGCCGTTAGCCCTGACGTGCTGCAGCAGGCCGTTCCAGATGGTCGGGACGGCGCCGGCCACAGTCGGGCGTTCGGCCTCGATCAGCGAGACCAGCGGCTCGGGCTGCAGGAACCGGTCCGGCATGATCAGGCTGGCTCCGGCCATGACGGCGGCGTAGGGCAGGCCCCAGGCGTTCGCGTGGAACATCGGCACCACCGGCAGGACCCGGTCCCGCTCGGACATCGCGAACACTGAGCCGGTGTTGACCGCCATCGAGTGCAGGTGCATTGAGCGGTGGCTGTAGACGACACCCTTGGGGTGGCCGGTGGTGCCGCTCGTGTAGCACATCGCCGCGGCCGAGCGCTCGTCCACGTCCGGCCAGTCGAACGTGGCCGGCTGGGCGGCCAGCAGGTCCTCGTAGGAGTGCACCTCGCGTCCCGGTCCGGCCAGCGACTCCAGCGCGGCCGCGTCGGCCGCCCCGGCGCGGCTGGTGACCAGGACGTGCCGGATCGCGGTCGCGTGCGGCAGCACCTGGGCCAGCAGGGAGACCAGGCTCGGATCGACGATCACGACATCGTCGCCGGCGTGGGTCGCGATATAGCCGATCGTCTCCGGCTCCAGCCTCAGGTTCAGCGTGTGCAGGACCGCGCCCATCGAGGGGATCGCCAGGTACGCCTCAAGGTGCTCGGCGTTGTTCCACATCAGCGTGGCCACCCGCTGGTCGCCATCCACGCCGAGCGAGCGCAGGGCGTTGGCCAGCCTGGCCGCTCGCGCCCCGGTCTCGGCGTAGGTCTGCCGGCGACTGCCGTCCGGCCCGAAGGTCACGACTTCACGGTTGCCGTACACGGTGCTGCCGTACTGCATGATCCTGGTCACGGTCAGCGGAACATCCATCATCGTGCTGCGCACGGAAACCTCCTGCGACTGCGGCCTGCCGCCTGGCCGGGCGCCCCGGACCGGCCACGCATCTATCCCTGGGGTGGATAGTCCCACGTTGACGGCGATACGTCACCGGGTGGCGCCGAAGATCATTCCGCGAGCAGGTCGGCGTCGGTGCGGAGCTTGGCCACGGCCCTGGACACCGTGCTCTTGACGGTGCCCTGGCTGACCCCGAGGATGTCGGCGACCTCGGCTTCCGTCATGTCCTCGAAGAAGCGCAGCACAACTGCTGCTCGCATCCGCTGCGGCAGCCGGTCGATGGCTCGCTGCAGGGTGTCGTGCAGTTCGGTGTTGCCGGTGGTATCCGCGGCGGGCTGGTCAGGCAGCTCGTCGGTCGGGAACTCGTCCACCCGCCGCCGCCGCCACCACGAGATGTGCGTGTTGACCATGGCCCGCCGTACATAGCCGTCCAGCGCGTTGCGATCCTCGATCCGGCCCCAGGCCTGGTAGGTCTTGGCCAGCGCGGACTGGACCAGGTCCTCGGCGTCGGCGAGATTGCCGGTGAGCAAATAGGCCGAGCGCACCAGTGACCGGCCCCTGGAGGTGACGAACTCCCGGAATTCCGCGTCGGCCCGAGCCGAGTCGAGCTGGCGCGGCACCACCTCGCCGCTGACCCGCTGGCCACCGTGATCGCCCCCGACGCTCACCCCTCAACCGTACCCACGACACTCCGTGCATGTCCCACTACCCGTGGTAATGCCGTGCAGGTCAGTACGCTATAGGCAGAACGCCGGGCTCGACCGACTCCGACCCCATAGGTGTCCTGGTCGGACTTGACGCCCGGAAGATCAGGTAAACCGCTTGACGTGAGATCGATCACTCAGCATGGTCGAAGTTCATAATGCGATTCACGAGCACGCGATCACGCACATGCGTGCCGCGCGATCGCGACCCGGGGTAAGGGGGTGCGCCGGTGGATGCGGCGGGGGTGTGCTGCGAACGCTGCCCGGAAGCGACGCTGGCCAATACCCGGCACATCGCGCGCCGGCGCAGGCTCAAGGCGGCCGTGTTCCACCCGCAGGCCGCATCGGCCTACGAGACAGAGTTCACTAATGACCAGGAACTCCCCGCACCGGCCAGCCTGACCAGCACGGATAACGGCCAGCGCGAGGAACTCAGGATCCCCCGCCAGGCCGGGCCCCGGCATGAAACCGTGGTCGCGCTCGGCCACGGCCACCATCATCCCCACGGCCCGCGCTACGCGCCCGCGGCCGCCTACGCCGGCGCCAACCTGTACCGGGCCGTGACCGGGGAGATCATCGACGCCAGCCCGCAGGTCATCGTGATCGGCGAGGGAACCGGCGAACGCCGGTTCGCGCTCACCGCCGACACCAGAGCCTGGCGTGGCGGGCCTTTAGATCCTGCCGCGCTGGACCGGGGCGATCTGGCGACGATCAGGTTGCTGCCGCACCGGCCAGGCGTGGCCGACCGGATCTGGGCGAACATCGGCCGGGTCACCGGAACCATCGTCGGGCGGGACGGAGACCGCCTGCTTGTCGCAGAAAGCCGTACCACCCCGCCCCAGGCCGTGATCATCCCGGTCCACGCGCGGGTCAAGGTCCAGGTCAGGTACCCGAACCTGCAGCGCGGATACCTGCTCGACATCATCGGGCTACGCCGCGACGGCTACCTGGAGGGGCTGGTCCCGGCCAATCCGCAGCCGAACTACCGCAGCGACCTGGTCCAGAAGGACAATCAGCTGCCCGGCCGGATGAGCGACAGCATCGCAGGCTCGGCGACCTGGCACGATTTCGCAGCCGAGCCTTACGGTGTGCTCGGCGTGTCCTACCCGGCGATCGACCCGGCCGCGTCCTGCCGCGAAGACCTGCTGGCCGGGTACCCGCCTGGCGCAGCTCCCGCGTTCCGCGACCTGCCGTACCTCGCCGTCGGCACCGCCCTGACCGTGCGCAACGAGTGCACCGGGATCACCTGCACGCTCCCGGTCACCGGCTGCGCGCCGATGGCCCGGCTGTTCAATGACCGCTGCGTAGCCTGCGCGAACTCTCCGCGCGGGCGGGTCGCGGACCTCACGATCGCGAGCTTCGTAGCCCTCGGCGGCGAGCTCGACGATGGCTGTTTCAGCACGACCCTGACGATCGGCCGCTGACATGCTGAACGAGCTGGGCGACATCCAGATCCCGGTCCTCGCGATCATGCTGCTCGGAGGCTGTTCGGCTAAGGCGGCCAAGTCGATCAGGCGGCGGTCGGTCAGCGCCGGCCTCGGGCCGACCGCGCTTTTCCCGCTGAGACTTCGCCCGTGGGCGGCCGGCACCCTGTGCGCGATCGAGCTCACTATGGGTATCGGGCTCATCCTGACAGCCGGGCAGTTCGGCCACGGGGCATCCGACAAGCTGATCAGGATCGGAACCTGCCTGCTGTTCGTGGTCGCGACCTGCGCGCTGATCGAGCTGCGCAGCATCCGGCCGGACATCGGCTGCGGCTGTTTCGGCGAGTTCAGTTCGGCACCGATCACCGGCCGCACGCTGACCAGATCGATCCTGCTGGCCGCGGCCGCGGCCGGCACCATCGGGCTCCCTGCGATGATGCCCGGCCAGATCGCCGCCCACGCCGGCTCCCTGCTGCTGCTGCTGCTCGCCGAGCTCGTGCTCTTCGGGCTGCTCTCGCCGGAGGTCCGCGACGTCCTGGTGCGGATCGGCTACTCGGCGCCATGCGAGCTCCGGCTCACCAGTCCCGAGCACACCATCGCCGCTCTCGAGCGGAGCAAGCAGTTCCGCCGTCACGTGGCGCTGCTCGCCCGGCGCCAGCCGCTGGACGTATGGCGCGAGCTGTGCTGGCGCTACGTCGCCTACCCGAGCCGGCACAACGGCCGCGAGGCGGAGCTGGTGTTCGCTGTCTACCTGCAGCACCGTCGGCCGACCGTGCTGTCGGTACTCGTCGATGCGACCACCGGGGCGGTCATCCCGTGGCCGGCCAGCTCGCTTCGTCCGGCCGGCCTGCGGCTGCCGCTGCCGCGCCGCCGCGGCAGCCATGCCGCCCCCCAGCCGGAGCGTCCTGACCTGGCCGGCTGGCTGGGCGATCGCCGCGGCCAGCCCGGGCTGCCGCACCCGGCCTATGCCATGGGCCAGGAGCTGCCTGACCCGCGACAGGACTGGTATGAGGATTTCTAGATCTCTCTTGGAATTTTCTTAGAGAGCCGCAGAAAGACCCAGAGGGCGGGTGTCAGCCCGGCTGGGCCCGCAGGAACCGGCCGAAATGCGGCACGGTGAACGCGATCAGCCCGCGCTCCGAGCTGTAGATCAGGCCCTTCTTGATCAGGCTGTCCCTGGCCGGCGACACGCTCGACGGCTTGCGGCCCAGCTCGTCGGCGACCCGCGAGGTCGGCACCGGGTCGTCGCCGAGCAGGGCCATCGCCCGCATGTACTCGCGTTCGGCCGGGGTCGCGCGCTCGTACCGGCTGCCGAAGAACCCGACCGCGAGTTCGCCCGCCGCCAGCGGCGCCGCGACCTCCACGTCGGCCGTCGTCACCGGGCTGGCCGGGGCCACATCCCAGGTCACTTTGCCGTAGGCCTGCACGAAGTACGGGTAGCCGTCGGCCGCCGCGTACAAGGCGTCGAGCGCGCTGGGCTGGAAGTCCGCGCCCTCCCGCCTGGCCGGCGCCAGCAGCGCGACGTCGGCGGCGTCCCTGGCCAGGCGGTCGATCGAGACGTAGCGGAACAGCCGCTCTGAGTAGCTCTTGCTGGCCGACAGCACCGACGGCAGGTGCGGCAGGCCGGCCCCGACCACGATCAGCGGCCCGCCGTTCTGGGACAGCTCGTGGCAGGCCGCGCACAGGGCGGAGACATCGGGGGCCGGGATGTCCTGCATCTCGTCGATGAACAAGGCGATCCCGACACCGAGGTCGGCGGCTACCGAGGCGGCATCGCTGAGCAGCTCCGTCAGGTCGATCTCCAGGTCACCGGAGTCGGCCCGGCCCCTGGCCATCGGGACGTCGATGCCGAGCTGGCTGATCGTGGCCCCGGTGTTCTTGCCCGATTTCGGGTCGCGGGCGAGAAAGGCCTTGAGTACGCCGAGGAAGTCATCGATGCGGTCCGGGGCACGGTGCCGCGGGGCCAGTTCTCGCACGGCCATGTGCAGGGCGCCGCCGATAGGGCGCCGGATCGACTGGTCCGGCCTGGCCTCGATCTTGCCGGTCCCCCACAGCCGCTGCATCGCCATCGACCGGAACGCGTTCAGCAGTACGGTCTTGCCGACGCCGCGCAGCCCGGTCAGCACCATGCTGCGCTCGGGCCGGCCCCGGGCGACGCGCTCGAGCACGACCTCGAACTCGGCGATCTCCCGGTCCCGGCCGGCTAGCTCAGGAGGGCGCTGCCCGGCGCCCGGCGCGTAGGGGTTCCGCACGGGGTCCACGGCATAGGAGCCTATGGGGCGTTCTAGCGCCAGCCCTAGATTGGCTTAGAAAGAGGTAGCCGGCGTGTCGTGGGGGCTAGCGCCCGCCCTGCGCCTCGCCCCTCTGGCCGCCGCACTCCCGCCCGCGCACCGCGGCGGCCGGGAGTTCCGTGTTCCATGATCAAGTGGACTTACTCGGCTATGCCCGTGGTTTGTCCACCTGATCATGGGCTTCACGGGCGCCGGCGGGCTGGTTGAGACGGTTCAGGTACTCGTTGTAAGCGGCCAGGTGCGCGTCGTTGTCGTCGATGTCGGTCGCGGCCTCCGGGGCGCCGGGAGCGACGGTCGCGCGCCTGGCGTTCTCCAGCCAGCCGCGAGACCTGGTATCGGCCCGGCTGTCGGTGGCCCACATCAGGAAAACGATCATCATCAGCGCGAACATCAGCGCGTCGCCCCCGACCCACATGGCTGCCCCGCCGGCGTGCAGGTCCGCGGTGGCGGTTCCGGCCCAGGCCGGGCGCGGCCCGGTCACGATGCCCGGCGTTCCTGGGTTGCCGTAGCTGAGGACCAGCCCCGTGAACGTGTCGACCGGCATGATCAGGAACAGCACGATCAGCCTGGCCGGGTAGGACAGCCGCCACTTGATCGGCTCGGTCCCGATGATCGGGAGGAAGAACAGGTAGCCGACGACGAGGAAGAGCAGGTGCTCGCCGTCATGAGCGACCTGGTTGGTGGCGATCAGGTCGGCCGCCCCGGTCAGGTGCAGCACCACGATCGCCGCCGCATAGGCCGCGAACCCGAACACCGGCCAGGTCAGGAACGTCACCACGCGGGAGCGGATGATCTTCTTGACCCAGGTGTGCAGCGGGTTGCGGCTGGCGTGCAGCAGCAGCGTGATCGGCTGCCCGAAGATCAGCAGCGGCGGCGCGACCATGATCAGCATCAGGTGCTGGACCATGTGATCCCAGAACAGCACGTCGTCGTACCGGCCGATGCCGCTCTGCAGGGCCAGCACGATCACGGCCAGCCCGGCCAGGAAGAGCGCCGTCCGCCAGGCCGGCCACGGCCTGGCCGGATGCCGCCGGGCGACCCTGACGACTCCCCACAGGTACAGCCCGGCCAGCAGCACGACCGGCACCGTGACAGCAGGCGCCGACTGCCACTGCGTGAACACCGCCTGCCAGCCGAACGGGGGAAGCATGTGATCCTCCTTCGCCAGCGAGCCTACCCAGGCAGGTGACCGGCGGCGGAAGGCGTTCCTGGCTGGGGCCGGGCCGGACGCGTTGCCGCGGACCAGGCGGACAACTGCCCCGATCCCGGTAGTGCGTCCGGCTAAGGTTGTCGGCGGAGGGTTCGCCTAGTGGCCGATGGCGGCGGTCTTGAAAACCGCTATGGGGCGTGAGTCTCATCGTGGGTTCGAATCCCACACCCTCCGCTCACCGGGTCTAATGCGGCCTGACCTGCCAGAACGCGCTGACGCACGAGGACGGATCGTCACGCTGACCGCTGTCGAGTGACCCCTAGCTTCTGCTGCCCTTCAGCAGGAGGCTGAAGTCACGGCAGGAACTCGACAACGCCGACGGCACCATCCGGATCGCGATCACAGGGGCAGCCAGGTGCTTCTCGGCCGCCCACGGACCGCAGATCGTGCCCTTGGTGCCGTTGTAGCTGGTCATGGCCGCGCCCCGGATGCTCCAGAGCCGGACGTCGCGCACCGGCGGCCGCACGCCGATGTGCGTGAGGGTTGCGCCGATCTGGGCGTGGCGGTAGACGACCGTGCAGCGCGTTCGCTCGGTCACCGATACGGCGCGGCGTGTACGGGTGTTGGTGGCCGAGAAACGATCACGGCAGGCCGCTACGTCGCGGTAGACATTGACCTTGAGGACGTCACCGGTGCGGGGGGACAGGCGGAACGCCTGGTTCTCGTCACCCGACGTCCCGAACCTGACACTGCCGGGTCCGCCACCGCAGAGCAGGTCGATGTGCGCCGCCTGGTTGATCGTGCCGGATGCGAGCGCGACGCGCGCGCTGGCATTCTGGCTCGCTGTCTTGCGGCACTTCGCGATCGGCACCTCGGCGCCGACGTAACGGAACCGCCATGGGCCGGCCGTCACGTAGCCAGCGAAGTTCGTGTCGATGACGGTCTTGATCACAGGCCGGGCGCTGGCGACTGGCCCCGCCGTGGCCGGTACGGCACCGGCCAGGCCCGCGGCGACGACCGCCACCGCCCCGGCGGCTGCCAGTAGCGCGGCTGCGATGTGTCTGTGCACCGAGTTCCCCTTCCGTCCGGCCCTGATGGATGACGAGCCGGGTCATCTCACCGCAAGTCGCGGCGCGCGAATCCGATCGCCCCGGCGACGATCAGTACGGTTACCACGCCGAGCACCGACATGGCGCCGAGCAGGCGCAGTCCGTGGGCCAGTGGCTCGTTGCCCAGTACGAGGTAGTAGGGCGAGATCGGCCTGGATGGCCGCAAGCTGCTGGTTACCTGGCCCAGCGCGTTGATCAGGAAACTAGCGACCGCTACCAGCGCGGCAACGCCGCGGGCGGCGGCCGGCCTGCCCGTCACCGCGCCCGTGACCAGGGCGACCGTCCCCGCGAACAGGCCGAACAGGCCGAGCGCGGCGGCGGCCGACGCGATCGCGCCCACCCCGAGCCGCATGTCGAACAGGGCCGAGTAGAACCACAGCGACAGGCCCATGGCCGTCACCAGGACGGTAATGCCGATCAGGAGCGCGGCGAAGCGCTGGACCAGCAGGCTCGTCCGTGAAACCGGCCCGGCCAGGGTGATCTCGAGACCGCCCTGGTCCTCCTCGCCCGCGATCGCGGCCGCGCCTGCCGTGATCGCGTAGATCGCTATCAGGGCCGGCCCGAGGAATCCCATCAACTCGATGCCGAGGTACCCGGCCGGAGTGCTGAGATCGATGGTGCCGCTCGCGGTGAACAGGGCCCGGTAGGTCTGCGGCAAGGTGTCGAATAGCTCACGCCAGCGGACGTTCCCGCGAACCGACGGCCAGATCACGGCATAGACGGTGATCATGACGGCGAAGGCCGCCGACCAGATGGCCAGCGATCGCCGGCTCATCCGCAGGGCCTGGCGGGCGATCTCGCTGCCGCCGGCGACACGGCTTCCGGCTGCGGTCAGGGCGCTCACTTCTTAGCCTCCTCTCCGTAGAGGGCGAGGAAGGTGTCCTCAAGGTCAGCCTCGTGCGAGTTGAGGTCGACGACGTGAAAGCGGCTCAGCGTCTTGATCAGCGGGTCGACGACCCCCTGCATGGTGCAGTGCAGGACATTGCCGTCGAGGCGGACGTCCGCTATGCCGGGGACCGCGGCGAACGCGTCCGGCGGCGGCGCCGAGCCGAACTTCACCTCGACCGCGTGCCGGGCCTTCTCCCGCAGGCCCGCCATGCTCTCCAGCATCAGCAGACGGCCGGAGCGGATGATCGCCACCCGGTCAGCGACCCGTTCCACCTCGGACAGCACGTGCGAGGAGAGCATGACGGCCGCTCCCGCCTCGACCCGTTCGCGCAGCACCCGGTGGAACTCCTGCTGCACCAGCGGGTCGAGGCCGCTGGTCGGCTCGTCCAGCAGCAGCAGAGCCGGGTCGCCGACCAGGGCCAGCACCACCCCGGCCTTCTGCCGGTTACCCTTCGACAGCTCACCCACCGGCCGATCGAGATCCAGATCCAGCCTTTTGGCCAGATCCACCGTGCCCGGATCGTGGTCCAGGCCGCGCAGCCGGCCCAGGTGCCTCGCGATATCGCGGGCGGTCAGCCGCGGCCACAGTGCCAGGTCGCCGGGCAGATACCCGGTGCTGGCATGTACGGCAACGCTGTCCCGCCATGAGTCCAGGCCGCGTATCCGCGCTGATCCCGCCGTGGGCCGCAGATAACCCATCAGAAGCCGAAGGGTCGTCGTCTTGCCGGCTCCGTTCGGCCCGAGGAAGCCGAGCACTTCGCCGGCCCGCACGTCCAGGCTGAGCCCGTCGAGGGCGAGCAGGCGCCCGTAACGTTTGCTCAGGGACTCGGTGCGCACCACAACTGGGCTGTCCACGCGTCTCACCGGCTTCCCGGCTGTCAGGCCTGCTTCCACAATGTGCCGTCAGCAGTCAGGCGGGCAGGTGCACAAGTCCCGCTCCGGCAGGACAGATGTCCTGACCGCGGCTGGCAGGACCGAGGATGTCAAGGCGACGCGAGACGAGGTTCTTCGGCAAGGCGGTGACGAGACACAGTGGAGTCCGAGCAGGAACGCGGCCGGCGCCATCGCCAGCGCGCGGTGTTCGACGACATCGCGGCCGGGTACGACGCGTCCCGGCTGGGGTACCCGGAGGAGATCGCCGCGTTCGTCCTCCTAACGGCCGGGATAGGCCCCGGCAGCGATGTGCTGGAGGTCGGCTGCGGGACCGGGCAGCTCACCCGGGAGCTGGCGGGCCGGGAGTTCCGGATAACCGCCATCGACATCGGCCCCTCAATGATCGCCGCCGCGCGCCGGCGCCTCAGCGGTGCGGGGATAACGTTCGTGGTGACGTCGTTCGAGGACCTGACGGCCGCCGACGCCTCCTTCGACCTGGTCATCTCGGGAGCCGCCTATCACTGGGTCGATCCCGAGGTGCGGTTCGCCAAGGCCGCCCGGCTGCTGCGGCCCGGCGGCTGGCTGGCCCTGCTGGGCTATGACGAACGGTACGACGAGCCGCTCGGCAGCGCCCTGACCGGCATGTGGGCCGCCCGAAGTGACCCGGCTGCCCCCTGGACCGGCCCGCGGACCGGCCCGGGGACCGACACGGGGACCGGCCAAGGGACCGGCCCGCCGGAGCCGGACGACGCCGGCGCGATCGACGCCAGCGGGCTGTTCTGCCCGCCGGTCACGAAGACGGCCAGCCACCGGCTCATGCTGCCGCCCGCATCCGTCCTGGGCATCGAGGGCACCAGGTCCACGCTGCTGAGCTGGCCGCCGGAAGCGCGCGAGCAGTTCCTCGCCGAGCTCCGGGCCCAGATCGGCGACCTCGCCGAGGTGCCGCTGACCAGGGTCAGCTGGGTGACGATGGCCCAGCCGAAGGCACGGATCTGACCACGAAGCGCCCGGCTTAAGGTGACAAGCATGGCTGAACTGCGGCTAGAGCTAGTGACCAGGGAGAACGTCAGGAACGCCTGCCTGCTGCGGCTGCGGCCCGACCAGGAGGATCTCGTCGCGCCGGTCGCGTGGTCACTGGCCGATGCCTATGCCTGGCAGGACGTCGCGTGGCCGCGGCTGGTCTATCTCGGCGATCAGCTCGTCGGGTTCGTGATGGGCGCGTTCGGCGCCGATGACTCCTCCGACCTCTTTCGCGCCTACCTGTGGCGGCTGAACATCAGCGCCGATCACCAGCGCACCGGCGCCGGGCGGTTCGCCGTCGGGGAGTTCTGTCACGAAGCTTTTCGGCGCGGGCACGACCGGGTGACGGTCTCGTTCCACCCGGGCGAGAACGGCCCCGAGGGGTTCTATCAGCGGCTCGGCTTCCGTCGCACCGGCGCGGTGAATCACGGCGAGGTCGTCGCCGAATGCGTGCTGACAGCGGACGGGCAGCTGCCGGGACCGGCGGCCTGAGCTGGGCGCCGGTCCCGGCTCAGCGTTGCGGGCGGTGCTCGGCGAGCATCGCGACCGTCTGCTCCACCCGGCGGGCCCTGGTCTCGACCTGCTTGGCCTGCTCGACCCAGGTCACCCAGGCGTTCTGGCGGCTGTAGGAGAGCTGGCCGAAGAACTCCTTGGCCTCGGTGTTCGCCGCCATGGCCGCCGCCAGGTCGGCCGGAACTTCGGCCGTGCGCGGAGTCGTGTCGGCGACGATCTCCACGTCCAGCACGTCCCCGGCACTGACGCCGGCCGCATCCCGCACCGCCGCGCTGACCGGCACCTTGGCTACCCCGCCCATGACGCCGACGGTCGTCCGGTAGGTGTGCCCGTTCAGGGTCACGGCCACGGCGGGACGGCGGCCCCCGCCGAGGGTTTCCAGCACCTCAGGCGGGACGGTGATGCCGGTCGCGGTCTTGCCGTCGAGCTGGAGTTCGGCCCGGAACTTCATCGATTCTCCTCGAATCAGGACGCGGCGGCGAAGTCGACGTCCTTGGCCTGAACCGTCCCGGCGGTCCGGCCCGGCGCGGTCTGCTCGCCCCAGTACAAGTTGGTGTGGGCGATGACCAGGTCGGGCGTCGGCGCGCCGTAGGAACTCAGGTCCTCGGTCGTGTGCGCGTCACCCACCAGGATCGCGTCGTAGCCCCTGGCGAACGCGCCGTGCAGGGTGCTCCGGATGCAGGTGTCGGTCTGCGCGCCGGTGACGACCAGGCGGCCGACGCCGAGGCTAGCCAGCTCGCGCTCGAGCGTGGTGTCCTCGAACGAGTCGCCGTAGAGCTTGCCGACGACCGGCTCGGTCCGGGCCGGCTTCAGCTCGGGCACGATCTGCCACTGGTCGCTGCCGGCCGGCAAGTTGTCGGCCGAGTGCTGCACCCAGACCACGGGCACGCCCGCGGCCCGCGCCCTGTCGACCAGGCTGACGATGGTCGCGACGACCTCGTCGCGAGCATGGCTGCCCGCGACCACGCCGTTCTGTACGTCGATGACGAGCAGGGCTGTGTTCGGCCGGTTCGCGAGCGTGCTCATGCGATCTCCTCACTGCGGGATTCCACGTCCGTCGGATCCAGGCTAAACCGGCGTACCGACAGCGCCCCGGCCTAGCCGCGGCGGGCGCGGGCTCGGCGTTTGCCCTCGTGCATGGCCTGAACCCGGGCCACGGGAATGGTGTGCCCGTGCTCGACCAGGTCGGCGCTGAGCGTCTGCGGGGCGGGCATCAGATCCGCCCACGGATCGCGGCCGCCCATCCGCTCGGCCGCCGTGTGCACGGTGAAGTCACCCGGGTGCACGCCGTCGAGCTCGTCCCAGGCCACCGGGAAGGAGACCGGGACACCCGGGCGCAGCCGGGGGCTGTAGGCGGCGGCCACGGTCGCGCCGCCCGCCCTGGTCGAGTCGAGGAACACCTTCCCCTCCCGATCGTCCTTGATGAATGCCGTGGTCGCGAGGTCGGGGTCGAGCCGCTCGGCCCGCGCGCCGAGGGCCCGGGTCGCGGCCGCGACATCCTCCATCGAGGCCGGCTTGATCGGCACGAACACGTGCACGCCCTTGGCGCCGCTGGTCTTGACCGCGCCCGCCATGCCGACGTCGGCGAGGGCCTGGCGGACCAGGTGCGCGGCCCGGACGGCCAGCGCGAAATCGTTGGCCGACGGCGGGTCGATGTCCAGCACCAGATGCGTCTGGTGCTTCCAGTCCGGCGCTCTGACCAGCGCCGGGTGATACTCGACGGCCCGCTGGTTGGCGAACCACAGCAGCGTCCGGCGGTCGTCGCACAGCGCGTACGACACCTCGCGCTTGGATGTCTCGGCCCACAGCGTGACCCTCTTCACCCAGTCCGGGGTGTACTTGGGGACGTTCTTCTGCATGAACGGGTCCTGGCCGCGCAGCACCCTGATGACCGACAGCGGCCGGTCCCGCAGCGCGGCGATGACCGGGCCGCAGACCGCGTCGAGGTAGTCGACCAGGTCGCGCTTGGTCGACTCGGCGTCCGGGAAGAGCGGCTGGTCGAGGTTGGTGAGCGTGACGCCGTCACGCTCCTCGCCGCCACGCCTGGAGTCAGCCGCCATAGTCGAACAGCAGGGCGAGAGAGTCGTCGAGCTTGCGCAGCGTGCCGGCCGAGACGCGGCCGACGGGGTCGGCGCCGAGCCGGTCGCGCCTGACCCGCACGACCGAGTAGGACTCGAGGTGGCCGGCGACCTGGTCGTCGGTGGTCAGCGCGACCACGTAGGGGGTCTCGGTCAGATCCGGGCGGTCGCTGACCCGGACCACGACCGGGTGGCCGGTGATCGCGCTGAAGCCATCGTTGCTGACGATGACGACGTAGCCGGACCTGGCGACTCCCTTATGGGCGTAGACGTCGCCGCGATTCACGCAGCGCCCTTCCCCGCCTCCGGGTTCGTGAAGTCTTGCTCACTGGCCTCGGTCCAGGCCGCCCAGGCGTGCCCGGTGCCGCGGTCGAACTCGGCGACCGTGGCGGCGGCGTCGCGCTGGACCTTCTCCCTGGCCGACCGGGACATCCAGGCCGACATCGGCAGCCCGGCCAGTTCGGCGGCCGCCTTGGCCTGCCGGTACGTCCGCTCGTCCATGCTGATGCTGAAGGTCTTCACAGCCATGTCCATAACGTTATCAACATCGTTTCCGCGTCGAGACCTGTTAGATACAACTAGTCAGAACTACCGGCCTCGGCCTCCGCGACCGCTGCCGGTCAGACCGCCGTGCCGTGGCCCGTGGTGGCTACGGGACAATCGTCGCATGCGAGCCATCACGATTCCCGCACCTGGCGGCCCTGGCGTGCTGACCCTGGCCGAGGTGCCCGATCCCTTCCCTGGGCCCGGCGAGGTACTCATCGACATCGCGGCGGCTGGCCTGAACCGGGCCGACCTGCTGCAGCGGCAGGGCCTGTACCCGCCGCCGCCCGGGGCGCCGCCGTATCCAGGGATGGAATGCTCGGGCACGGTCGCCGCCGTCGGCGAGGGCGTCACCCGGTGGAGCCCGGGCGATCAGGTATGCGCGCTGCTGGCCGGCGGCGGGTACGCGGAGAAGGTCGCCGTGGCGGCCGGGCAGGTTCTGCCGGTTCCGGAGAACGTCGGCCTGGTCGAGGCGGCTGCGCTGCCGGAGGTCGCCTGCACCGTGCACTCGAACGTGGTCGGCCTCGGCCGCCTGACCGCCGGCGAGACGTTCCTGATTCACGGCGGCGCGAGCGGGATCGGCACGTTCGCGATCCAGCTCGGCCATGCGCTCGGGGCCACCGTCGCCTGCACCGCCGGCACCGCGGACAAGCTCGCGCGCTGCCGGGAGCTCGGCGCCGACCTGGCCATCTCGTACCGGGACGAAGACTTCGTGGCCGCAGTGCGCGAGTTCACCGGCGGGCGCGGGGCCGATGTCATCCTCGACGTCATGGGCGCGGTGTACCTGATGCGCAACATCGGCGCGCTGGCCAGCAACGGGCGGCTAGTGATCATCGGCATGCAGGGCGGCACCAAGACCGAGATCGACCTGAACGCGCTGCTGCGCAAGCGGGCGACGGTGATCGCCACCACCTTGCGGGCCCGCCCCGAGGAGGAGAAAGCGAAGATCGTGGCGGCCGTACGGGCCGAGGTCTGGCCGCTGGTCGAAGCCGGGCAGATCCGCCCGGTCGTCGAGACCGTGCTTCCGCTGGCCGAGGCCGGGCGCGCCCACGAGCTGATGGAATCGGGCGCCCATACGGGAAAAATCCTGCTGCGGGTATAACCCGCGCCCCGGTGATGCGCCGGACCGCGCTGATCGACAGACTAGGGGGATGACTGAGCACAGGGAGCCAGGGTCCGAGACACCGGCGCGAGTCGTCATCGTCGGACCTGACGGCGTGGCAATGGAGGGCGACGCCAGCCCCGAGAACCCGAGCGAGCGCCCGGTGACCGACATGGTCGAGCAGCCGGCCAAGGTCATGCGGGTCGGCAGCATGATCCGCCAGCTCCTGGAAGAGGTCAGGGCGGCTCCGCTGGACGAGAAGAGCCGGGCAAGGCTCAAGTCGATCCACACGAGCTCCATCAAGGAGCTCGAGGACGGGCTGGCGCCCGAGCTTGTCGAGGAACTGGAGCGACTCTCCCTGCCGTTCGCCGAAGAGGAGATCCCGAGCGAGGCCGAGCTGAGGGTCGCGCAGGCCCAGCTGGTGGGCTGGCTGGAAGGGTTGTTCCACGGGATCC
>DASWAH010000078.1:0-8454 GCA_036391235.1 Streptosporangiaceae bacterium
CGAGCCCGGCCGAGCAGGCGGGGCCTGCTGCGAGCCGGCGCCGTCAGCGGCGGCGCGGCGGTTGCGATGGCCGTCGGCGGTGCCGCCGGGGCGCGGGCCCTGGCCGCTGACGTCGCGTCGGGCGGCGCGGCCTCAGCGGCCGGCTACCGGCCGCTGACGTTGTTCGCACAACCCGACATGAACTTCGAGGTGCTGTTCACGCTGGGCGCGGCCGGGTACGGCGCGTCCGAGGTCGGCGAGGTCGTCACCGCGGTCAGCGAGGTCAACGCCAGGGGCGCGAGCTTCCAGTCGCTGTTCGACGTGTTCCGCCGGCTGGCCGAGCGGCTGTCCAAGCAGGCCGACGAGATGCTGGCGGCCGGGCACAAAGTCAGTGCCCGCGGCGCCTACCTGCGCGCGGCCAGCTACTACGACGTCTGCCTGTTCTTCGTGCTCGGCACCAGGGCGCACGCCCACGAGGCCAGCGTCTACGCCCGGATGCAGCACAACTGGGACCGGGCCGCCGGGCTGTTCGACCCGCCGTTCGAGCCGGTGCGCATCCCGTACGCCGGGACCTGGCTGCCCGGCTACTTCCTGCGGCCGCCGGGTGAGCGGTTCGCCCGGCCGACCGTCATCCTGAACAACGGCAGCGACGCCCAGAACGTCGACCTTTACGTCTACGGCGGGGCGGCCGCCCTCGAGCGCGGCTACAACGCCCTGATCTTCGAAGGCCCCGGTCAAGGATCGATGCTGTTCGAACGGCAGATCCCGTACCGGACGGACTGGCAGCACGTGGTGTCGCCGATCGTGGACTGGCTGTCGGCCAGACACGACGTAGACAGCCAGCGGATCGCGATCACCGGCTGGAGCATGTGCGGGGAGTCGGTCGTCCAGGCGGCCGCGTTCGACCACCGGCTCGCAGCCGTGGTCGCCGACCCCGGGGTGCTCGACGTGTGGAAGGCCTGGCCGGCCTCGGTGCGCAAGCTGATGGCCAGCGGCGCCAGCAAGGCCGAGGTCAATCACATCTGGCGGACCGACGTCATCCCGCATCTGAACGCGACGGACCGGTTCATCCTGGCCAAGCGGTCCGAGCTCTTCGGCCGCCGGTACCTGCTGACCGCGCGGGCCGGGCGGATGTACACCGACCTGTACGACCTGGCCGAGATCCTGATGCGGGTGAACTGCGAGCCGACCGCGCCGAAGGTCGCCTCGCCGACGCTCGTGACCGAGTACCAGGACGACGCCTTCTTCGGCAGTCATCAGCAGGCCGGCCCGGTGTTCCGGCTGCTGCCGGACGGGATCCGCAAGCAGCTGCACTCGTTCACGGTGGCGCACGGCGCCGAGTTCCACGATGCGCCGATGGCGCCGCAGACCCGCAACCAGGTGGTGTTCGACTGGCTCGACGACGTGCTCTGACCAAGGCCAGAACCGGGTCGGCGGTCCGGCCGGTCACGCCCTGTCTTCGAGCACCTCCAGGTTCCAGAAGGTCATGGGCTCCTCGGACAGCCGCTGGAAGTCCTGCGCGGCCGCCCTGGTCTCGGGCAGCTCGGAATTCCGCATGGCCTCCTCGTAGGAGTCGAAGTACGCGAGCACGGCGTACCGGCCCGGGTGCTCGCGATCGCGGGCCAGCACCTCGTGCCGCAAGGTGCGCTTGCCCTCGGTGGCCTGCCGCCATTGGTCGTCAAGCTTCCTGGCCGCGTCGATGTCCCCGGTCTTGAACGTCATGACCTGCACGAATGTCATCCGTCTGCCTCCCCGGCGGGCGTGCGCGAGAACTTGACTTTCCAGCCGAGTCCCGCGCTGTGCCGTTCGCATGCAAAGACGGTGAAGCTGACGTGAACGCCGCTGCGGAAGGCGGTCAGCCGAGCGCGAGGCCGTGCTCGGCGAGCGCCGCGTCCAGGATGCCGAGGGCCTTCGGCCCCATCCCGTGCAGCCGGGCCAGCTCCGCCCGGGAAACCCCGGCCAGCTGCGCCAGCGACGTGTACCCGGCTCCGGCCAGCGCGCGGGTCGCGGGCGCGCCGATCCTCGGCAGGGTGTCGAGACTGGTGCTCACGCTGGCCACCCTAGATCCTGATCAGCAGCCAGGTCGCGCTGACCGCGAGCGCGGCCACGGCGATGAGCCCGAACAGGACGACCCAGGCGCCGCCGGGCACCGACGTCAGGCGGGCCAGCTGGTCGGCGTCCGAGCGCCAGCCGCGCCCGGCCCGCCGGTCGCGCTGCAGCTCGATGACCGGCCGCAGGCTGCCGAACAGCAGGAACCAGGTCATCACGTAGCCGAAGCCGGCCTGCACGACGGGTGAGGCGTACAGGCAGACGGCCGCGACCCCGGCCGCGGTGACGATCACGGCAAGCAGGCCGTAGGGATTGCGCACCGCGAACGCCAGCGCGATCAGGAACACCAGGCCGAGCAGCAGCATCGCGGTCAGGTGACCGATCGCCAGCAGCGCCGCCGCCCCCAGCCCGACCAGGGCCGGTGCCGGGTACCCGGCCGCGGCGGTGAGGGTCACGCCGACTCCGTCGCGGCGGCCGCGCGAGCGGGTCTCGCCGGCCGTGTCCCGGTACAGCCGGATCCGCACCCGGCGCTGGCCGGTAGCCAAGGCGACGACCGCGTGACCGCCCTCGTGCACGATCGTCACGACCGTTCGCGCCAGCGGCCAGGCCCGAGCCGACACCACCAGGACGAGGGCCAGCGCGCAGGCGCCGATGGCCAGCCATTGCGGCGGCGCCGGCTGGACCGTGAGCATGTGCCGGAACGCGGCATCGGCCCGCCGCCACAGATCACCGGCGGCGCCGGCCAGCGACAGGTGTCCGGCCGCGACGGCGATCTGCTGCACGGCGCCCAGGGTAAGCGACGGACAGCGCGGGCGCGGCCGTGACGGCGGCGGTTTATCCTGCCGGTGCGGGTTCGGGAGCGGGCCGCCGCCGCTCCTAGCAGCCGCCGGCCGCCCGGCCGCCCGGCCGCATGGCCCGTCCGGCGCCGCCTGAGGTGAGGAGCAGCCCATGCCCGAGCAGCCGTCCTACCGCGTGGTCATCGTCGGCGCCGGGTTCGGCGGGATCGGGATGGGGATCGCGCTGCGACGGGCCGGCATCGACGACGTCCTCATCGTCGACCAGGCGGCCGAACTCGGCGGCATCTGGCGCGACAACACCTATCCCGGCCTGGCCTGCGACGTCCCGGCCAACCTGTACTCGTACTCGTTCCGGCCGTGGAACTGGAGCCGCCGGTTCCCGCCGCGCCAGGAGATCCTCGACTACCTGCGGACGCTGGCCACCGAGAACGGCCTGCCGGAGCGGCTCCGCCTCGGCGCCGGGGTCAGCTCGGCCGAGTTCGACGCCCAGGCCGCCGAGTGGACGCTGACGCTGACCAGCGGCGAGACGCTCACCGCGGGATCGGTTGTCTGCGCGGTCGGCCAGCTCGGGCGGCCCGCCTATCCCGACATCGCGGGCCGGGACGAGTTCGCCGGGCCGTCCTGGCACTCGGGTCACTGGAATCACGACGTCGAGCTGGCCGGGAAGCGGATCGCGGTGATCGGGACCGGCGCCAGCGCCATCCAGTTCGTGCCCGAGATCGCCAAGACCGCATCTCACGTGGACGTCTATCAGCGCAGCGCCCCCTACGTGATCCCGAAGGCCGACCGGGCCTACAAGCCGTTCGAGCACACCCTGTTCGGCCGCTTCCCGGCCGCTCAGAAGGCCGACCGGGCGCGCGTCTTCCTCTACGGCGAGCTGCTCACCAGCGGGTTCGTCCTCTCGCCGAGGCTGCTGGCGGGCCCGATGATGTTGTGGCGGCGCCAGCTCGAGGCCCAGATCTCCGATCCCGAACTGCGCGAGAAGTGCGTGCCCGACTACGTGATGGGCTGCAAACGGGTGCTGTTCTCCAACGACTGGTACCCGGCCCTGGCCCGGTCCGACGTCGACCTGATCACCGAGCCGGTCGACCGGATACTGGCCGACGGCATCAGGACCGCGGACGGCCAGCTGCGCCCGGCCGACGTGCTGATCTACGGCACCGGGTTCACCGCGACCGAGTTCCTTCCCGCGCTGTCGGTGACCGGCCGGGACGGCCGCGAGCTGCACGACGCCTGGCGCGACCGGGCCGAGGCCTACCTGGGCATCACGGTGGCCGGCTTCCCGAACTTCTTCCTGCTCTACGGCCCGAACACCAACCTCGGGGGGAACTCGATCATCTACATGCTGGAGGGCCAGATCAGCTACGCGCTGGCCGCCATCGAGGCCCTCGGCCAGCAGGACCTGGCCTGGCTCGACGTCCGGCCCGACGTGCAGCGCCGGTTCATCGACTGGGTTGACGAGGCAAGCCGGACCACGGTCTGGGAGAGCGGCTGCCATAGCTGGTACACCACCGACGACGGCCGCAACGCCACCAACTGGCCCGACCACACGTTCCGGTACCGGCAGCGGGTCCGGCACTTCGACCTGGGCTGCTACCGGGTCATGCCCAGGACGCCGGCCCCGGCGCTGGCCACGGCCGGGACCGGCCAGGACGGCCGGGCATGAGCCCGCGCTGGGCGGCCCGAGGCGGCCCGCGCCTGCCGGCCGCGGTCATCCGCCCCGGCATCCGGCTGCTCGGCCGCCGGGTGCTGAACCCCGAGCTGTCGTGGGACGTCCAGCGGCACCGGCTGGGCCAGCTGGCCGCCGCCTCGCCGCTGCCGCGCGGAACCACCGTCGCCCAGGCCACCTTCGGCGGCGTGCCCGCGGATGTGCTGACCGCGCCTGGCGTCAGCACCGCGCGAACCGTCGTGCACTTCCACGGCGGCGGTTACTGCGTGGGTTCGCCCGCGCTCGCGCACGCCTGGGCGGCCAGGCTCAGCGATCAGGCGAACTGCCGGGTGGTGCTGCCGGATTACCGGCTGGCGCCCGCCCACCCGTACCCGGCCGCCCTCGACGACGCTCGCGCCGTTCTCGCGGCCGTCAGGGCCCAGGACGGCACCGGGCCGGTCGTGTTGTCCGGCGACTCGGCCGGCGGCGGGCTCGCCCTGGCCCTGACACTGGCCCTGCGCGACGAGAGCGGCGAGCCGCCAGCCGGCTGCGTGCTTCTCTCGCCGTGGCTGGACCTGGCCGCCGACCGCCGGTCCGATCCTGGGCTGGTCCGCCGGGACGCCCTGCTCAGCCCGCGCTGGCTGGAAGCCTGCGCGGCCGCCTATGCCGCTGCCGGTCATTGGTCAGAACAGCTGGTCTCGCCACTGCGGGCGGACCTGGCCGGCCTGCCGCCGTTGCTAGTGCAGGCCGGGTCCGAGGAACTTCTGGCCCCGGACGCTCAGCGGCTGGCCGCCGCGGCCTCGGCCGCCGGAACGGATGTCACCTACTCGCTCTGGCCGGGCCTGTGGCACGACTTCCCGCTGCAGGCTGGCCTCCTCGCCGCGGCCGACAGCGCCGTCGACCAGGCCGCGTGGTTCGTCCGCTCGGTGACGGCCTGACGGTTCAGCTCTCGGCCGCCGCCTGGGACAGGCGGCGGCCGAGAGCGGCCATGGCCTGCTTGACCGGCTCGGAGCCGAGCACCACGAACGGCGCCGCAATCGCGGCGAGCTGGCGGGCGTACCAGTCTGGTTCGTCGGTGCTGGCCCGGAGGATAGTCCGGCCGTCCCCGGCCGGCTCCAGTCGGCCGAGGCTGCGCGGCAGCCAGAATGCGGCTTGCTCGGGCGGCGCGTCGATCAGCACCTCGACCGGGTGGGTCCAGCCCTGTGACAGGTGGTCCTCCAGTGCCCGCAGCGCGTCCAGGCCGGCCGGCGGGGCGAAGGTCTCGGCGGTGGTCTCGGCCGCGCCGATCCGGTCGATCCGCAGCACCCGCCTGGCCTGCCTGCTGACCGACCAGCCGAGCAGGTACCAGCGGCTGTGCCGCAGCACGACCGCCCACGGCTCGATCACCATCTCCCGGTCGCGGTCCCCGATCCGGTAGGTCAGGTTCAGCCGCCTGGCCTGCGTGCAGGCCACGATCAGCTGGGTGGTCAGCTCCGGACTGGCGGCGGTGTCCGCGCCGGCCACGGGGACCGCGGCCCTGACCGCCAGGACTTGGCTGGCCAGTTGTTCTGGCAGAGCTCTCAAGATCTTGGCGAGTGCACCCCCGACCAGATCAGCTGGGTCGGCTGCGTTCTTGTGCCCTTCCAGAACCGACATGACCAGGCCCATCGCCTCGGCCGGGGTGAACATCAGCGGAGGCAACCGGAGGCCGCGGCCGACCCGGTAACCGCCGTAGGGGCCGGTGACCGACTCGATCGGCAGGTCGGCCTCGCGCAGGATCGCGACGTAGCGGCGGGCCGCGCGTTCGGTCACCCCGAGGCGGTCGCCGAGCCGGGCCGCGGTGATCCCCGGGCTGTTCTGGATCACCTCGAGGGCCAGCAGCGCCCGCGCGGCCGGGCTCGTCACCTTCGGGCGAGCAGGAGGCCGGCCGCCGCCGTGCTGGCCGCCCGGATCTCGCCGTCCTCGATCAGGCCAGGCAGGTCGTCCAGCGGCAGCCAGTCCATCTTCACGGTCTCGTAGCCCGGTTCGCCCGCCCGCTGCGCGTTGCGGGTCCAGAACACGTGGTGCACCGAGTCGGTCAGGCCCGCCGACGGTTCGAGGCTGATCAGCTTCCGCAGGTCGAGAGCGTGCCAGCCGGTCTCCTTGGCGGCCTCTCGGGCGGCCGCGGCGGGCAGGTCCTCGGCTGGGCCGGCCAGGCCGGACGGGAGTTCCCAGCCCCAGGTGCCGGGAATGAACCGGTACCGCCAGACCAGCAGTACCCGGTCCTGCCCGTCGAGCATCGCGGTCAGCACGACCGGCGGCAGGCGGAACAGGTAGTGGTCGATCCGCTGGCCGTCCGGCAGTTCCACGTCGGTGCGTTCGACACCGAACCACGGAGTGCTGAGCAGCGTGCTCGTCTCGTGCTGGATCCATTCCATGTGGCGGTGCTCCTGCGCTCAGAGGACGTCGAATTCGTTGCCCTCGGGGTCGGCCATCAGGACGTGATCGGGCGGGCCGCCGTCGCTGACCTCGGCGATCTTCGTGGCCCCGGCGGCGGTCAGCCGCTGCACCGTCTCGGTCACCCGCTGCCAGCGCACCTCGTACGGCGTGGCCTCCCGGCCCCCGCCGACGTGCAGGTCGAGGTGCAGCCGGTTCTTCACCGCCTTCGCCTCGGGCACTTTCAGGAACGCCAGGTTCGGCTCGTTGCCATCCGGGTCCGCGATGACGGCCAGGTCGTCGGCTTCCTCCTCGGGGACGCCGAACTGCTCGAGCCAGTCGCGCCAGGTCGCGAACCCCCCGGGCGGCGACGCCGGCTCGTAGCCCAGGGCCAGCGCCCAGAACTCAGCCAGCCTGGCCGGCTGCGCGCAATCGATCGTCAGGTTCCACGTGACCGCCATCGTTCCTCCTGGGCTGGTGCGGTGCAGGCAGCGTTCCCCGATGGTCTCGCCGCCCACCGACAGTGGCGCCAGTCCGGTCAGTGCAGGTGCTTGACGTCACTGCCGATCTGCAAGCGCCAGGCATTGCCCAGCGCGGGGGCGGGATCGGGGAGGACGAGGCTCATGTCGGTCAGCTGCAGAGATTCGCGGGCGCCGTCGGCGAAGGTGATCGTCACGGCGGTCTGGGCGGCGTCGACCTGATTCTGCCTGAACGTGACGGCCGCGATGCCCGAGCGCGCATCGGCTGCGTGCGTCATCTCGCGGCGGGTGATCCGGGACCGGAAGTTGTTCTGGCGCACGAACCAGGACAGCTCGTGCAACACGGCGGCGTCGCGGTGGGCGAGCGCGCGCAGATAGCAGCGGGCCAGGTAGACCTGACCGCGGAACGGCCGGCCGTGCACCCGGAGGGGCCAGGCGCACCGGCCTGCCGAGCCCGGCAGGAAGTCGGTCCGCGCGGAAAGCGGGATCGCCGTCATGACCCGACGATGGTGCGGGCCGGCCGGCTGGCCCGCGGCGAGCCAGATGCCCGCCGCGACCAGCAGTGCCGCGACTACGGCGAGGGTCACCGGCAGGCGGCGATGCCGGGCCGCGGCGATGAGCTTGCCTGTTCCTGGCATCGCGCTCGTCGATTCGCTGGTCAGAACTTGACGTGCAGGAGGCGGGCCGCGGTCGTCCAGCGGAGCACGACGTCGGTCGGGGTCGGGCCGCAGACGCCGACCAGCACCTCGGTCTCGCTGTCGCCGTACTGCTTGCCCGAGCCGACGTAACCCGCGCCCATGGCCAGGACGGAGGCGGTTCCGCCGCACTTCGTGCTGTTCACGTACCGGCCGAGGATGTTGTCCCGGTGCCCCCAGCCGGGGCCGTCGTCGTACATCCAGGCGTAGTTCGAGCCCAGCGGGTTGCGCCAGCCGCCGGCCCAGTTGCCGCCCGCCGCGATCCAGCGGCCGCCGCCGGGTAGGTGACTGGGCAGCTGGTTCAGCGGCGGGTCGGTGTCGTTACCAGCGCCGGTCTGCGCGATCTTGTCCAGCGATTTGGTCAGGACCGCGGCCGGGGACAGCCCGCGGGCCACCCGCTCCAGGTTCACGGT
>DASWAH010000079.1:0-7091 GCA_036391235.1 Streptosporangiaceae bacterium
GGCGGCAAGGAAGGGCTGTACGCGGTCGTGGTCGACCGCGAGGTCGAACGGTTCCTGACCATGGCGACCGACCTGCTCCAGGGTGAGGACACCATGGAGAAGTTCGAGGCGGCCGCGGTCGCGCTGCTGCGCTACATCGAGGACAACAGCGACGGGTTCAGGATCCTGGTGCGGGATTCGAACCCGGCCTCGGGGTCCGGCACCTTCGCCAGCCTGATCAGCGATGTCGCCAGCCAGGTCGAGTACCTGCTGGCCGACGTGCTCAAGGTTCGCGGCTACGACCCCAAGCTCGCCCCGATGTACGCCCAGATGCTGGTCGGCATGGTGGCCTTCGCCGGCCAGTGGTGGCTGGACGTGCGCAAGCCCAAGCTCGAGGAAATGGCCGCGCACCTGGTCAACCTGGCCTGGAACGGGCTGTCGCAGCTGGACCCGAAGCCGAAGATCTCGCCGGAGGCGCTGCGCCGCCTGGACGCCAAGAGCTGAGGCCGGCCAGGTCCCGCGGGGTCAGGGTTCGCCTAGCCCGGCCGTCTCGCCACCGCGAACACGCGCCGGAACGGCAGCACGGTGCCGTAGGGCCGGCGTGGGTATGCGTCCCGCAACAGCGCGCCGTACTCGGACGTGAACGCGGCCGCCTGCCCGGGGTCGAGCGCGGCCAGCACCGGGCGCAGCCCCGTTCCCTCGTACCAGCGCAGCACCGCGTCCTCGCCGTCGAGGACGTGCAGGTAGGTCGTCTCCCAGGCATCCACCGCGCAGCCGGCCCGGGCGAGGACGTCCAGGTAGGCAGCCGGATCTGCCGTTTGACGATTGAACTCCACCGCTCGGAGCTGCCGGCGCCAGCGAGCGGTGGCCGCAAGTTCGCGCATGAGCGCGTGCGCGGGCTGGCCGAAGTTGGCCGGCACGGCGAAGGCGAGCCAGCCGCCCGGCGCCAGCTGGCCCGCCCACCGGATCAGCAGATCCTCGTGGTCAGGCACCCACTGCAGCAACGCGTTGGACACGAGGACGTCGACTGGCCGGCCCGGCTGCCAGTCACGGACGTCGGCCAGCTCGAACCGCAGCCGCGGCCAGGTCCGGCCGCCGCGCTCGGCATTCGCGGCCCTGACCGAGCCCGCCTGAACCAGCCGGGCGGCCGACCCGGCGACCTCGGGGACCTCGGGGACCTCGGCGTTGAGCAGGCTCTGGGCAGCCGCGATCATCTCGGCCGAGTTGTCCACGCCGAGCACGTCGGCCTGCGGCCACCGCGCGCACAGCTCGGCCGTCAGCTCGCCGGGCCCGCAGCCTAGGTCGGTCACGAACTCCGGCGCGCTGGCCCCGATCCTGGCGGTCAGCTCGAAGAAGGGTCGCGACCGCTGCTCGCCGAACTTGCGGTACGTCTCCGGGTCCCACATCGCTGCTTCCTTTCCGCTGCCGCCGCAGGCGCGGATTCATACACGACTCACTACGGCGGCCGTGGCCTGCGCGGCGCAGGTATCTCGACATCAAGAATCTTGCTTAGATGTACCGGCCCGAACTCTCGATGTCAAGAGATATGCTGCTCGGGTGGGCGGGGCAGCCAGGGTGAGCAGGGCAACCGGGCCGGGCACGGCAACCGGGAGCAAGCCACGGGACGAGGTCGACGATCTCGTCCGGGGCTGGCGGGCCGAGCGGCCCGATCTGGACCTGGACCCGCTGCAGGTTCTCAGCCGGGTCTCCCGGCTGGCCCGCCACCTGGACCGGGCCAGGCGGGTCGCCTTCGCCGCCCACGGGCTCGAGGTGTGGGAGTTCGACGTGCTGTCGGCCTTGCGCCGGCAAGGTCCGCCCTATCAGCTCAGCCCGGGCGCGTTGCTGCGAGCGACTCTGGTCACCTCCGGCACGATGACCAACCGGATCGACAGGCTCACCGAGAACGGGCTAGTCAAGCGGCTGCCCGACCCCCAGGACAAGCGCGGCGTGCTGGTCAGGCTGACCGATCGCGGCCGCACCGTCGCCGATGCCGCGCTGACCGACCTCCTGGCCCGCGAGCGCGAGCTGCTGGCCGGGCTCGACTCCGGCGAGCAGAACCAGCTCGCCGCCCTGCTCCGCACCTTGCTCAGCCCGCTCGATGCCCATGCGGCTGACTAGCACCGCGGCCCGCGTCGCGGCCGTCACCGTGGCTGGCGCACTCGGACTGGCCGGCTGCTCGAACGGGCAGGCCGATCCGGGGCCATCGGCCAAAAACTCCGGCCGGGCCACGGCCGGCGCCGTATCCGCCAGGAGAATCGCGGCTCTGCGAGCCGGTCTGCGTAACCCTTCCGGCCGCGGGCCGGTCTACTACCTGTCGCTCGGCGACTCGCTCGCCCGGGGCATCCAGCCGTCCTCCTCTGGCGCCGACGTCGCGACCAGGCGCGGCTATCCCGACCAGCTCGCGGCCCTGATCCGGCCCGGACTGCCCGGGCTCCGGCTGGTCAAGCTCGGCTGTCCAGGCGAGACCACGACGACGATGGTGCACGGCGGGATCTGCCGCTACCCGGCCGGGTCGCAGCTGCGCCAGGCGACCAGGTTCCTGCGGGCCCACCGCGGCCGCACGGCCCTGGTGACGATCGACATCGGCGCCAACGACGTCAACTCCTGCGTGCTCGGCCAGCCGCCGCCGACGATCCTGACCTGCCTGATCGGCCGGATCGGCCAGACCAGGCACAACCTGGACGTGATCTTGTCGGCGCTGCGGGCGGCAGGCGGGCGCCGCCTCCTGATCGTCGGCATGACCTACTACGTGCCCGAGCTCGGCCTCTGGTATCAGGGCCGCCGCGGCCGTCAGATCGCGCTAGTGACCGCCGATTTCGTGGCCGGGGCGAACAAGTTCATCGCGACCGCGTACCGCCGGTACCGGGCCAGGGTGGCCGACACCTACGGCGCGTTCCGCAGCGTCGACTTCGGAACCGTGCTCAAGCACGGCAAGCGGGGTTCCGGCCGGCTGCCGGCCAGGCCGGTCCCGCCGAACGTGCACGCCATCTGCAGGCTGACCTGGATGTGCGCGGCCCCGCCGCGCGGCCCGAACGAGCACGCCAATGCGGCCGGCTATGCGCTGATCGCGCGCACGTTCTGGCGGGCCATCGGGGCTCCGGCCGGGCCCGGCTAGCCCGGCTAGCCCGGCTAGCCAGGCGGCCCGGCCGGTCAGGGCGTCTGCAGGCTCATGCAGTCGGCCAGGAAGCTCTGAGCTGGCCCGGAGAGGTTGCTGGCGTACAGCGAGTAGCGGATCAGGTCGCCCGAGGCGCTAGCCGCATAGGCGGAGCTGATCTGATGCCAGCCGGTGTCGGCGAGCGTCACCGTGCTGGTGTGCGAGCCCACGCCGGTGCCGGTTGGCGTGGTCTCCCTGACCACGAGGGAGATCTGCTCACCGGCCGTGTTCGCCCGGACGAAGGCCGATCCGGTGTACTGCTGCCCGGCCACGGACGCGAGGCCTGGCGGTCCTGGCACCCAGATCGGGCTGACGTTGTTGACTCCGACCTTGCCCGAGGTACCGGCCTTCGGAGCGACCTGCAGCGCCCACTGGCCGTCATAGCTTCCGCCGGCCGGCTCCACCCGGCTGACCGCGGAGGCGGATGTGTAGGTGCCAGTCCAGCCGGTCTGGCTGGACTCCAGGCTGAGGTTGCCTGATAGCTCGGTCATGCCAGGCGGCGTCGCCGGGCAGGAGCTCGCCTGAGCCAGATTAGACACCGTGACCGTGACGTTCGCCATGCCGGTCAGCCCGTTGCTGTCCGTCGCCTGCACGTTGATCGTGTGGGTGCCGTTGCTGAGCGCGGTCGTGTCGAGGACGGCCGACCAGTTCGCGGTGCCCGACGCGGCCTGCAGCGGGCCGCCATCGACGCCCACCTGGACCTGGACGATGCTCGCGCTCCCCTGCGCCGCGGCCGTCCCGGTGACGGTCACCGGGCCACTCACCGTCGTGTACTGGCCGGGCTGGGTAATGTTCACCGCTGGAGCTGGGTTCTGGCTGGCCGCGGCAATGCCGAAGTGACCAACGAGGCTGGCCGTCTGCGGGTCGGCCGCGTGGGCCAGGTACGGCAGCCCGAATATGTCCTCGACCGTCCTGGTAATCGAGTAATGATCAAAGAAAGCCGGGTCCTGAGCTCCAGCCGGAGTATATGGATAAATTACGAACAACGGAACGTGACACGAATCCTGGTGCGCGCTAACCCCGTTGATCACCGGCAGATCCAGGCTCTGGTTCGTGCAATCCTCGCCGGTCGTATGGTCGGCTCCTGTGCCCTCGTCGTAGGTGACCAGAACGAGCGTATTGCCCGCCTGATAGGCACTCGACTGGGCGATGATGGCGATGAACTTCTGCAGCCAGTTATCGGCCGCGAGTTCGTTCTGGGAAGCCGTACCCGAGCCTTCGCCGTCGTCGGCGGTGTCGGGCGTCACCCAGCTGAACGCCGGGAGAGTTCCCCCTTGCAGGTCGTTCCAGAAGGCCCCCGACTGGGCCGTCAGGTCGCTCACCCCGATGTCGTTGGCCTGGCAGGCGGCCTGCGAGATCCGGGTGTAGAAGACCACGGGATTGTGACCCAGCTTGTACAGGCCGGCCGCCGACGGATCGCAGTTCGACGGCATTGCCTCCATGAAGGCGGCCCAGCTCAGTCCGGCCGCGGAAAGCTGGCTGTAGAGGTTGTCGGAGGAGTCGGCACACGCGGCGATGCTGCCGCAGCCTGGCGTGCTCGAGGCCGGGAACTGGCCGGCCGACATGGCCAGGTAATTCGCCCCCGACCAGTGGGTCGCGCCGAAGTACGCGGTGCCGACACCGCACTGGCTCGCCAGGCTCGTCTGGTACGGCGCGCTGGCGCTCCCGACCACCTGCCGGTAGCTGAGGTTCTCCAGCATGACCACGATGACGTGGCTGATGCCGCCGGGCGCGGGACCAGGATTGCCGCACAAGGAAACCTGGGCCGCCTGAGCCCGGCCTTGGGTTACGCCCAGCGCCAGGCTGATGACGAGCGGCGCCATACTGAAACAGCGCAGGCTACGGCTAATCTTCATATTTGTCCCCCCTTTGCGCCCTTTTCACGGGACGCCAGGCAACTTCACAGTAAAACAACTACTGGCGATAGTCACGTGACAAATACTGCCCGGCATTCATTGAGGCGCGGCTTAATGTCGCGAGGGCACCTGGCCGCCCGCTAAGGCGGGATCAGCCGACCTGGTCGGAGACTTCCAGCCAGCGATCTTCCAGGGCGGCCCGCTCCGCCTGGACGGTCTTCAGCTCGTCGCCTAGTGCGATCAGCCGCTCGTAGTCGGCCGCGGCCTCCGCCAGCTGCTGATGCAGGCCGGTTTCCCTGACCGCGAGCCGGTCAAGCTGACGATCCAGCCTGGCCAGCTCCTTCCTGGCCGCTCGGACCGTCCCGGCCGATCCGCCCGCCGGGTCCCCCTGGCCGCCCGTGCCGGCCGGTACCGTGCTGACCGGCTTGCCGGCCAGGCCGGCGTCCCGCAGCGCGAGGTATTCCTCGATCCCGCCGGGCAGGAACGCCAGCTTGCCGTCCACCAGGGCGAGCGCGTGAGTGGTGACCCGCTCGGTGAAATACCGGTCGTGGCTCACCACCACAATCGAGCCGGGGAACCCGTCGAGCAGATCCTCCAGCTCGGTCAGGGTGTCGATGTCCAGGTCGTTGGTCGGCTCGTCGAGCAGCAGCACGTTCGGCTCGCCCATCAGCACCATCTGCAGCTGCAGCCGGCGCCGCTCGCCGCCCGACAGGTCGGCCACCCTGACCCGCTGCCGGTCGCCGGACAACCCGAGCCGGTCCAGCAGCTGGCTCGCGGTCAGCTCGCGTTTGCCGACCCGCATCGATCCCCTGACCTGCTGGGCCGCCTCGATCACCCGCAGGTCGGGGTCGACTGCCTCGGGTTCCTGGGTCAGATAGCCGAGCCGCACGGTCGAGCCGGTGACCACCTGCCCGGCCGGCGACAGACTCGCGGCCCGGCCGGCCAGCACGTTCAGGAACGTGCTCTTGCCGCTGCCGTTCACCCCGACCACCCCGACCCGGTCGCCCGGCCCGAGCTGCCAGGTCAGGTCGTCGAGCAAGGTCCGGCCGGCCGCCGTCACCGATACATCAGAAAGGTCGATGACCGTCTTGCCGAGCCGGGCCGCGGCCAGGCGGTTCAGCTCCACGTCGTCTCGCGGCGGCGGCTCGTCGGCGATCAGCGCGCTCGCCGCCTCGATCCGGAACCTCGGCTTGCTCGTCCTGGCCGGCGGCCCCCGGCGCAGCCAGGCCAGTTCCTTGCGCAGCAGGTTGCGGCGCCGCTGGTCCTGCTCGGCGGCCAGCCTGGCCCGTTCGGCCCTGGCCAGCACGTACGAGGAGTAGCCGCCCTCATAGGAGTGCACCTGGCCGCCGGCGACCTCCCAGGTGCGGTCGCACACCTCGTCGAGGAACCACCGGTCGTGGGTGACGACCACCAGCGCCTTGCCGTAGCTGGTCAGGTAGCCGGCCAGCCATCTGATGGCCTCGATGTCCAGGTGGTTGGTCGGCTCGTCGAGCAGCAGCAGGTCGTGCGAGCCACGCAGCAGCGCGGCCAGCCCGGTCCTGCGCCTTTCCCCGCCGGACAGCCGTTCGGCCCTGGCGTCCAGATCGATGCCGTCGAGCAGCGCCCCGGCCAGAGCGCGGACGCGGGCGTCGGCCGCCCACGCATGCTCGGGCTCAGAGCCGAACACGATCTCGCGCACCGTCCCCGACAAGTCCTGGGCCTGCGGCAAGTAGCCGATCGAGGCGTCCCTGGTCCTGGTCGACCGGCCGGAATCCAGGTCGGCCGAACCCGCCAGCGCCGCCAGCAGGGTGGTCTTGCCCGCGCCGTTGCGGCCAACCACCCCGATCCGCTCGCCCGCGGCGACGCCGAGCGAGACATGATCGAGCAGCACACGCGACCCGTAGGCCTTGACCGCGGCCTCCAGGTTGACGATGTTCACGCCAGGGCGCCCGATTCCGCCACGCAGGCACCGGGGGCCGGGCCGGCCACCTGGACGACCGCGCGGCATACCCCGGCTCCGGTGACGCCGACGGCCAGCTCGCTGGCCGCGTCCGCGTCGGCGGCCAGGAACGCGCAGGTCGGCCCGGACCCGGACACGACTGCGCCGAGGGCGCCATGCTCGC
>DASWAH010000080.1:0-16528 GCA_036391235.1 Streptosporangiaceae bacterium
GCCGAGGGCCCGCGCGGCCTCCAGCCCGGCCGGCCCGGACCCCACGACCAGGATCCGGGCGTCCGACCCGCTCGGCTTGATCCGCTCGGGATGCCAGCCGCGCCTGAACTCCTCGCCCATGGACGGGTTCTGGGTGCACCGGATCGGCGACATGGTGAAGTCGCCGGACACGCAGATGTTGCAGCCGATGCACTCGCGGATCGTCTCCAGCCGGCCGGTCCTGATCTTCTCGGGCAGGAACGGGTCGGCGATCGACGGCCTGGCCGCGCCGATCAGGTCGAGCACCCCGGACCTGATCTGGCGGACCATTGTGTCCGGCGACGTGAAACGCCCGACCCCGACGACCGGCTTGCTGGTCAGGGCCTTGAGTCCGGCGACGTGGAGTTCCTGCTCAGCTTCTGCGCCGAACCGTGAGGTCGCCGAATCCGCCTCCCAGGTGCCGAGCACGAAGTCCCACAGGTCGGGCAGCTCGCCGAGCTCGCCGAGGATCTCCTCGATGTCGGCCCGGCCGAGCTCGGCGCCGCCCTCGCCCCCGGCGACACTGATCCGGCAGGCCACGGCGGCCCGTCCGGCCGCGACCTCACGGGTGTCGGTGAGGATCTCGCGCAGCAGCCGCATCCGGTTGACCGCGCTGCCGCCGTACTCGTCGGTGCGCTGGTTGAAGCGGGGGGAGAGGAAGTACTCGATGCCGCCGAACGAGTGCGCGGCGTAGACGTAGACCAGGTCGTAGCCGGCCGCGATCGACCGCTCGACCGCGTTCCGGTGCCAGCGGCGCAGGTCGGCGAGGTCGGCCTGGCTCATCATGCGGGCCTGGACCGGGTGGTATCCGTAGGTCGCGACCGGCAGGTGGGCCGGGCCGAGCGGGGTTTCGCGGCTGTACAGGTTCGGCGCGTTCATGCCGTTGTGGGCGAGCTCGATCCCGGCCAGCGAGCCGCCCTCGTGGATCGCGTCGGCGATCCGCGCCAGCGCCGGCAGGTCCTGGTCGTCCCAGATCCGCAGCTCGATGAACGGGGTGATGTCGGAGGTCGGGTGGATCTCGACCTGCTCGGTGCAGACCACGCCCCAGCCGCCCTCGGCCTTGACCCGGCGCATCGCCGCCTCGGCGCTCGGGTCGCGGTAGCCCATCCCGTTGCAGTGCGGGACCTGGAAGAACCGGTTCCGTGTGGTCACCGGCCCGATCCGGACCGGCTCGAACAGCACGTCGTACGGCGCCGGCGGTGTCGCGTCCATGTCCAGCCCAGCCTTCTCGCGCTTTCTTTGCGGTTGAGAGCAAAGTATCATAAGCTCGCGTCTTGTCCAGGGGAGTGGCGGCACGAACCGGCGTGACCGGCGCCGGCGGGCGGAGGTGAGCGGGTGGCGCGGCACAAGGATCAGGCGGCGCGGCGGCAGCAGCTGGTCTCGGCGACGATCGAGCTGATCGCCGAGCGCGGCCTGGCCGCCCTCACGCTCGCCGCGATCGCCGACCGGGCCGGCGTCTCGCACCGCCTGGTCGCCTACTACTACGCCGACCTGGAGTCGCTGGTTATCCAGGCTCACGAGGCGGCGGTGGAGCGGTACTACTGGTCCCGGCTGCGGTCCATGGACGACGCCGCCCGGCCCGAGCAGCGGCTGCTGCAGCTGATCGGATCCGGCCTCCCCGGCGATCAGGACCGGCAGCTCAGCCAGGTACTCAACGAGCTCAGCGTGAACGCCAGCCGCAGCCCGGTGCATGCGGCGCTGATGGCCGGCCTGTTCGAGCGCGAGGTGTCGCTGTACCGGTCGGTGCTGGACGACGGCGTGAGTAGCGGTGCGTTCCGGCCGACCCAGCCGCCGCTCATGCTGGCCAGGAACCTGGTCGCCCTGGAAGACGCCTACGGCTTCCACCTGCTCGCGCGGACCGCCTCGGTCGACCACGCGGCCGCACTGGCCGCGCTGACCGGCTACGCCCGCACCGCCACCGGCGCCACCCTGCTCACCCCAGCCTGACCCCGGCTCTTCTGGCTGTCGGCTGCCTGCAAGCTGGAGACCAGGCACTGGCCAGGCGGGCCTTGACCGCGGCGTACTCGTCGCGCAGCGCGGGGTCGGTCCTCGCCTGGGCCCGAACGGCCCGGCCCTGACCGCGCCGTCGCCGGTGACGCCGCGCCTGACCCGCTCGAGCAGCGGCGAGGTCGGCATGCCGACGGCCCCCGCCGCTGCGCGGCGGGGGCCGTCGGTCTCCTGAGGGTCAGCTCTGGGCCGGGACCACCACGACCGGGCAGTGGGCGTGGTGCACGACCTTGTTGCTGACCGAGCCGAGCACCGCGCGGAATCCGCCGGTGCCGTGCGATCCGACGACAACCAGGTCAGCGTTACGTGAGGCGTCGACCAGCGCCTGTGCGGGCACGCCACTGGCTGCCTGCACCGTGATCGCGGGCCGGTCGGTCAGGCCGGCCGCGGCCTTGGCGACCGCGTCCTCCGCTCCCGCGCGGGCCTTCTCGACCAGCGACTCGTCTTCGCCATAGGTAATCGGGTTACCTGTCCAGGCGCTGGCGGCAACCTCGTGAATCGCCAGCACTGTCAGCGGGACATGGTGGGCTGCAGCTTCCTTAACTGCCCACTCCAGCGCGCGATGGGCATCGTGCGAACCATCAACGCCAACGACAATTCCAGCCATCTTTCCGCTCCTTCCGGCCAGCGGCTGCGGGTGGCCGGTCTGCCGCGCAGCCTTCCACCACCATGGTGGCCCAGAGAACAGCCTCCGGTACAGAGTCATTCGGCCGGGCGCGGGTGGCGTTGGTCCTGATTTGCCCGTGTCACCACGCCTGGTGCGAATCGCTCAGGACGCGCGCTACGGCGATACCGGCTGGCCGGGCCCCGGCCAGCACGGCAGCGGCTACCCTTCCGGGCCGAGGGCGGGCGTGAGCCCGGCCACGATGTGCTCGGCAATCGCCATCGAGGCGGTCGCCGCGGGCGAGGGGGCGTTCCTGACGCTGGTGACGGCGCCGACGCGGTGGATCCTGAAGTCGTCGACCATCGACCCGTCGGGATCGACGGCCTGGGCCCGCACGCCCGCCGGCGCGGAGTCCACGTCCTGGAGTTCCAGCCAGGGCAGGTACGTCCTGGCCTCGTGCAGGAAGGCGCGGCGGGACAGCGAGCCCCGCATCTCCCGCGCCCCGGCGCGCCAGTTCTTCCTGGCCAGCTGGCGGAACCCGGCCGAGGAGGCCAGCCGCGCGAGCTGCGCGGCCGACACGTCGCGGCGGCGGTATCCCTCCCTGGCCAGCGCGAGCACCGCGTTCGGGCCGATGTCGACCTCGCCGTCGATCCTGGGCGTCAGGTGCACGCCGAGGAACGGGTAGGCCGGATCCGGCACCGGGTAGATCAGGTGCCGCACCCGCTCGCGGGCGTGCGGGCGCAACCGCAGGTACTCGCCCCTGAACGGGACGATCTGCGGGTCGGGACCGTCGCCGGCCGTCCTGGCCACCAGGTCCGACTGCAGCCCGGCACAGATCACCAGGCCGGACAGCTGATATGCGGACTCGCCGGCGATCACCTCGACGTGGTCGTCGGCCAGCGGGCGCACGGCCGTCACCGGGCAGCCGAGGAGTACCTGGCCGCCGGTCCCGGTGACGTCCGCGGCGAAACTGCGGGCGATGGCCGGGTAGTCCGTGATCGCGGTGGTCGGCGACAGCAGGGCGGCCTGCCCGGTGACCTCCGGCTCCAGTTCGGCGATGGCGGCCCGGTCGAGCCAGCGCACGCCGGGCACGCCGTTGGCCTCGGACCGCCGCTGCAGTTCGGCCAGCCTGGCCGTCTCGGCGTCGTCGCGGGCCACGACCAGCTTGCCCCGCTCGTCCCAGGGCAGGCCGCGCTCGGCGCAGTAGGTCTTGAGCAAGCCCACCCCGCGCCGGCACAGCACGGCCTTGGCCGAGCCGGGAGCGTAGTAGATCCCGGCGTGCACCACCCCCGAGTTGCGCCCGGTCTGGTGGCAGGCGACGTCGGCTTCCTTGTCGAACACCACGACCGGCTGACCGGAGCCGGCCAGGTTCCGCGCTACCGCCAGGCCGACGATGCCGGCCCCGACGACGCCGAACGGCCGGTCCCGGCCAGCCGCTCTGGTCACCATGCGGACCTGACCGCCGCCGTCCTCAGGCGGGCGCACATCCTCAATCCTGGCGTGCCCTGCTGCATTGGACTTCCTCCTGCTCGACTCTAGCGCTGGGCATCGACCAGGACCGGCCGGGCGGCCGGGCCGTTCGCGGCGACCCGGCGGGCCCGGAAGGCGAGGGTGCCCGTGCGGGCCAGCAGCATCGCGACGGACAGGAAGATCAGGCCGTCGGTCAGCGCGTTCACGGTGATCTGGCTGGTCAGCATCCACTGGCCAAGCTGTGCGCCGAACACATGCTGGGCGCCGTAGGCGAAGTAGATGCGGCCGCCGACCACCGCGACCCAGACCAGCGCGTACGGCAGGCCGGCCCAGGAGGACACCTTGCCAGTCGTGTCGTCGTAGCCGACTCGCATCAGCGCGGCGGCCAGCGCGCCGAGGGCCAGGCCGGCCGCGACCGCCGCCGCCTCCAGGGCCAGGCCGTTCCCGCTCGTGGCCACGCCCTTGAAGAAGAACGGGACGATGACGGCGGCCGCGACGAATGGCCGGATCAGCCGCATCGGCGTAACCGCGCGCTGTCCGAGGTCGGTGACCAGCACGATGGCGAGAATGATGAGGTTGGGGATCAGGACGCTGGCGTCCATCGGGTGCTCCTAGCGGTTCCGGGTTCTTCGTGTTGACGCCTGCAACGCTAGGAACGCGGACCCGTCCGGCGCGCCGGCCTGCGGCATGATTGCGGGCCGAGTCCGGGTGGAGGCGCCGGGTCCACCCGGGATCAACCCCGCGACCGTGGCCGCATGGCTGCCCTGGCCGATACCGTGACAGCGTGTTGTACCGGTTCGCGATCCGGGCTGACGGGGCGAGCAGCGCCGTCAGCCCTAACGCGGTGCCGCCGGTCGTCGTCGCGGTGCACGTGCTCGTCCTGATCATGGTCGTGATCGCCGTGCCGCTGGCCGATCCGGCGTTCGGCGCCGGGGCCCGAGGGATCGCCGTGGCTGTGGCCCTCGCCATCTCGGTGATCGCCTGGGCGTTCTGGCTCGCCTACCGGCGCCGCGAGATGGCGATGCTGCCCGCGCTGATCGTGATGGGCGCGGCCGGCGGCGTGCTGGCCGGGCTCAGCCCGCTCAGCCCGGCGATCGCGATCGGCTGCGTGGTGACCTCGTCGGCCGGGGCCCGCCTGCCGATCGAGCGGTCCATGGCCATCACCGCCGAGACCGTCGCCGCATTCCTGGTCGCGGGTCTGGTCACCGGTGCCCCCGCGGCGACGCTGCTCGGCTATCCGCTGTCCTTCATCGGGCTCTGGGCGTTCGGGCTGACCAGGCATGCCTACCTGCTGCGAGCCGAACAGGCCGAGCGCACGCTGGCCGAGACCCGGCGGGCCCACGAGGCCGAGACCGAGGCGGCCGCGCTGGCCGAACGGGCCCGCATCGCCAGGGAGATCCATGACGTGCTGGCCCACACGCTGGCCGCGGTCGCGGTGAACCTGCAGGCCGCCGAGGGCCTGCTGGCCGGCCTGCCGGACGACCGCCCCGAGCTGGCCAAGGCGGTCGAGTGCATCGGCCGGGCCGGCGCGTTCACCAGGGAGGGCATGGCCGAGGCGCGCCGGGCGATCCTCGCGCTGCGCGACAACGCGTCCCCGCTGCCCGAGCAGCTGGCCGCGCTGGCCAGCGAGTTCGGCGCGGACGGGGCCGCAGCGGCCGACTTCGCGGTGACCGGGACACCGCGGCCGGTGACGGCCGAGGCCAGCCTGGCCGCCTACCGCACGGCCCAGGAGGCGCTGACCAACGCGCGCAAGCACGCGCCGGGCCAGCCCGTCCGGCTGTGCCTGGAGTACGCGCCCGGTGAGATCGCGGTACAGGCCGAGAACCCGCTGCCCGATCCGGGCGCGGCCGGCCCGCTGGCGGGCACCGGCGCCGGGCACGGCCTGGCCGGCCTGCGGGAACGGGCGGTGCTCGGCGGCGGTGACCTGACCGCCGGCCCGTCGCAGGGCCGCTGGCAGGTACGGATGCGGATCCCGGCATGACCGGCGAACCGGGCGCCGCGGCGAGCGGCGAGGCGGTTACGGTGATCGTGGCCGATGACCAGTCCGCAGTCCGGGAAGGCCTGGTGCTGCTGCTCGGCACCCTGCCCGGCATTACGGTCGCCGGGCAGGCCGCCGACGGCGAGGCCGCGGTAGACCTGGTGGCGACGGTCCGGCCGCAGGTCGCCCTGATGGACCTGAACATGCCGGGCTGTGACGGCGTCGCCGCCACCCGCCGGATCACCGCCGAGCATCCAGGAACCCGGGTCGTCGTGCTCACGACCTACGCCGACGACGAGTCGATCATGGGCGCGCTGCAGGCCGGCGCGCTCGGGTACCTGACCAAGGACGCGACCAGGGCCGAGATCGGCCGGGCGATCGCGGCGGCGGCGGCCGGGCAGGCCGTGCTCGACCCGGGCGTCCAGCAGCGGCTGCTGTCGGCCGCCGCCCGCGCGACCGCGGCCGCCGCGGTGCCGCAGGAACCCGCGGGCGAGGGCGAGCTGACCCCGCGGGAATCCGAGGTGCTCAGGCTGATCGCGGCCGGGGAGTCGAACCGGGAGATCGCCAGGTCGCTGTTCGTCAGCGAGGCGACCGTGAAGACGCACGTGAACCGGATCTTCGCCAAGACCGGCGCCCGCGACCGGGCCCAGGCCATCCGCTACGCCTACACCCACGGGTACGCCCAGCCATAACCGAACCCGGCGGCCGGCCCAGCCTTGACGCGGCCGTGCCGCCCGGCTTGGAATGGACCTCGGGTCGAGGCGGAGGTCCCCAGCATGAGCGAACGCAAGAGCCCCACGGCAGTCCTGCACGAAGGGCCGCGGGCGCTGACCGATGCGCAGGTGCGCCAGATAGAAGAGTCGGAACTCGCCGACGTGCTCCATGTCGACATCGACGACGTCATCGAGTACGTGCATAAGGACCTGAAGTCGCTGCCCGACTTCACGACCTTGTACCGCAAGTACCTCAAGCAGCGCTGGGACGTGTACGACCTGGACTTCACCCAGGACAAGATCGACTGGACCGAGAAGATGAGCGAGGCCGAGCGGCAGTCGTTCATGGCCATCGCCTCGGGGTTCCATCACGGCGAGCGGCAGGTCGAGATCGAGCTGCCGGTGTTCATGATCGGGGCCAGCGAAGAGGAGAAGCTGCACATCGCCGCCCAGATCGAGGACGAGGCCAGGCACACGGTCTTCTTCGACCGGTTCTACCGCGAGGTCGTCGGGCTGCAGGGGGCCGACATCATGGACATCCTCGACGCCTCGTTCCCGTGGGTGTCGGAGACCTTCGTCGGGCCGTTCGGGCTGCTCGCGTACCAGGCCGACGAGGTCAGGCGGAACCCCTACGACGAGCGGGCCAGGGTGCGCTACGGCACCAATTACTTCCTGTGGATCGAGGGCGTGCTCGCGCTGTCGGTGATGAAGGTGACGCTGTCGTATGCCCGCTGGCGGGGGTTCCTGCCCGCCTACTACACCGGCTTCACTGCCACCTGCCGGGACGAGTCGCGGCATGTCCAGGGAGGCATGCGGTACCTGCAGGACGCGGTGCGCAAGGACCCGTCGATGATCAGCGAGATCCACGCCACGCTGCGGACGATCCTTTCCTTGTCCGGGGTGGCCAGCCGGGAGATCGTGTACGAGCCACTCGGCTGGACCGAGGGCGAGGTGCGGATGCTGTTCTTCCAGCAACTGCGCAGGAAACTGAACGACGTCGGCATCGACCTCTCGCCCGACCTCGAAGAACTGCTCAGGCAGGCCCAGCCGGTACTGGCGGGAGGGTGAGCGGGGCCGGGCCGGGATTCTTCAGCCCGGACTGGGCCCAGGCGGTCAGGGAGGCGCTCGAGGCCGGCCCGTCCGAGTCGGCCAGGGCGGGCAAGCTGCCGATGTACTGGGACTTCTTCGATCTGATCAAGTCCGGCTATCAGGCTTCGTGGGCACTGGGCTGCCGCGACCTTCCCGGCGACCCGGCCAGTGATCAGCGCGGCGATCCGTGCGGCGATCCGGCCTATCTTGTGGTGCAGTGGGGCGGTGGCGGGGTGACGGACTGCCGCATCATCAGCCCTGATGAGCCGCTCGCGGCGACCTACGTGCTCGGCATGGACTACAAGGACTGGGTGGCGCTGCACGAAGGGTACGACGCGCAGCGCACGGTCATGTACCGCAAGATCCTGCTCGAGCAGGGCGACCTGCTGGAGTTCTTCAAGTCCATCTACTTCTTCGTCGAATGCCTGGCCGTGATCGGCGGCGTCAGGGCCGCCTACCCGGCGCTGGTGTCAGGCTGATCCAGGCCAGGTGACTGGCCGTGAGGTCATGATCAAAAAGAGTGCGGAGACTAAGGGACGGTATGTGGTCAAAAAAGCCTCCAGTTAGAATTAGTCTCCACATTAACTTGCGGCCGCCTGGTCCTGACCAGGTAAGAAGGACCGGGCTACTCGCCCAGGCGGCGGGTGAAACCGGGCGGGACAACCAGGTGCTCGGGGGTCAGGTCGGCGATGCTCGCACACCCCAGGCCGAGCAGCGTCGCGTCGATCCCGTTGCGCAGCACATCGAGCACGTTCTCCACGCCGGCCTGGCCGCCGGCGGCCAGGCCCCACAGGTAGGCCCGGCCGATCATGACCGCCCGGGCGCCGAGCGCGAGTGCCTTGACCACGTCGGTGCCGCGCCGGATGCCGCCGTCGAGCAGCACCTCGACCTGGCCGCCGACGGCCTCGGCGATGCCGGGCAGCACCCGGATCGTGGCCGGCGTCCCGTCCAGGTTGTTGCCGCCGTGGTTCGACACCGAGATCGCGGTGACGCCGGCGTCGGCGGCGCGGCGCGCGTCGTCAATCCTGGAAATGCCTTTGAGCAGGAACGCCCCGCCCCAGTACTCGCGCATCCAGGTGACGTCGTCCCACGAGGGCGGTGCGGTGCCCATCCACTGCCCGTACGCAGCGAAGAACGTCGGGGCCGGCTGGCCGGCCCTGGCCATGTTGGGGACGGTCAGGCCGGGCAGGTGCCCGGTCCTGGCGAACTCCCAGAACCAGCGGGGCCGCGACAGTCCCTCGGGGGCCAGCTTGATCATCTCGCGCATATTCATCTGCTCGGGGATGTGCGGGCTGCCCCAGTCCCGGCCGTGCGAGAACGACCAGTCCAGGGTCGCGATCACCCCGGCCGCGCCGTCGGCCCTGGCCCGGTCGAGCTGGGTCGCGACCTGGTCCCGGCCGCCGATCCAGTACAGCTGGTAGAACGTCTTGGGGTTGGCGTCCAGGACTTCGCCGAGCGGTTTGCTGGCGAACGAGGACAGGCCCATCGCGGTACCGCGGGCGGCGGCCGCCCTGGCCACGGCGACCTCGCCGTCGGGGTGCACCGCCTGGACCCCGGTCGGCGAGATCAGCACCGGCATCGAGACTGGCTGGCCCATGACCGTGGTGGCCTGGTCCCGCTGGGCGTGCTGGCCGGCTACATGCGGGGCGAACCCGAGCTCGTCGAACGCGGCAACGTTGTCGCCGACCGTCAGGCCCTTCTCGGTGCCTGCCAGCAGCGCGCTGTACACCGATTTCGGCAGCCGCTTGCGGGCTCGCCGCTGGGCCTCGGCGACGGTCTCGAACCAGGTCCCGCTCATTGCTCGTCCTTCCCTGAGGCGGCCGGCTGGGTCGTGACCGGCCGCCAGGCGACCCTGGGCAGTACCGGCGCCACCGTGCGCTCGCGACGGCAGCCGGACCACACGCCGAGGCCGTAGGCGACGTCGTCGGTGATCCGGCCGAGCACGAACCTGGCCGGGTCCAGCTCCCGCGGGCCGGCCGCCCAGGCGGCCAGCGGCGGTGCCAGCAGCAGCGACCCGGCCGCGAGACGGCGCCAGGCCGCGCGGTTCCTGGCCCGGCGGCCGGCTCCGCGGACGCCGGGACACGCGATGGCGGCGGCTAGCGCGGGCGCCGCGAACTGGGTCGCATAACGGCCGGTTCCCAGGTAGGTCTGCCAGGCCGCCGACGCCATTGCCCGGGCCGTGCCGCGGCGGGGCACGCCGGCCCGGCGCAGGGTCCGGCCGAGCGTCGCGACCGAGGCCGCGTAGGCGGCCGCGGCCGTGGCTGGGCGGCGGCCGAGCGCGGCGGCGACGGCCAGGGCCGGCCACGGATGCAGCACCAGCGGCGGAACGTCGCCTGGATGCCGTCTGGTCAGCGGCGCGGCCGAGGTGCCGTAGCGGAACCGCCGGCTCAGCAGGCCTCGCCAGGTCGCGGGTTCGTGGTGGCCGATCCGCACCGACGGGTCGTAGCGCACCCGCCAGCCGGCCTCGTGCAGCCGCCAGACCAGGTCGACGTCCTCGCCCGAGCGCAGCCGCTCGTCGAACACGGCCCCGGCCCCGACCGGGCCGGCCAGGCCGGCCAGCGCTTCCCGCCTGACCAGTAGCGCGGCGGTCGGCACGTAACTGACCTGGCTGCCCGGCAGCACCCTGGCCGGGCGGCCGCCGAGGTCGAGCGGGCCGCAGGCGGCGGTGTACCGGCCGGCCCACGAGCCCCCGGCTAGCGCCGTAATCCGGGGGGCGACCGCCGCGACCAGCGGATCGGCGAAGTGGGCAGCGAGCGGGCCGATCCAGCCGGGGGAGGGTTCGCAGTCGCTGTCGATGAACGCGATCAGTTCGGTGCGGACCTGGCCGAGGGCGGTGTTGCGGGCGGCGGCCGGCCCGCCGTTGACCGGCCGGCGGATCAGCGTGGCGCCGTGCCGGGCGGAGGTAGCCGCGACGGCGCCCGCATCGTGCGATCCGTCGTCCACCACCAGGACCTGGCCGCCGGGCCCGAGCCCGGCCAGGCAGCGGTCGAGCAGGTCGGCCCGGTCCCTGGCCGGGATGACCACGGTGACGTCGGGCCGGCCGGAGGCCGGCCAGGCCGGCGGCACCGGATGGGCGAACTGGGCGTCGGTGAGCCGGCGGGCGAGCGCGCCGGCCGCGGCCGAGCCGACCGGCCCGGCCAGCAGTTCGCGGAACGCCGCCTGGCCGGCTCCGGTCAGCCGGATGATCCTGGCCGGCGATCCGCCGAACCAGATCCCCGGCCCGATCTCCCTGGCCGCCGGATCGAGGCCGATCCTGAATCCGGCCGGGAGCGGAGTGCTGGTCACGGCGCCGGCCACGGTCGTCACAGGGCCAGTCCGCCGTCGACCGGGATCACGGCGCCGGTCATGGCCGAGCTGGCCGGGCTGGCCAGGAAGGCGAGAACCGCGGCGATCTCGGCCGGTTCCAGCAGCCGGCCGGCCGGCTGCTGGGCGCCGAACACCGCCGCGTCCGGCAGGCCGTACAGCCGGGCGCTCTCGTCGAGCATGGCGGTCGCGGTGGAGCCCGGGCTGACCGCGTTGGCGGTCACCCCGGTCCCGCCCAGTTCGGCTCCGAGCGCCCTGATCAGGCCGGCCACCCCGGCCTTGGCCGCGCAGTAGGCGGCCAGATTCGGCAGGCCCCTGGTGGCCGCGGCCGAGGCGACTGCGAGGAACCGGCCAGATCGCGGCTCCGGCCGGCGCAGCAGGGCCGGGATCGCGACCCTGGCCAGGGCGAGCACGCCGCCGAGGTCGATGTCGAGTACGGCCTGTTCCGGCTCGGGCGGCAGTTCCCAGGCGGGGACCCCGCCGGCGATGACGCCGGCCGCGGCGATGGCGGCGTCCAGTCCGCCCCAGCGTTCTTCGGCCTCCGCGACCGCGGCGCCGAGGGCGCCGCGGTCGCGGACATCGGCCTGGCAGGTCGCAACCGCGCCGGCCCCGGCCGCGCTGGCCTGCTCGGCCAGCTCGGCCAGGTCGGCGGGCGAGGCGAGCGGATAGGGCAGGGCCCGGTCGTCGGCCGCGATGTCGACGGCCAGCACCGACCAGCCCTCGCTGGCCAGCGCGAGCACGGTCGCGGCCCCGATTCCGCGGGCCGCGCCGGTGACCAGCGCGACCCGGGAGTCCCGGCCGTCAGCGGTCACCGGCGGTGAATCCGGCCAGCGGGCTGTCGTCGCACGGGCGATCCGGCCGGCGGCGCCCGATTCTGACCGGAACCGGGCCGCGCCTGGAGTGATCGGGGGCCGGAACCGGCAGCGCGGACTGCCCGGCCGCGGCCAGCGCGGCCTCGCCGTGGCCGAGCACGCACTCCGGGTCAGGACCGTCCAGCGGCAGGCCGGTGAAGAACTTGGCCGCCATGCAGCCGCCCCGGCAGGCGTCGTACGCCGAGCACGACGTGCACGCTCCGCCGGACTGCGGCCGCCGCAGGCCGGCGAACAGCTCGGAGTCGCGCCAGACGGAGGTGAAGCCGCCGGGGCTCAGCACGTTGCCGGCCAGGAACGACTCGTGGATCGCGAACGGGCACGCATACACGTCGCCGACTGGGTCGATCAGGCAGACGACCCGGCCCGCCCCGCAGAGGTTCAGCCCGGGCAGCGCCTCGCCGTACCCGGCCAGGTGGAAGAACGAGTCGCCGGTCAGTACCTGCTCGCCGTGCCGGACAAGCCAGTCGTAGACGGCCCGCTGCTGGTCCGCGGTCGGATGCAGCTCGTGCCAGACCTGGGCCCCGCGGCCGGCCGGACGCAGCCTGGTCAGCCGCAGCTGGGCCCCGTACTGGTCCGCGAGCGCGGCGAAGTCGTCCAGCTGTCCGGCGTTCTGCCTGGTGACGACCACGGACAGCTTGAACCCTCGGAATCCGGCGTCGGCCAGGTGGCCCATCGCGCGGAGCGCGGTCGTGTGCGACCCTGGTCCGCGGACCGCGTCGTTGACCGTCGCGGTCGCCCCGTCCAGCGAGATCTGCACGTCGATGTAGTCGCTGCCGGCCAGCCGGCTGGCTACGGCCGGAGTGATCTTGATCCCGTTGGTGGAGAACTTCACCCCGACCTGATGGGCGACCGCGTAGTCGGTCAGCTCCCAGAAGTCCGGCCTGACCGTCGGCTCGCCGCCGCCGATGTTGACGTAGAACACGCCCATCCGCTGCAGCTCGTCGATGACCGCCTGGCACTGGGCGGTGGACAGCTCGCGGGGGTCACGCCGGCCCGATGACGACAGGCAGTGCACGCAGGCCAGGTTGCAGGCGTAGGTCAGCTCCCAGGTCAGGCAGATGGGAGCGGCAAGTCCGTGCGCGAACTGGTCGGCCAGGCTCGCCGGCGCGGCCGGGGCCGCGGTCACGATGCGGTCCGCTCGCGGATCATCGCCGATCCGGCCAGGGTGGCCAGCGCCCGCTCGTACGCGGGCAGGGCCTCGCCGGTAACGCCGGCCGAGGCGCAGGCCGCGCGGGCGGTCGGGTGCTCGGCCAGGCCGCGGACGATGGTCAGCACGGTCTGGTTCTTCAGGAACGACAGCCGCCTGGTGCCGAAGTGGTACAGCAACGCGCCGAACGGCTCGGGCCTGACTGCTACCCGATCGTCCAGGCGCCAGGGCCGGTCCAGGTCGAAGCCAGCACCTGGCTGGCCTGGCGGCGCTTGCGGCTGCCGGGTCACGTCAGTAGACACCGCACATGCCGTCGATGGAGACCTCCTCGACCAGCAGCTCCTCGGCTAGTACGGGCGGGGGCACCGCAGTCGCCGCGGCGGCGGGCTCGGCGCCGGTGACAGGATGCCCGGCGGGGAGTTCTGCTGCTTCTTCCTGACGTTCGGCAAGCGCGGTGCTCTCAGCCATGCGTCCTCCTGGCTCGAAGTGGCCCTGGACTTAATGTGGCACTGAGTGCCGAGATTAGTCATACTCGAGGCCGCGGCACAAGAGCGAGCTTTCACGGGAGAGGGCATGACAGTGCGGGTCACCGGGCGGCCGCCGGGCCGCCGCAAGGTCACGTCCCGCGCCGAGCTCGAGCAGGTGGCCTTCGACCTGTTCTGGGAGTACGGGTTCGAGCGCACGACGGTCGAGGACATCGCGTTCGCGGCCGGGATCGGCCGCCGCACCTTCTTCCGGTACTTCCCGTCCAAGAACGACGTGCCCTGGGGTGACTTCGACGGCGAGCTGGACCGGATGCGGCGGCAGCTGCGCGCGGTACCGGCCGAGGTGCCGTTGCTGCAGGCCCTGCGCACCGCGGTCGTCGACTTCAACCGGATCGCCCCCGGGCAGCTACTCGCGCACCGGCGCCGGATGGAGCTGATCCTGCGGGTCCCGGCGCTGCAGGCCCACTCCACGCTGCGGTACGCGGACTGGCGCCAGGTGGTGGCCGGCTTCGTCGCCGAGCGCACCGGTCATCCGGCCGCCGCGCTGTTCCCCCAGTCGGTCGCCTACGCGCTGCTCGGCGCGGCCGTCGCGGCCTACGAGCAGTGGCTGGACGGCGGCCAGGACGACCTGGCCGAGCTGCTCGACCGGTCGGTCCTGGCCCTGGCCGCGGCCTTCTCGGCCGCCTGACCGGACTGAGCGGACTGAGCGGACTGACCGGCCCGCTTCCTGGCTAGATCAGGAATCGCCCCAGGTATTGACGTGCAGGGCGATGTGGTCCACGCAGTTCGGGGCCGGATGCGGGACCAGCGTGGTGTTCGACGGGCACGGGTTGAGGATGACCGGGCCTCGCGGCGTCTGGGTGAAGTCGAAGTCGTTGATCAGGTTGCCGAGCTTCGGCGAGCTCTCCCTGACGTCGGGCCGCGGGTCAGGCCGGCCGTCGGTCTTGGGGTTCAGCCGGGCGCCGCTCATGAAGTCGTCCTCGATGAACTTCAGGTACGCGTCGGTGGTCAGGGTCTGGTGGTCGATGTACCCGGTCTTGGCATAGGGGCTGATCACGATGCCGGGCACCCGGATCCCGTATCCCTGGCCGTCGACGGTCGGCGGCGGCACGTTGTCGTAGTAACCGCCCCAGTCGTCCCAGGTCAGGAAGATCGCGGTGCTGTCCCACTCGGGGCTGTGCATGATCGCGTTGACCAGCTTGGTGACGTAGGCCTGGCCGGTGCTGACCAGGGCGGGTCCGTGCTCACTGTCCCTGAAGTCCGGCGCGATCCAGGACACCTTCGGCATCGTGCCGGCCTTGGCTTGCTTGTAGAAGACCGAGAGCGGCCGGACGCTGCCGAGCTGGCCGTCCTTGTGGACATCGGTGAAGCCGGGCAGCGGGTTCCAGTGGATCGACGTCCCGTTGCCGCCGCTGCCGTTGTTCGCCCCGTTGTTCAGGTAGTAACCCCAGGACACGTGATAGCGATGCAGCAGCCAGGTCACGTCGGTCCAGGCGAACGGGGTCGGGTTCGAGGTCGACCGCTCCTTCGGCATGTCGGAGGCGTGGCAGCTGAACGGAGAGCCGGTCTTGGTGCAGGTCGCCGACCAGCCGGAGACCATGTACAGGTGGGCCGGCAGGCTCCACGAGCCCGGTGCCTCGAAGAAGTGGTCCTGCAGGACGAAGTCCTTCGCGTAGGTCCAGTAATTCGGGATGTCGCTGGCCACGTGATGGCCCATCACGTCGACGAAGCAGCTATGGCCGGCCTTGCACAGCATGCGGTCGGCCACGGCGACGAAGCCGTTCATCTTGCCACCGTTGATGTCCTGCTTGGACGGGGTTTCGCCGTGCGGGTCGTTGCCGTTGCTGTCCTGGTGGTCGACATACGGCTTGATGCAGGAGTGGTGGATCGGGTCGTGCAGGCACTCGCCCTTCGGGATGCCCTTGGCGCCGGGGAACGTACCGAAGTACTCGTCGAACGACCGGTTCTCCTGCATGATCACGATGACGTGCTTGATCAGGTGAATGTCCGCCGCCGCGGCCGCCGCCGCCCGGCCCTGGCCGGTGCGCTCGCGGGCCTGCGCGACCGTGGCCGCGGTGAGCGCGGCCACCGCGAGCACGACGGCCGCGGCCACGAGGGTCATTCGGATGCCGCGATCGCGGGCCCGGTCGGCCATCGAGGAGAACGTCATCACACCACCTGGTCGGCGATCGGCGATCGGCGCGGATCCGTCAGGAAGCCACGGTAAGCACGAGCCGGGCGACTCCGGCGCAGTGTGGTGAAATCGTTACCCTTGCTAGCGATTCTCATCCCCGCGCTGGTCCTCGCCTCTTCCCCTCAGCGGTCACACGGATCACAATGCAGGCAAGCGGCATCCGCCATCGGCAGCTGACCAAAAGGAGCGGCGATGAGTGAAGCGGCACCCGTGCCCTTTACCGAAACCAAGGCGCCAGAAAGTGCGGACCGGCTGCACCGGGGTGCTCTGGGCCTCATCGACATTTCGGCCTCGACGATGGCGAATATCGGCCCGGCCTACAGTTTCTTCTTCGGATTCGGATTCCTGGTGCTCACGGCCGGGGTCGCGGCGCCGCTCACGATCATCGTGGCCGGCATCGCGATCGCGTTCCTCGGTAACACGCTGGCTCAGTTCTCCCGGGCGCACCCGTCCACTGGCGGCTTCATCTCCTTCGTGGGCAAGACCTTCGGCGGCACCAGCGCGGTGACGACGGCCTTGCTCTGCGGGGCCGGGTACATCATCGCGGTGTCCTCGGTGTTCGCGGTCTCCGGCGGGTACCTGTCCGACGTCCTGAAGTACTACTTCAACTGGAACATCCCGTGGATCATCCTGTCGGTCGTGCTGACC
>DASWAH010000081.1:0-9798 GCA_036391235.1 Streptosporangiaceae bacterium
CAGCCCGGCGCCCGGCGCTGTGATGGCACAAGGAGGCAGTGCTGGCGCGAGCCCCGTGCATCCTGGCCTGATGTCCGGCGCCCCGCCGTTCGGCGCGCAATCGCAGGTGACGCTCGCGAACTGGCAGGATCCGCCGTTCAACCGGTGGGCGTTCCAGCACGTGCGCGAGCTGATCCCGAGCGCGCGGATCGCGGCCGGGCGCGAGCCGGCCCGGCCGTGGCCGGGTGACCCGCGACAGCTCGACGGCCTGGAGTTCCGTTATCAAGGCCAGGACCGGCGCATCGTGGACTGGCTCGCGGACAGCTGGACCGACGGATTCCTGGTCCTGCACCGCGGAAATCTGGTCACCGAGCAGTATTTCAACGGCCTCGAGCCGGAGACCCCGCACCTGCTGATGTCGGTCTCGAAGTCGGTCACCGCGGCCGTGGCCGGCGTCCTGGCCGGACGCGGCGGGCTGGACCCGGCCGCGCACGTGACCGCGATCGTGCCGGAACTGGCCGGCAGCTCGTTCGCAGGTGCGACCGTGCAGCAGTTGCTCGACATGCGGGCCGGGACCCGGTTCAACGAGGATTACGCCGACCTGGAGGCCGACGTCCGGGCCTACGAGCGGGTGTACCTGTGGCGGCCGCCGGAGGGCCCGCCGGTCGCGGACGACGCGATCGGGTATTTCGGGACGCTGGCCAACGACGGCCCGCACGGCGGCCCGTTCCGGTACCGGTCGATCCTGACCGACGTCCTGGCCTGGGTGATCGAGCGGGCCGGCGGGGCGCGGCTGCACGAGCTGATCAGCCGGGAACTCTGGCAGCCGATGGGGGCCGAGTTCGATGCCGAGATCACCGTGGACGCGCGGGGCAACCCGATGGCCGACGGCGGGATCAGCGCGACGCTGCGAGATATCGCCCGGTTCGGCCAGCTCTACCTGGACCGGGGCCTGGCCGGCGGCCGCGAGGTCATCCCGGCCTGGTGGATCGACGACACCGTGCGGGGCGCCCCCGACGGGGCGGCCGCGTTCGCCGAGGGCGACGAGCGGGCCGGGTACCCCGACGGTGCGCACTACCGGAACTGCTGGTGGATCAGGGACCCGGCGGTTCCGTTCTTCCACGCGAGCGGGATCAACGGGCAGAACGTGTTCGTCCACGTTCCGTCGCAGACCGTGGTGGCCAAGCTGTCGACCTGGCCCGTTGCCTGGGACGAGGACCTGGCCGGGTCGGCCGCGGCGGCCGCTCAGGCGATCGCGAGCGCGCTGGGCGGCTAGCGGTCAGGCGGGTCGGAGTCGGGCGGGTCGGGCTGGTCGAGGACGCACCGGGTGCCCGAGTAGATGCTCGGCATGCACTTGTTGCAGTGTTCGCAGGTGCCGCCATCCGCGGTGCCGGACGCGAGCCGGCTGACCAGGTCGGGTTCGCGCAGCAGGGCGCGGCCCATGGCGACGAACTCGAATCCCTCGGCCATCGCCTGCCGGACGGACGCGGTCGTGGTGATGCCGCCGAGCAGGATCAGCGGCATCGTCAGCGCCGCCCTGAACGGCCTGGCCAGCGGCAGGAAGTAGGCCTCGTTGTACGGGTACTCGCGCAGCAGAGCCCGGCCGAGCAGGCGCAGGCCGAGCCGCTGGGCGGGCGGCAAGACGGCCGCCATCTCGGCCCGCGGCGCGGCCCCGCGGAACATGAACATCTGGTTGGCCCGGGACCCGCCGCCGGTCAACTCGATCGCGTCCAGGTTCTGATCGACCTCGAGCAGCCGTGCGACCTGCAGGCTCTCGGCGGGCTGGAGGCCGCCTCGGATCCCGTCGGTCATGTTCAGCTTCGCGATGACGGCCATCCTGGGCCCGGCCGCGGTCCTGGCCGCGGCGGCGATCCGGCGGGCTAGCCTGGCCCGGTTCCCAGTGCTGCCGCCGTAGTCGTCGCTGCGGCGGTTCCACCGCGGGCTGAGGAACGACGAGACCAGGTAGTGGTGGCCGAAATGCAGTTCCACGCAGTCGAAGCCGGCCTGGGCGAGCATGCTCGTGCCCGCTGCGAAGGCGGCGACGACCTCGTCAATGCCGTCCCGTGAGATCGGCTCGACCTTGGTGCCCGCGATCGTGCGGCCGGCCGAGGGGCCGAGCACCCGCTTACCGCGCACCAGGCCAACCGCTCCGGCATGGCCGAGCTGAGCCGAGATCCTGGCGCCCTCGCCGTGCACGACCGCGGCAATCCTGGCCAGCCCGTCGACCGCGGCGTCGTGGATGTAGATCTCGGCCGGAGCGCCCATCCCGTCCCTGGACACGGCGACGTAGGAGACCGTGGTCATGGCGGCCCCGCCGGCCGCGAAGCCGCGGTGGAAATCGATCAGGCGATCCGTGACCACGTTGCCCGGGCTCATCCCCTCGAACGTGGCCGCCTTCAGCACGCGGTTGCGCAAGGCCACCGGACCCAGCCGGGCTGGCGCGAACGGGTCGGGCGGCCGCAGATCGGTCACGAGGTCAGCTTGGCACGCGAACGGCCGGGACCGGAACCGGCAGCGCGTGAAGGAGGCGGCGTTTGAAGGAGACCGTGCGTGGAAGGCTCGCCCCTATGTCAGAGCGGGAACGCTGCCTGGTGACGGGGGCTTCTGGATATATCGGCGGGCGGCTGGTGCCCGAACTGCTGGCGGCCGGATATCAGGTGCGGTGCATGGCCCGCGACCCGGCCAAGCTGCGGGACCGGCCCTGGTCGGGTGAGGTCGAGGTGGCCAGGGCGGACGCCCAGGACGCGGCCGCGGTGGCGGCCGCCCTGGACGGCGTCGACGTCGCGTACTACCTGATCCACTCGATGGGTACCGCGGCCGAGTTCGAGCAGCAGGACCGTGACGCCGCGACCGTCTTCGCCAAGGCCGCGGCTCAGGCCGGGGTCGGGCGGATTGTGTACCTGGGCGGCATCGTGCCGTCCTCCGGGCACGACGGCCTCTCGCCGCACCTGCGGTCGCGGGGCGAGGTCGGCGAGATCCTGCTGGACAGCGGCGTGCCGACCGCGGTGCTGCAGGCCGCGGTGATCATCGGCAGCGGTTCGGCCTCGTTCGAGATGCTGCGGTACCTGACCGAGCGGCTGCCGGTCATGGTTACGCCGCGCTGGGTGCGGACGCTGATCCAGCCGATCGCGGTCCGCGACGTGCTCAAGTACCTGACCGGCTGCGCCGCGCTGCCGCCCGAGGTGAGCCGCCGGTTCGACATCGGCGGGCCCGACGTGCTGACCTACGCCGACATGATGGAGCGGTACGCGGCCGTGGCCGGGCTGAAGCGGCGGATCCTGATCCAGGTGCCGCTGCTCAGTCCTGGGCTGTCGTCGCACTGGGTCGGGCTGGTCACGCCGGTACCGGCCGGGCTGGCCAGGCCGCTGGTGGAGTCGCTGCGCAACGAAGTGGTGTGTTCCGAGCACGACATCGCGCAGTACATCCCTGACCCTCCGGGTGGCCTGGTCTCGCTGGACCGGGCGATCGAACTTGCCCTGCGGCGGGTGCAGTCGGGCGACGTCGCGACCCGGTGGACATCGGCCTCGACCGCGGGGGCCCCGAGTGACCTGCTGCCCAGTGGTTTGCTGCCCAGTGGTTTGCTGCCCAGTGGCTTGCTGCCCAGCGACCCGCATCCGACCGACCCGCAGTGGTCCGGCGGCTCGCTGTACACCGATGACCGGGCACGCCGCGTGCACGCCTCGCCCGAGCTGCTGTGGCGGACGATCGAGGGGATCGGCGGCGAGCGCGGCTGGTACTCGTTCCCGCTGGCCTGGTGGTTCCGCGGCTTGCTCGACCGGGCGGTCGGCGGGGTCGGCTTGCGGCGCGGCCGCCGTGACCCCGACCGGCTGCAGGTCGGCGACGCGCTGGATTTCTGGCGGGTGGAGGAGATCGTCCCCGGGTCGCTGCTGCGGCTGCGGGCCGAGATGAAGCTGCCGGGCCGGGCCTGGCTCGAGTTCGCCATCGAGTCCGGTGGTGCTGGTGGGGCCGGTGGGACTGGCAAGGCTGGCGGGGGCGGTGGCGGGGGCGGTGCGGGCGGTGGTGCGGCGAGCCCGGTGCTGCGGCAGACGGCGATCTTCCTGCCGCGCGGGCTGTTCGGCCATTTGTACTGGTGGGCGCTGCGGCCGTTCCACGGCGTGGTCTTCGGCGACATGTACCGGCGCATCGCGGCGGCCGCTGGCCGGGCCACGCTGGCCAGCGAGGGCTAGCGCTTGCGGGCTGGCGGGGGCGCTGGGAGTAATGGGACGCGCGCGGGGGCGCTGGGGGTAATGGGGCGCGTGGGGTTAGCGCGGCCGGGCGGGGTGGTCGGCTAGCGGTCGGCGGGGAGAGCCCAGCGGGTGCCGTCGGGGGCGTCGCGCAGTTCGACCCCGGCGGCGGCCAGGGCGTCCCTGATCACGTCGGCCGCGTCGTAGGCCTTCTCGCCGCGCAGCTTGTCGCGCAGCGCGACCAGCGGCTCGAGCGCGGGACTGAGCCGGTCGGCCGGGTCGGCCAGGCCGTCCTGGGCGGCTCGCCCGAGGCGGGAGACCAGGCCGCGCAGCACGGCCCTGGCCCGGTCGGCGCTGTCGTTCTCGTCGGTGTCGGTCGACCAGGCCTCGATCGCCGCCTCGAGGTCCAGGATCGCCTCGGCCATGGCGGCGCCGTCCCGGCCCGCGGCCCCCGCCTCGAACCGGCCGGCCGCGTCCTCGGTGACCTCGGCGAGGGCCTGGCCGGGCCGGCCGGCCGGCTGACGGCCGTCCGGCTGGTGGTCAGCCTGGCCGGGCCCGGCGCCGGCTCCGGCCCCGGGCTGGCCGGGAGCCGGGCCTCCGGACGTGACCATCGCGGCCAGGTCGGCCAGGCCGATCGTCGTGCCGGCGGGCAGCACGGTGCTGACGCCGGCCTTGCGCACGGTCGCGCCGCCCCGGCCGCGGACCTCGGCTTGGCGGGTGGCCAGGTCGAGGATCAGGGCGGTGTGCTCGTCGACCCCGAGCACGGCGGCGTCGGCCGGCAGTTCGCGCTCCAGCATGGCCAGGCGCCGCTCGCCCAGGTAGCAGAACCGGGTGTCGTGGGTGCCGCCCTCGGCATTGTCGTAGTGCGGGATCATCGCGACCTTCAGCCCGAGCACGCTGAACAGGTCGAGACCTTCGAGCCAGTGCGGGTCGGCGCCGACTTTGTAGATCTCGTAGACCGGCACGGCGACGAACCCGATCGCCGCGGCCGCGGCGGACGCGATGATCGTGATCCCGGTCCCGGCCGCGATCCGCTCCCTGAGCGCGTCGGCTACCGGGTTGCCGCGCCAGCGGTTGAGGGCGTAGGTCGGGCTGCCGGGCCCGGCGAACACCCAGTCCGACGAGCGGATCGCGGCGACCGCGGACGGTCCCGCGCTGGCCGGTGAAGTTCCGGGCGCCAGCCGGTCGGCGTCGCTGACGACGGACACCTGGAGGCCGACGCTGCGGGCGAAGTAGGCCTGAGCGCGGGCCGAGATGTCGGCCGCGTTCTCCTGGAACGCGTACGGCGTATCCAGCAGGATCGCGCTGTGGCGGCCGGAACCGAGCCGGGCGGCCAGCTCCTTGTGGATGGTCACCATCGTCGGGCTGGTCTCGCCCGAACCCATGATGACCAGCAATCGGGCGTCCCCCGCGTCACTCACTTGCTGCTCCCTCGCGCTGCTGTCGTGCTCGGGCGGTCACGTACCAGCGGCAACCGCACGGCGATAACCGCCCGCCGGTACTTTACTTACCGCTTCTGACAGTCGGCATTCGCGTCGCGACGACCAGAAACCGCCGGCCGGTCACCGGCGCGGGCCACTTATCGCGCGCCGTCGCGATCGCACGCAACCGGGGCAAGAACTCCCCGACGTCGTACTGCGGCACGATCCAGGGCACGATCTTCAGGTAGTAGACCAGCGCGCCGACGTCATTCAGGTAGAGCATCGTCTCCCCGGCCTTGGCTATCGTCACGTCCAGCCCGGCCGCGGTCAGCTGGCCGACCGCCAGCGGCAGCCAGGAATCCGGTTCGGCAGGCATGGGCAGGCCGAGCAGGTCGTAGATCTCGCCGTCGCTGCGGTAGTCGACCTGCTGGGTGATGAACCGGCCGCCAGGCCTGAGTACCCGGCCGACCTCGCGCGGGCTGAACGACTCGTGCCGGTTGATCACCAGGTCGAGAGCGCCGTCGCGGAACGGCAGCCGCCCTGCGGGCGGGCTGGTCCCGGCCAGCTCGGCCTGCGCCTCTGCGCTCATGTTGTCGGGCGCACCCGGGGTGTGCAGCACCGGGACGCCAACCGGATGGAGCCGGCCGGCCGCGACCGGGACGTTGGGCGGCCAGCCCTCGGTGGCGACCGTCCGGGCGGGCCGGCCGGGCAGGGTGGCGAGGAACTCGCCGCCGCCGGTGCCCATGTCCAGCATGCTGGTCGCGGCGGCGGCGGCCGCGGTGACCTCGGCCGCGTAATCCCAGGGCAGCGGGGTCGTGCTGGACCGCCCGTGCAGCCAGGAGAAGTCCCAGCCGGTGAACGGAGCGTCCCGGGCCTGGCTGATCAGCGCATCGTCGCCGAGACCGCCGGCGTCCGAGCTGGTCACAGGCCGGCCCGCGGCCTCGGCAGAACCGGGCCGGCGGGACGGCTGGCCGGCCGCTTGCGCCCGGCCGTGCGCAGGGCGGCAAAGCCGGCCAGGCCGGCGGCGATCTCGCCGAGCCACAGGCCGGGGTACTGCGGCACCGCGTAGGCCGCGCCGCCGCCGATCCTGAGGTTGTACAGCCACCAGGCGGCCGGTTCCAGCACGAACGTAGCCGCGATCGCGGCCGCTGCGGCGACCGACCGGCTCCGGCCCCACCACCCGCCGAGGGCGCCGAACACCGGACCGCTGAGCAGGCCCCGCTCGAACCAGTACAGGCCGCCGCGTACGGTCAGGCCCAGGTCGGTGAGCCACGGATGCGGGCCGAGCGCGAGCACCACGCTGTTGGTGACATAGAACCCGGCCAGCGCGGCTAGCGTGGCGGCCAGCCCGGTCACCGCCGCGAGCGGGATCCGCCTGGTCCCGGCGGCCGTTCCGGCCAGGAACGGCAGCAGCAGCCAGGGCGCGCTGGCGTTGCCGATCGCGTCCCGCAGGCCGGGACCGTCACCCTTGAGCCACGACATCGCCGCGCCGAACAGGACGGACAGCCCGAGGATCAGCGCGATCCGGCCGGCCGGACGAAGGCGTCGGCCCCGGGTACCCGCCGCTGGCGCCGGGACGGGAGTTCCGGCCGCGACGGCATCGGGGGCATCGGCGTCCATATCGGCGAGCGTAACGCAGCCGCCAGAACTGTCGGCGGGATGGTGGATCATGTCGGCATGCCGGTAATCGACGTGACGGAGCGGCGGCGGCGGCTGGCGATGCGGCACGGGCTCGGGCCCGGCCGGATCGGGCCAGGCCAGCCAGCAGGCGGGACGGCGGGGGAGGCGGCCAGCGGGCCGGCTCTGGCGGCCGGCCGGGTCGTCGCGCTGCACGCGACCGATCCGGCCACGGTCTACCTGTCGGTCCTGGCCAGGACGTCCGGGCCCGGCGGCGAGCCGGAGCCGGCCAGCCGGGCCGACATCGACGCGGCGCTGTACGACCGGAGCGAGCTGATCAGGATGCTGGCCATGCGGCGGACGGTGTTCGTCGTGCCCGCCGGGCTCGCACCCGTGGTCCAGGCCGCCGCGACCGACAAGGTCGCGGCCGACCAGCGGACCAGGCTGCTGAAGCTGCTGGCCGAGGAGGCCGGCATCGCGCGTCCGGCCGACTGGCTGGCCGGCGTCGAGAAGTCCGTGCGGAGCGCGCTGCACGACCTCGGGGGCACCGCCACGGCGGCCCAGCTGTCGGCGGCCGAGCCGCGGCTGAAGACCACGGTGACGCTGGCGGCCGGAAAGCCCTACGAGGCGACCCAGGCCATCACCAGCCGGGTGCTGCTGGTCCTGGCGGCGGAAGGGGAGATCATCAGGGGCCGGCCGCTGGGCAGCTGGCTGTCCCAGCAGTACCGGTGGACCCTGGCCGGCGACTGGCTGCGGACCGAGGCCGACGCGCTCGGCGCCGACGCGGCCAGGGCCGAGCTGGCCAGGCGGTGGCTGGCCGCATTCGGGCCGGCCCCGCTGGCCGACCTGAAGTGGTGGACCGGATGGACCGTGGCCCAGGTCAAGAAGGCGGCCGCCGCGATCGGCGCGGTCGAGACCGAGCTGGCCGGCGAAACCGGCGAGCCGGCCGGCATCGGGGCCGTGCTCCCCGGCGACCTGGAGCCGACCGCGCCGGCCGGGGAATGGGCGGCGCTGCTGCCGGCCCTCGACCCGACCGTGATGGGGTGGGCCGAGCGGTCCTGGTTCCTCGGCTCGCACGCGAGCACCCTATTCGACACCAACGGCAACGCCGGTCCGACGGTCTGGCTGAACGGCCGGGTCGTCGGCGGCTGGGCCCAGCGTCCGGACGGCGAGATCGCGGTCCGGCTGCTCGAGGACATCGGCGCCGACGCGACCGCCCTGGTCGAGGCGGAGACCGCGCGGGTCGCGGCCTGGCTGGACGGCGACCGGGTGATCCCGCGGTTCCGCACCCCGCTGGAGCGCGAGCTGTCGGCCTGACCGGACCTGACCGGACCTGACCGGTTGCCCGGCCTTACCCGGCGGCGGCGATACGGTCGAGCAGGTCCCGGCGGCGGGTTTCCATGGCCTCGGCCAGGGCGTCCTGCTCGGCGGCGGACTGGATGAGCTGGCCGCGGTCGGACGGGTCGTCCGCGTCGGCGATGCCGGACCTGATGTCCTCCGCCGAACGGCGGAGACTGGCCAGGTCGGTCTCGACTTCCTTCAGCTCGGCCTTGAGCTGCTCGACGGAGGCGTCGCCAGGCATGGTCTGTTCCTCTCTGCGCGGCAGCCGTGATGAACGCTCAGACTAGTGCTTCTGCCGCTCGAGAGCGCGCCTGGTCAGCACCCTGGCCAGATGTTCGCGAAACTCCCGGTCGGCGTGAATGTCCGCACCAGGCGAGGTGTCCTCGGCGGCCAGCCTGGAAGCCTCGGCCGGGCTGGCTCCGTCGGCCAGCGCTTGCTCGGCCGCCCGGGCCCGGAGCGGGACCGGGCCCATGTTGGCCAGCGCGATCCGGCCGCCGATCGCGGCCACGCCGACGATGGCCCAGTCGTTGGCCCGCCTGGTGAACTTCTGGTACCCCCACGGCACACCGGCCTGGCGCGGCACCCGGACGGCGGTGAGCAGCTCGTCCGGGGCCAGCTCGGTCTCGAAATAGCCGGCGAAGAAGTCGTCGGCCGCGACCTGGCGGGTGCCGCCCGGTCCGGTCAGCTCGACCGTTCCGCCCAGCGCGACCAGCGCCATCGGCAGGTCGGCGGCCGGATCGGCGTGCGCGAGCGAGCCGCCGATGGTGCCGCGGTGCCTGATCTGCGGATCGCCGACCAGCGAGGCGGCGTGCGCCAGCAGCGGGGCTTCGGCCTTGACGACCTCGGAGGCGACCAGGTCGGCGTGCCGGGTGGTCGCGCCGATCACCAGCTCGCCGTTGTCGGTACTGATGCCGGACAGGCCGTCGGCCCTGGCGATGTCGATCAGCACCGAAGGCGCGGCCAGCCGGAGCTTCATCATCGGCAGCAGCGAGTGACCGCCCGCCAGCACCTTGGCCTCGTCGCCGTGCTCAGCCAGCAGCTCGATCGCGCGGGCCGCGGAGTCGGCGGCGACGTAGTCGAAGCGGGCGGGAATCATGCGGTCACCTCGGCCTGCGCGCTGGCGGAACCCGCGGTGCCGGCCGGGCTCGCGGGATCGGCGGCCGCGGCGAGCACGGCCCTGACGATGTTGTGATAGCCGGTGCACCGGCACAGGTTGCCTTCCAGGCCCTGCCGCACCTGCTCCTCGGAGGGGTGCG
>DASWAH010000082.1:0-5327 GCA_036391235.1 Streptosporangiaceae bacterium
GTTTCGGCGTCAATGCGTGACCATTGGTGCCATGAATTTTCGAAGCTATGCCGTTGGCCTGGTTGTAGCCAGTGCTGTGGCAGCCTCCCCGGCCGCCACGACGGCGAGCGCCCCCAGCGCCCTCTCGGTCCAGCGATTGCAGACAGTGACATATCACGGTGTGAGCGTGCGGGTGCCCGCGTCCTGGCCCGTGGTCAGGTTCGCCGCCAAACCGGCCGCGTGCCCGCGACTCGACGTCCATGCCGTCTATCTCGGCACCCCTGGTCCTAGCCCGGACTGCCCGGCCGGGCTGGTCGGCCGCAGCGAGGCCGTGATGATCACCCCGGACGCCGGGGCCGGGGGCGGGCCTGGCGCGGCCGTACGATACGGCACGGCCGTGCCGGGAGCCGGGCAGGCCGCCGCCCGCGTGCTCACCACGACGGTGCCGCGGGCCGGCGTCCGGGTGACGGTCGCGTACCGGGCCAGCCGGTCGCTCGCCCTGGCGATCAGGTCCTCGATCAGACTGACGGTCGGCGGCCACACCGCTGCCCGGTCGTCCGGGCGGCCCGCGGCCAGGAGGGCGAGCCGGGCCAGCCGCCCGGCGCCTGGGCCCCGGCGGGTCGTACGGGCGGGTACGCCGTTCAGCGGCCCCGGCTTCGATGCCTGCGCGGCACCGAGCGCCAGCGCCATGACCAAGTGGCTGTCGTCCAAGTTCCGGGCCGTCGGCATCTACATCGGCGGCATCAACCGGGCCTGCGCCCAGGCCAACCTGACCTCGTCCTGGCTGACCACGATCGCCGGCCAGGGCTGGCACTTCTTCTCGATCTACCCGGGTCTGCAGTCCAGCTGCGTGCTGGCCTCGGGCGATGCGACGATCACGACCTCCAAGGCTGCCGCCGAGGGCACCTCCGCGGCCGACGATGCCGCCGCCCGCGCGGCCAGCCTGGGGATCGCCAAGGGCACGCCGCTGATCTTCGACATGGAGGCCTACGGGCCGGCCTGCGACGGCCAGGTCACGACCTTCCTGTCGGCCTGGGACGCCGAACTGCACGCCCGCGGCTACCGGGCCGGGGTCTACGAGTCGTTCACCAACATCGGCGCGCTGGTCAAGGCATCGGGCACGATCACCGAGCCGGACGTGATCTACTACGCCGACTGGGACGGGCACGCCACGACCAACAGCTCGTACATGCCATCCGCGATGTGGACCCAGCACCAGCGGATTCACCAGTACCTCGGCGGTCACCTGGAGACGCATGGCGGCGTCAGCATCGACATCGACAGCGATCAGCTGGACGTGAACCTCGGTTCAGGGCCGATCTCGGGGGGCTCCTCCCGGGCCGGCTTCAGGATCGCGGTCGCGATCAACTCCAACGGCACGGCCGAATGGTTCGCCAGGACCGCGGCCGGCACCCTGGCTCACGCCTGGCAGGCCCCGGTCGGCAGCCTGACCTGGTCGGCCCTGCACCAAGTCGGGTCGTCGCCGTCCGGGCTGGCCAGCAACCCGGCGGCGAGCCCGCAGGCCGACGGCCGGCTGACGGTGTTCGCCCGTGACTCGGCCGGGCGGATCCAGCACGGCTGGCAGCAGCCGGGGTACCCGAACGACTGGGAATGGGGCACCCCGCTGCCCCCGCCGGCCCATCCGGCCGCCGGCGGCACCGGGCCCGGTGCGGCCATGTTGCCCGGGCACCAGGTGGCGGTGTTCGAGTCCACCGCCCGCGGCGTCGTCACCGCCCGTCAGTCCGGCCAGAACCAGAACACCACGTTCACGCCGTGGCGGAACCTGGGCGGCAGCTGCACCAGCACACCGGTGCCGGTGCTGTACGCGGGCGGCACCGACGTGTTCTGCCTGACCTCGGCGGGCACGGCCGCGGTCGACCGCTGGGCGGGTTCGTCCTGGAGCGGCTGGAGCCAGCTGCCGGGCAGCCCGTCGAATCTGACCGGCGTGCCGGCTGTGGCGATCGACGGCTCGGGGCAGCTGGAGTTCTTCGCCGCGGCCAAGGCGGGCGGGCTGGCTGACGCCTGGCAGGCCGGGGCGGCCGGGAGCTGGACCTGGGGCAGCCCGCTGGCCGGTGCCGGGTCGGCCGGGGGATCGGGCACCACGGCCGGCGGGTCGCCGTCGGCCGCGACCTGGCCAGCCGGCTCGGTCGTGGTCTACTCGCGGCTGACCGGCGGGCAGCTCGGCTACATCCGGCACCAGGGATCGTCCGGGTCGGCCGGGTGGTCCGGGTGGTCGACCGTCAGCGGGCTGCCGGGCGGCAAGATGACCGGCAGCCCGGCAGGCTGGCTGAACGGCTCGGGCGCACCGAGTGTCGCCGTGCTGGACGGCCGCCTGAAGCTCGCGGTCGCGAGCAACACCGGCAGCGGCTGGTCAGCCTGGAACGAGGTCGGCGGCGGCTTCTGAGTCCGGGGTCGCGGAATTAGCCGACGGCGAAAATGATGACCGCGACCACGACGACGAGCGCGATCGCGCCCGCGATGTAGAGCATGGTGCGGTTCGACCCGCGCGGCTGCGGCGGCTCGCCAGCCTGGGGCTGCTCAGGCCAGGCGCCCGCGCCTCCGCGGCGCGGCTGCTCGCTCTGCTCGCTCATGAAGCGCTTGAACTCGGCCGTGCTGGCCGAAGCGTCAGGAGCAGCGCGGAACTCACCGGTCGTGCGCGGCAGATCAGTACTGGCATACCGGTCGTCGTGCTGGGACATGCTCCGACTTTAGCCGATCCACCAGCGGTAACTCCGTTGATCTGCGGAGATTGCCGATCACGAACTGAGCTCGGGCAGGGCGTCCGGGCGGTCGACCAGGGTGGACAGCACGATCGAGCTGCGCGTCCTGACCACGAAGGGTTCCGCGCTGATCCGCTCGACGACCTGCTCGAAGTGGCGGATGTCGGCCGCCCTGATGTGCAGCAGCGCGTCCGCGTCGCCGGTCACCGTGCAGGCGCTGACGATCTCCGGGTACTTGCGGCTGGCGACCGCGATGTCGGCCGGCGAGGTCCGGCCGCGGCAGAACAGCTCCACGTAGGCCTCGGTCGTCCAGCCCAGCTCGCCGGAGTCGAGCCGGGCCGAGAAGCCGGTGATCGCGCCGGTCGACCGCAGCCGGTCGACCCGGCGCTTGACCGCCGGCGCCGACAGGCCGACGACCGCCCCGATCTCGGCATAGCTGGCCCGGCCATCCAGCACCAGCTGATGCAGGATGCGGCGGTCCAGCTCGTCATGGACCATCGGGCTCGGGCTCCCCTCCGGTCACCAGGGCCGCCCGCAGGGCGGCCAGGTCCGCCGGGCTGACCCCGTGGCCGGCCAGGTAGCCCTCGATGCTGCCGCCGTGCCGCCGGACCCGGCCGAGCAGGCCAAGCATCAGCTCCGGCGGGCAGGCCAGCAGGGCCGTCACCGTGTCGTCGCCGAGCCCGGTGCTCTGGCTGAGCCGGCCGATCACCGGGGTGTGCCGCGGATCCAGGTACAGCCCGGTGAGCGCGTAGTCGGCCGCGACGACCTCGTCGGGCACGCCCACCGCGGCTAGCACGAGCCCGATCACGATCCCCGTTCTGTCCTTGCCGGCCGAGCAGTGCACCAGCGCCGGCAGGCCGCCCGGCCGGGCCAGGGCCGAGATCGCGGTCGCGATCTCGGCGCCGCGCCGGTCGACGATGAAGTCATAGATGGCGCCGAGCTCCGGCCGCAGATCCTGCGTGACCTCGCCGAGCAAGGAGATGGACGTGGTCACGGCGCCGAGCCGGGCCAGGCCGGCGGCCGGACCGGGCGCCAGCGCCGCCTCCTCGGCGGTACGCAGGTCCACCACAGTACGCAGGCCGAGGCTGGCGAACTGCTCGAGCGCGCCGGGACCGAGCTGATCCAGCGCGTCAGAGCGCAGCAGCGTCCGCCATCTGACCTGCGCGCCGCCCGCGACCGGGTAGCCGCCCGCATCCCGGAAGTTCAGCGTGCCCGCGACGTCCAGGTGACGGCCCGCCGCCTGGCTGGCCGTCCTGATCAGCCGGGCCAGCTCGTCCTGCCCGGGTATGACCGCCGCCATCCTCACCGTCCGCTCTCGCGCCGACCGCGACGCCAGGCTACCGGTCCACCGGGCCGGGCCCTACCACCCGGTGCGCGACCTGGCTGGTCACGCTAGGGTCGGCCTGGTGAGGACGCGATGACCAGAATCGGCAACTTGTACGGACCCGATGCCACCTTCCTCGGCGTGCCCAGCGCCGACCTGTCCGACCCGGCGTCGCTGGCGGGCCAGGACATCGTGATCATCGGGGCGCCCTTCGACGGGGGCACCTCACACCGGCCAGGGGCCAGGTTCGGCCCCCAGGCGATCCGGTTTACCGACTACTTGCCGCACGACGGTTCCCGCCCGCATCTGGCTCTCGGCGTCGACCCGCTGGCCGAGCTCAAGGTGGCCGACGCCGGCGACGTCGAGATGCCGTCGGGCGAGACCGAGCAGTCCCTGCGCCGGCTGGAAATAGCCGTGCAGGCAGCCGCCGAGGCGGGGGCCATCCCGGTGATCCTCGGCGGCGATCACACGGTCACCTTCCCCGACGCGACCGGCGTGGCCAGGCACCTGGGCTGGGGCCGCCTCTCGATGATCCACTTCGACGCGCACGCCGACACCGGCAACACCCAGTTCGGTTCGCTGTACGGGCACGGGACCCCGATGCGCCGGCTGATCGAGTCAGGCGCGGTCCGCGGCGACCGTTTCCTCCAGGTCGGCCTGCGCGGTTACTGGCCAGAGCCGGAAACGCTGGACTGGATGGCCGACCAGCGCATGCGCAGCTTCGAGATGACGGAAATCGTGTCCCGAGGTCTTGATGAGTGCCTGAGCGAGGCGTTCGCTATCGCACTCGATGACTGCGACGGGGTGTTCCTGTCCGTAGATGTTGATGTTGTTGACCCGGGACTGGCCCCAGGGACCGGGACCCCGGAGCCCGGCGGCCTGTCCAGCCGCCAGCTTCTCGACGCCGTTCGCCGGATCGCGATGGAACTGCCGGTGGCCGGTATCGACGTGGTCGAGGTCGCTCCCCCTTACGACCACGCCGAGGTGACCGCCTACCTGGCTAACCGGGTCGTGCTCGAGGCGCTGTCCGGCATCGCCTGGCGGCGTCGGGCCGAGTCCGGCCGGCCGTTCCGCGACCCCCGGTGGGGCCTGCTCCGCGAGCGGGGCACTAACCGGCCCCGTTAACCAGCCAGCACAGAACCAGCCGGGCGCCGAAACCGCTGGCCAGGACCTGCGCGATCTATTCTGGATGACATGCTGGACGCCACCAGGCTACGGGTACTGGTCGCGATCGCCAGGCACGGCTCGGTGACCGCGGCCGCGAAGGCGCTGAACTACGCCCAGCCGTCGGTCAGCCACCACCT
>DASWAH010000083.1:0-13456 GCA_036391235.1 Streptosporangiaceae bacterium
TGCAGCTCGGCCAGGGCGGCAACTTCGTGGCCAACGTCCCGCACAACCTGTCCGACGCGGCCAGCACGGTCGCCGCGGTCGTCGCGCACATGGCCGCCCAGGGTTACGACGAGGTCGAGGTCAGCCAGCAGGCCGAAGACGCCTGGCAGGACCAGCTCGCGCCGAATCCGGTGATGACCTCGTTCCTGGCCGACTGCACGCCCGGCTACTACAACAACGAGGGCGGCGGGCCGAGCCCGCATTCGGTGCTGACCGGCTACTCGCGCGGCGCCCCGGCCTACTTCCGCTACATCGGGCAATGGCGCTCGAGCGGGCAGTTCGACGGCCTGGAGTTCCGCCGTCTGGCCGGTGACTGTGACTAAAGGCCCTGGCCGGCCGGACCGCCGCCCGGCCACACTCGCCTGGTGACCACGCTTACCGCCAGCGCCCAGCCGCGCTCCGCCCGTCCGGCCGTCAACTTCGGCCGGCGGCCGATGCTGGTGTTCTGGGAGACCACCAGGACCTGCCTGCTGGCCTGCAAGCACTGCCGGGCCAGCGCCACCACCCAGGCACCGCCGGGCGAGCTCAGCCACGCCGAGGGCCGCCGCCTGATCGAGCATGTGGCCGGATTCGGCCGGCCGCACCCGATCCTCATCCTGACCGGCGGCGACTGCCTGATGCGGCCCGACCTGTTCGAGCTGATCGGCTATGCCACCGAGCTCGGCGTGCCGGTCGCGCTGTCGCCGTCGGTCACCCCGCTGACCGGCGACCTGATCGACCAGATCGCTCGCAGCGGCGTCAAGGCCGTCTCGATCAGCCTGGACGGAGCCGATGCGGCGACCCACGACGGCGTCCGCGGCATCCCCGGGCATTTCGGCGCAACCGTCGCGGTGCTCCGCGACCTGGCCGCGGCCGGGCTGACCGTCCAGGTCAACACCACCGTGATGAACGCCACCGTGCACCAGCTGGCCGACGTGGCAGGCCTGGTACGTGACACCGGCAGTCACATCTGGGAGGTGTTCTTCCTGGTGCCGGTCGGCCGCGGCGTGGCGGCCGGCGCGATCTCGCCGGCCGAGCACGAGGACGTCTGCCACTTCCTGTTCGACGCCTCGCAGTACGGGTTCATCGTGCGGACCGTGGAGGCGCCGTTCTTCCGCCGGGTGGTCCGGCAGCGGCGGGCCGGTCAGCCGGTCCCTGACCGCCCGCTGTACCGGGAGCTGTCCGGCCGGCTAGCCGAGGTGCTCGGGCCGCCGTCCCGGCCGCCCAGCGCGCACACGTCGCCGACCAGGGACGGCAAGGGCATCCTGTTCGTGGCCCACGACGGCGAGGTCTACCCGGCCGGGTTCCTGCCGCTCGGCCTGGGCAACATCAGGGACCGCTCACTGAGCGCGATCTACCGCGAGGACCCGACGCTGCAGGCGATCAGGGCGGCTAGGTTCACTGGCCGCTGCGGCGCGTGCGAGTACGCCGACCTGTGCGGCGGCTCGCGGGCCAGGGCCTACGCGGCCACCGGGGACCCGCTGGCCGACGACCCGGCCTGCCCCTACCAGCCCTGACCGCCGGGCCGCGATCCAGGCGGGCGGAACCTGGCCTGCGCATACGGCTCGGGCCCGATGATCCGGTGCGCGCCGTCCTGCACCTGCAGGACCAGGTGCGCCTGGCCGAGCGAGGGGTCGGGCGTGCTGTCGGGGAAACACAGGCCGGACTGCTCGGCGTTGTCCAGCACGTACGAGCCGTTCACGCCCCGGTAGCGGAGCCTGCGCAGCTCACCGCAGACAGCCCCGAAGTCGCGCGGCCGCCCGGCCGCCATCCAGGACCTGGCCAGCAGGTGCACCTCGTCATAGGCGATCCCGGCGTGCGACCAGCCGGGCGCGCGTCCGTAGCTGCTGGCGTAGTCGGCCCTGAACCGGCGGCCGATCGAGTCGCCGTACGTGCCGGTCACGGTCGCCCAGACCACGCCCTCGGCCGACGCCCCGGCCGCTTGCAGAAACTCGGGCACTGAGGGCGCGTAGATCGCGTAGATCAGGGTGCGCGGCAGCCGCCCGGCGGCCAGCCGCTGGAACGCGGCCAGCTCGCCCGCCAGGAATTGCGCGATCATCACCGCGGCGGGCTCGATCCGCTCCAGTTCGGAGATCAGGAACTCCCAGTCGGCGCCGATCGCGGGAACCCGGTGCAGCGCCGCCACGCGCCAGCCGGACCGCCCGGCCGCGTCCAGTGTCGGCTGGCCGGCCAGCTGCCCGCTGGGCAGGTCGGTGTCCACGAACGCGATGCTGCGGCTGGGCGGCCGCCAGCCGCGGGCCGTTTCGGCATCCAGGAAGCGGATGAACCCGGGCCCGTAGTGCACCTCGGTCGGGCAGACCTGGAACACGTTGGCGTAGGCGGCCCGGTTCTCGCGCACGGTCTCGGCCAGCGTCTGGGAGGTCGTCGCGTGCACGTACGGTGCCCCGTACCGGGCGGCCAGGCGGGCGGCAGCGCCCTCGGCGAAGACATAGCCGGACGTCACCGCGTCCACGTCGGCGTCGAACAGCTGGCCGAAGGCCCGGCCGATGCCGTCGGCGGAAAAGATGTCGGCGTCGACCACGACCTGCTCCACCAGGCGGCCGCCGATGCCACCGCGGGCGTTGATCTCGGCCACGGCCAGGGCCGAGCCGTTCCGCATCTGCCGGCCGTCGTCGGCGGCCGGCCCGGTGAGCGGGAACGCCGACCCGATCCGCAGCGCGTGCTCGCCCGGGCGGCGGCGCCCCGGCCGGCCCGGCTCGGGCCAGCCCGGCCCGACGACATCGCCTGGCCCGGTGCCGTGGCCCTGGGCTGATCGCTCGCCCGCGGCCAGCCGGTGCAGCTGGCACACCGCCAGGCCGGCCGGCACAGGCCCGCGGCCTGGCAGCGGCAGGCGCAGGTAGCCGCGTTCCACCGCAAGGGCCGCGGCCCCGGTCCTGCTGCTCTGGCCGAGCTTGGCCAGGATGTGCTCGACATGGGTCGAGACCGTGCGCGGGCTGGCGCTCAGCCGGGCGCCGATCTCGGTGTTGGACAGGCCGGCCGTCAGCAGCGTGAGCACGTCGATCTCGCGCGCGGTCAGGCGGCACGGCAGGCCGACCGGCCGGGCGTCCACCCGGGTCCCGGCGGCGGGGTCGGAGCTGAGCGTGACCGCGAACCAGCTGGCCTCGTCCTGCCGCCACAGGAAGCTGACCGTGTCGGCTCCGCAGCCGGCGAAGGCGCCGACGTAGGACTGCAGCCCGCCCGCCGTGAGTTCCAGGAGGTCCCACCTCCATATCCGTCAACTTACGGATTGTGCTGACTGTAACCGCAAGCCAGAGTGTCGTTCAACCATTGCGGAATGCGCTCGTGACGGCATTCGCACCGGATCGGAGGAACCCCCGGTGGCAGCGAACAAGACAGGCGTGAGCAGGAAGGATTTCCTGCGCGGTCTCGGGGCAGCCGGAGCCGGCGGCCTCATCGCGGGCGGCGCAGGCGGCTACTTCGGCGGCCGGTCGTCAGCTCCGTCCGGCGGGGCGGCCACGACCGCGCGGACCAGCAAGGCGCCGATCGTCATCGGCTCCGGCGCGCCGCTCACCGGGGCCTACGCCGGCGACGGGATCATGCAGCTGCGCGGCCAGGAGCTGGCCGTGGCCGAGCTCAACGCGGGCGGCGGCGTGCTCGGCCGCAAGCTGGTGCTGTCCAAGCTGGACACCCAGGCCCAGCAGCCGGACGTGATGAAGAGCGTCTTCCAGAAGTTCGTCTCGCAGAACGTCGCCGCGATCTTCTGCGGCTTCTGCACCTACAGCTCGGTCGAGTTCCCGATCGTCGCCCAGGCCAAGATCCCGACCTTCCACGTGAACACCTGGCACGGCAACGTCGACTTCGTCAAGCAGCACGGGATCACCAACATCTTCCAGGGCGATCCGTCCGAGACCTGGTACGGGCCCGGATTCGTGGTCCTGCTGCAGAACCTGATCGCGACGAAGCAGTGGGTGCCGTCGGCCCAGACGATGGCCATCGTCACCAGCAACGACCCGTACAGCCTGAACATCGCCCGGTCGTTCCAGTCCGGGATGACGAAGGCCGGCTGGAAGACGACGCTGTTCAGCCAGTTCACCGTACCGCAGGCGGACTGGACGGCCACGCTGGTGAAGATCAGGAGCAACCCCCCCGGCATCGTGTTCTTCAGCGACTACGCGGCCGGCGACGAAGCCTCGTTCATCAAGCAGTTCCGGCAGTCCCCCACCCAGTCGCTGGTCTACCAGCAGTACGCGCCGTCCATCCCGCAGTACCTGCAGCTGGCCGGCAGCGCGGCCGATGGCGTGCTGTGGTCGACGGTGGTTGGCATCCTGCAGGACGACCCGGTGGCCGGGCCGTTCCAGCAAGCATTCCAGGCTAAATTCAGCGCCCAGCCCGGCTTCAGCAACGCCGGCGACCAGTACGACCTGGTCAAGCTGTGGGCCCAGGCGGTTGAGGTGGCCGGCGACCCGTACGACTTCACCGCGGTGAACAAGATCGTGGCCGGCACGACGTACCGGGGCGTGTGCGGCACCTACCGGTTCCCCGACGCCTACCTGACCTGCTACCCGTATCCGGACTACACGAAGGATCCGAGCCTGGGCATGCCGCACCTGACCTTCCAGATCCAGAACGGCAAGCAGGTGCTGGTCTCGCCGGAGCCGTACTCGACCGGGCGCTACCAGCGGCCGCCCTGGCTGAAGAAGTAGGCATGGCCGCCGAGACGGTGCCCGCGGCCAGCCCCGTGCTTAAGGCCAGCCCCGTGCTTGAGGCCAGCACCGTGCGCAAGGACTTCGGCGGGCTGCGGGCCGTCGCCGATGTCTCGTTCACGGTCGCGGCCGGCGAGGTGCTCGGCATCGCCGGGCCGAACGGGGCCGGCAAGACCACCCTGTTCGACGTGATCACCGGCCACACCCGGGCGACCGCGGGCGAGGTGCTGCTGGCCGGGCGGCCGGTCACGGCGGAACCGGTGCACGTCAGGGCCAGGCTCGGGCTGGCCAGAACGTTCCAGCAGCCCACGGTCGCCCGTTCGCTCACGGTCGGCGAGAACATGCTGCTGGCCGCCGCCTTCGGCCGCCACGCCGGCCGCGGCCGGGCCGGGCGGGCCGCCACGCGGGCGATCGCCGCCGAGTACCTGGAGCTCACCGGGCTGAGCGGGCTGGCCGGCGCTCCGTCCGACCTGCTCGGCGTCTACGCCCGCAAGAGCCTGATGCTCGGCACCGCGCTGGCCACCGGCGCGGCCGCCATCTTGCTGGACGAGCCGTTCGGCGGCCTCAGCCCGGCCGAGATCGACCAGACGATCGAGCTGATCAGCACGATCCGGGCCCGCGGCCTCGCCGTGGTCTGCATCGAGCACGTGATGCGGGCTCTGACCTCGGTCGCGGACCGGGTGATGGTCATGCACCACGGCGCCGTGTTCTTCACCGGGACCCCGGCCGAGATGCTCGCGGACGAGCAAGTCATCGAGGTCTACCTCGGTGCCTCGGGGCGTACCGGGGGTTCGTCATGAGCGAGCCGATGCTCGCGGTGACCGGGTTGCGGGCCGGCTATCTGGACACCACCGTGATCAGGGACCTGAGCCTGACCGTGGCCGCCGGCGAGGTCGCGGTGCTGATCGGGCCCAACGGCCATGGCAAGACCACGTTGCTGCGCGCGATCAGCGGCCTGATCACCCCGTCGGCCGGGCAGGTCGTGCTGGACGGCCAGGACGTGACCGGCCGCCCGGCCGAGCGGATCGCCGCGCTCGGGCTGGTGCACGTGCCGCAAGGGGACGGCCTGTTCGCCGAGATGACGGTGGAAGAGAACCTGATGATGGGAGCCTTCCCGGCCGCGCCCTGGCGGGACCGGCGGGCCGGGCTGGCCAGGATCTACGAACGGCTCCCGGTCGTGGCGGGCAAGGCCGCCCAGCGGGCCAGGACGCTGTCCGGCGGTGAGCGGCGGCTGGTCGCGCTGGGCCGGGCGCTGATGCGGCCGTCCGCGATCATGCTGATCGACGAGCCGTCACTGGGCCTCGCCCCGGTCGCCATTGACGCCGTCTACCAGGCCATCGGCGAGCTGAAGGGCTCGGGCGCGACCGTGGTGCTGGTCGAGGAGAACTTCAGCCACGTCGGCGCGGTTGCCGACACCGTGCACGTGCTGGAGACCGGCGCGATCATCGCCAGCGGCCCGTTCGAGCGGCTCGCGGCCGACCGGACGATCGTGCAGACCTACCTGGGAAGCCTGTGAGGTCATGATCACCGACCTCGTCGGCATCGCCGTCACCACGATCATCCTGGGATCGATCTACGGCCTGGTCGCGATCGGCATGACGCTGATCTACGGCACGCTGCGGATCCTCGACATGTCCCAGGGCTCGATGGTGATGGTCGGCAGCTTCATCGGGTGGGGGATCCTGGTCGTCGCGGGCTGGAACCCGGTGCTCGCGATCCTGGCCGCGTTCGCCGCGACCTTCCTGCTCGGCGCACTGACCCAGCTGGTGTCGGTGCAGCCGCTGATGAAGCGGCGGAACGCGATCGACTTCGAGATGGTCACGTTCATCACCACGTTCGCGGTCGCGATGGTGCTGACCAACGTCGCGCTCGAGGTCTTCGGCCCGTTCCAGCGCAACGTGACCCCGGTGATCGGCGGCGGTATCACCGTGTACCACGGCGTCGACCTGCCCTACCAGTCGCTTGCGATGGCCCTGGTGTCGGTGGCCATGATGGCTGGCCTGGGCATCTTCCTGGCCCGGACGCGCTGGGGCATGGCGATCAGGGCGGTAGCCCAGGACCTGGACGCGGCCCGGCTGATGGGAGTGCCGGTCGGCAAGCTTTACCCGCTCACCATGGGGCTGGCGTCGGCGCTGGCCGGGGTGGCCGGGGTCTTCCTCGGCGGGCTGTACTTCGCCTACCCGGGCGCCGGCGACCTTCCCCTGCTGGAGGCCCTGATCGTGGTGATCTTCGGCGGCCTCGGCAGCCTGCCGGGCACGGTCTACGCCGCCTACGCGATCGGCCTGATCCAGGCGGTGGCCGAGGTGACCGTCGGCACGACCTGGTCGCTGCCCATCCTGTACGGGGTGATCCTGCTGGTCCTGATCGTGCGGCCGTACGGCCTGCTCGGCAAGCCGTCGGAGGCCAGGCTATGACGCCGCGGGAACCTCAGTCTCCGCCACCACCGGCGCTGGCGGCCTCCGCGTTCCCAGGCATGACCACGGGGCGATGGGGGCTCGCGTCCCTCGCCGTCGTCCTGGCCGCGGTGCTGCCGCTCGTGGTCAGCAGCCAGTACGTGCTCGGGGTCATGATCACCACGCTGATCCTGCTGGTGCTCAACATCAGCTGGAACTTCGTGCTCGGCGTGGCCGGAGTCTGGAACTTCGGCCAGCTCGCGATCTACGCCCTCGGCGGTTACGGGGCCGGCATCATCATGCTGCACTCCCCGGTCTCGCCCTGGCTGGCCCTGCTGGCCGGCGGCCTGGTCGCCGCGGTCGCGGCCGTGCTGCTGTCGTTCCCGACCCTGCGGCTGTACGGCATCTACACCTCGCTGCTGACCTTCGCGTTCGCCGAGGTGATCCAGTACGTCATCCTGAACGACGGGTCCGGCCTGACCGGCGGCTCGTTCGGCCTGCCGATCGTCAGGGGGCTGTACTCCTCGCTCGGCCTGAACGCCTCGGCCAGAGCGTACTTCTGGACCGCGCTCGCGGTCGCCGTGATCGCGACCGTGCTGCTTGCCGCGGTCGGGCACGCCAGGCTCGGCATCGCGCTGCGCGCGATCAGGGACGCCCCCGCCTACGCCGCGGCCCGCGGAGTGAGCCCGCTGCGGTACCGCATCATCGCGTTCGCCATCTCCGGGTTCCTGGCCGGGATCGCCGGCGGCCTTTATGTCAGTTACGACCAGAGCATCTCGCCGTCGGTGATGGGCCTGACCCCGATGAGCGTGTACGTGACCATGCTGGTCATCGGCGGTCTGGGCACCTCGACCGGGCCGATCATCGGCACCATCCTGGTCCAGATCGTGGCAACCGCGCTGGTCACCCATCCGGGCGCCGAGTTCACCATCCTCGGGCTGTTCCTCCTGGTCGTGGTGGTGTTCGTGCCGGACGGCCTGGCCGGGCTGGTCGGCCGGCACTGGCGCCGGATCAGCGCCTGGGCGGCCGAAGACGAAGACGACGAACTGGCCGAAGGGAGCCCCGATCCGCATGTGGCCTGACGGAGCCCGCTGCGCCGCCGCCTTCACCTTCGACTTCGACGCCGAGGAGGTCTGGATCGGGGAGAATCCGGCCAACGCCGACTCCCCCGGCGTGCTGTCCCAGGGCACCTACGGAGCCAAGGTCGCCGTGCCGCTGATACTGGACCTGCTGGGCCGGCACGGCGTGCAGGCCACGTTCTACGTTCCCGGCCGGGTGGCCGAGCGGTACCCGGACCGGGTCGCCGCGATCGTGGCCGCCGGGCACGAGCTGGCCCACCACGGATACACGCACACCTCGCCGAACAAGCTGACCCGCGAGCAGGAGGAGGCCGAGCTCGTTCGCGGGCTGGAGATCCTGCGCGGGTTCGGCTCCGAGGTGACCGGCTACCGGTCGCCGTCCTGGGACCTCAGCCCGCACACGCTCACGCTGCTGCACCAGCACGGCCTGACCTACTCCTCCAACCTGATGGACGACATCAGGCCGTACCGGATCGCCCGGCCGCCCCTGGTCGAGGTGCCGATCTCCTGGATCCTGGACGACGCGCCGCACTTCTGGTTCGACGGCGCGAGCTGGACCAAGACGATCTGCACGACCGCGCACGTGCGGGCGCTGTGGGAAGAGGAGTTCCTCGGCATCCGCGACCTCGGCGGCGCGTGCGTGTTCACGATGCACCCGCAGATCATCGGGCGGCCGTCCCGGCTGGCCTTCCTGGACCGCTTCCTGTCCTTCGTGACCAGCCAGCCCGACGTCTGGGTGACCACGACCGCGCAGATCGCGAGCCGCGCGTGAGGGCGGTGGTCACCGGGGCCGCCCGCGGGATCGGCGCGGCGATCGCGTCCCGGCTCGCCGCCGACGGCGCCAGCGTGGTGCTGATCGACATCAGTCAGGACGTGACCGGCACGGCGGCCGGCATCCTGGCCGGCGACCCGCCCCCGCGTGGCCACGCCGCCGCGATCGTGGCCGACGTGGCCGACGAATCCGCCTGTGACTCCGCGATCGCCCAGGCCGCGAGGCAGCTCGGCGGGCTCGACGCGATCATCAACAACGCCGGGATCGGCGGGCCTGACACCGAGGTGACCGACACCGCGTACGAGGACTTCTGGCACGTGCTGCGGGTCAACCTCGGTTCGGCGTTCCTGGGCTCGCGGGCCGCCGCCCGCCTGATGATCGGCCAGCGGACCGGCGGGACGATCGTCAACCTCGGCTCCCTGTTCGGCCAGCAGGGCGTGCCCGGCGGAGCCGGCTACTGCGCGTCCAAGGCCGCGGTCGCGCTGCTCACCCAGTCGCTGGCGCTGGAACTGGCACCGCACCAGATCCGGGTGAACACGATCGCGCCGGGCAACATGGCGACCCAGATGCACTGGGACGAACTGCGGTCCCGGGCCGCGGCCGCCGGCGTCACCTTCCGCCAGCAGGTCGAGCGGGTCGCGGCGAGCGTGCCGCTCGGACGGCACGGTACCGGCGCCGACATCGCCGGCGTGGTGTCGTGGCTGGTCTCGGCGGACGCGGCCTACGTGACCGGGCAGACGATAGGGGTCAACGGCGGTGTCTGGCTCAGCTGAGCCGGCGCCCGGCCGGATGGCCGGCCGCCGGGCCCTGGTCACCGGGGGCGCGTCCGGGATCGGGCTGGCCGCGGCCCGGCGGCTGCGGTCCGAGGGAGCGGCGGTGATCACCCTGGACCGGCGCCCGCACGAGCCGGCCGGCCCCGGCGACGGTCCTGACGCCTGCCTGACCGCCGACGTCACCAGCGCCGGCCAGGTGCGCGCGGCCGTCGCGGAGGCCGCCACCCGGTTCGGCGGCCCGGTCGACGTGCTGGTCAACGCGGCCGGGGTGTACCGGATCAGGCCGATGCTCGAGCTGACCGGACCGGACTGGGACGACGTGCTGGCGGTGAACCTGCGCGGACCGTTCCTGACCGGACAGGCGGTCGCCGCCGGCCTGATCGAGGCCGGCCTGCCTGGTGCGATCGTCAACCTCGGCTCGACCGCGGCCCTGGTCGCCGACGCGGCCGAGCCGTCCGCCCACTACAACGCGAGCAAGGCCGGCGTCCTCGCGCTGACCAGGCAGATGGCCGCCGAGTGGGCGCCGCACGGCATCCGGGCGAACGCGGTCTGCCCCGGCGTGATCGACACCCCGATGCTGCGGCTGATGGACGACCCGGCGGCCGGGCACCGCTATCTCCAGGCCGCGGTCCCGCTGGCCAGGCTCGGCCGGGCGGCCGAGGTCGCCGCGCTGATTGTCTTCCTGGCCTCGCCCGACGCGTCGTACCTGACCGGTGCCGCCATCCCCGTCGACGGCGGCGCGACCGCAATCTGAAAGGAGCCACGATGAGCGAGTATCCGCACGTCCGCGTGAGCGGGGACGCCGTCCAGCGCGGCCGGCAGTACGGCGAGCAGGCCAGGGAGCGGGTGCACCGCTCGGTCAGCGCCTACTGCGAGGTGTTCGCGACCCTGGCCGGCTGGGACTGGGCGACGGTCAGGGCCGAAGCGGCCAGGTTCGAGGCTCCCATCGCCGCGGCCGGCCCGCAGTACCTGGCCGAGATGCGCGGCATCGCCGACGGGGCCGGCCTCGACTTCGCCGACGTGCTCGCGATCAACGTGCGGACGGAGGTGATGTTCGCCGCCAAGGCCCGGCAAGCGGTGCAGGGCAAGGCCGTCGCCGAGTGCAGCGCGTTCGCGGTGGCGCCGGCCCCCGGCCAGCCCGGCCCGGCCGTGCTCGGGCAGAACTGGGACTGGCTGCCGCACTCGGCCCAGACCGTGGTCGTGCTGGAGGCCCGCCAGGACGACCGCCCCGACTTCGTCACCGTGGTCGAGGCCGGCCTGCTGGCCAAGACCGGGATGAACTCCTCCGGGCTCGGCCTGGTCACCAACGCCCTGGTCACCGCGGACGACGCGGGCGAACCCGGCCTGCCGTATCACGTGCTGCTGCGCGCGATCCTGGACTGCGAGAACGTATCCGACGCGATCAGCGTGCTGCAGTCCGGCTACCGCTCGTCCTCGGCCAACTACCTGCTCGCGCACGCCGACGGGGCCGCCCTGGACGTGGAGGCCGCGCCCGGTGATTTCTCCCGGCTGTACTTCCTGTACCCGGGGCCGGACGGCGTGCTGCTGCATACGAACCACTTCCTGGCCAGCCGGTTCGACCGCACCGACGTCTCGGTCTGGGTCATGCCGGACAGCCCGGTCCGGCTGGCCCGGCTGCAGGCGGGCGTGCGGGCCAGCGGGCCGGCGCCGTCGCTGGCCACGTTCCGGGCGCTGCTGTCCGACCACGCCAACTACCCGTCCGGGGTCTGCTGTCATCCCGACGCCCGGATGCCCGCGGTCGACCAGGGCATGACCGTGACGTCCGTGCTGATGGACCCGGGCAGGCGCCGGATGTGGATCTCCGACGGCAACCCGTGCACGGCCGGTTACCGGGAACTGGACTACTCGGGCCTGCTGGCCAAGCCCTCGCCGGTGGGCCAGGCCGCGGCGTGACCGTCCGCGCCGAGCCCGAGCCGGGGTGGGTCGTCGGGATCGACATCGGGGGCACCTTCACCGACGCGATCGCGACCAGCACGGACGGCACGGTCCTGGTCGCGAAGGTGCCGTCCACTCCGGGTGACCCCGGGCTCGCCTTCGGCCAGGCCCTCGCCGCGCTGGCCGGGGCCGGGGTGCCGCCGGCCGGCCTGCGGATGATCTTCCACGGCACCACGGTCGCGACCAACGCGCTGCTGACCGGACGGACGGCCCGGGTGGTGCTGGTCACTACCCAGGGTTTCCGCGACGTGCTGGGCTACCGGAACGGCTGCCGGCCCGCCGTCTACGACCTGGCCCAGCCGCGCCCGGTCCCGCTGGTCAGGCGCCGTGACCGGATCGAGGCGGCCGAGCGGCTGTCCGGCCAGGGCGCGGTCGTGACCAGCCTGACCGGCGCCGAGATCGAGCGGGTGGCGGCCGCCGTGGCCGACGCCAAGCCGGAAGCGGTCGCGATCTGCCTGCTGTTCAGCTACCTGGACGACACCCACGAGCGGCTGCTCGGCGAGGCCATCGCGGCCCGCCTGCCCGGTGTCCCGGTCACCCGTTCGGCCCAGGTCGCACCCGAGTTCCGGGAGTACCCGCGGACCAGCACGGCAGTGATCAACGCCGCCCTGCGGCCGGTCGTCGGCGACTACCTGCTCGGCCTGCAGGCCAGGACGGGTGCGCTCGCGATCACGCCCGCACTGCAGATCATGCAGTCCAACGGCGGCTGCCTGCCCGCCGGCCGGGCGGCCGAGCAGGCCCACCGGCTGGTGCTGTCGGGCCCGGCGGCCGGGGTCGCGGGCACGGCCGCGCTCGGCGCCCGGTACGGCATCGGCCGGCTGATCTCGCTCGACATGGGGGGCACGTCGCTGGACGTCTGCCTGATCCCGGACGGCGTGCCGCCGGTCACCCCCCGGCAGGAACTCGGCGGGAACCCGATCCTGGCCCCGGCCGTCGATATCGTCACCGTCGGAGCCGGCGGCGGCAGCATCGCCCAGGTCGACCGGGCCGGACGGCTCAGCGTCGGCCCGGACAGCGCGGGCGCCCGGCCCGGGCCGGCCGCCTACGGCCAGGGCGGCGACCGGGCTACGCTCACCGATGCCCATGTCGTCGCGGGCACCCTGCCCGCCGGGCTGCCGCTGGCCGGCCAGCTCAGGCTGGACTCCGGCGCGGCCACGGCCGTTCTCGAGCCCGTCGCCGCCCGGCTCGGGCTCCCCGTGGCCGACGCCGCCGACGGCATCGTGCGGCTCGCGGTCGCGCAGATGACGGGCGCGCTGCGCCGGGTGTCCGTGCAGCGCGGTATCGACCCCCGGGACTACACCCTGGTGGCATTCGGCGGGGCCGGGCCCCTGCAGGCCGGACTGCTGTTGCGTGAACTGGAGTTCCAGGCTGTTCTTGTGCCTCGTTACCCAGGGTTGTTCGCCGCGGCCGGACTTACCTCGACCGACCTGCGGGTGGATGAATCGCGCACGGTGCTGGCGGTGCTGCGGCCCGAGCTCGTCGCGGACCTCGCGGCCTGGTACGCCGCCGCCGGACGGCGGCTGACCGCCCGGCTGCGCCGGGACGGCGTGACCGCGCCGGTCCGGCTGGCCGGCACCGCCGACTGCCGGTTCGCCGGCCAGGGTTACGAGCTGAGCGTGCCGCTGCCCGGGCCGGGCCGGCGCGGGGTCGCGGCCCTGGCCGCCGGGTTCCTGCGGCTGCACGAGCGCACCTACGGGCACGCCAACCCCGGTCAGGAGGTCGAGGTGGTGACGGTACGGCTGTCGGCGTTCGGCTCGCTGCCGGTGAGCGCCGGCGACCGCCCGGCCCGGTCCGGGGCGGC
>DASWAH010000084.1:0-6319 GCA_036391235.1 Streptosporangiaceae bacterium
ACCGGCGTCGAGAAGCTGAGATTGTCCTGCAGGCTGAGCGTCGTCGGGCTGCTCGGCTCGGGGCCGGACGGGACCCGGTGGATGGCCCAGTAGAACAGGATCCGCTTGGCCTCCTCGGCGTGCAGGGCCGCCGGCGCGACCGGGACGGTGAGCTGGATCGTGACGGTGCACTTCGGCCGCGGGCACGAATTCCGGGTGTACCGAGGGCGTGCCACGAGGGCGACATACACCGTCCGGGCGGCCGAGGTGGCCAGCGGCGTTCCGCTGTCCGGCGAGGGCAGCACCTCGATCCGGTACCTCGTCTCCAGCGACGGCGTCACCAGGAACGACAGGTCCTGATTGCGCGCGGCGATCGGCGTCCTGGCGATCACCCGCGGCGGCCTGGCGAACGGGAAGGGCTGGGCGGTGAGCGCGGCGATCTCGCCCCGGCCCACCCGCGAGACCATGCCGGAGATGGTCGCGGTGGACTGGCCGGGATCGGAGTAGTACACGTACACGTTTCCGGCCGAGGGCGAGTTGTCAGAGGACGCAGACACGGTGATCACCGGGACCGGGCCCGGGTGCTTGTGCAGCACGACGATCAGCACCACGGCCACGACCGCGGCGAGGCCGCCCGCGGTGAGGGTCAGGGCAGTCCGGCGCCGTCCGGGTGACGCGGCCGGCGCGGCAGGCTGAGGCGGGCCTGGCCTGGCGTACCCGGGCTGGGCGTATCCGGGCTGGGCGTATCCGGGCTGGGCGTATACGGGCTGGCCGGGCCAGGCGCTGACGGGCGCGGTGATCGGCTCGCTGGCCAGCGGACCGGCCTGCCGCGGCACCCGCATCTCCCGCGGCTCCTGGGCGGGCTGGCCGGCGCCAGGCTGGCCGGGGCCAGGCTGGCTGAGCGAGGGCGGGGGAGCGGACGGGATCGCGGTGGTGTCCATACCGAGCGCATCGGCCAGTTCGGTGGCGGCCCACTGACAAGCCTCGGGGGTGAACGCGGTCGCCTGGCTGAAGCTGGCAGCGACCAGGCGCACGGCGACCGAGGCGTCCATGCCCTCCCGCTCGACGCGCTCGCTCAGGCTGGCCGCGATCCCGTATTCGGCCGCGGCGACCAGGATCGCCGCATCGCGCGGCCGGTCCGGAAGCAGGTCCTTGAGCAGGCTCTCCATCGCCCGCCGGCTGGACAGGGCCGGAGCTCCGTAATCGGGGTCGGAGACGATCGAGGTCAGCGCGGCCTTGACCTCGTCGGTGTCCCCAGACGGGCCGCCGTGCACCGTCATGCGGGCTCCCCAGTGTCTCGTCTGGCCGCCGTGCGGGCGGCCGGGCCGCATGCCCGTGCGCCCAGGCGGATTATCTCAAGCTCGGGCGAGGCCGGACACAGCTCCGGCGATAGTGTCGCCGCATGAATATTCGCGAGGTAGGCGTCGTCGGATTGGGCACGATGGGAGCCGGCATCGCCGAAGTCTTCGCCCGCGGCGGCCTTGCCGTCACGGCCATCGAGGCCGACGAGGCTGCCCTGGCCCGCGGTCTGGCCGTGCTCGACCGCTCGCTGGACCGGGCCGTGGACCGGGGCCGGCTGACCGCCGGTGAGCGTGCGGCGATCAGGAGCCGGGTGCGGACGGCGCCTTCGGTGGCCGGCCTGACCGGAGCCGACCTGGTGATCGAGGTCGTCCCGGAACAGCTCCCGGTCAAGCGTCAGGTCCTGGCTGCCCTGGACGAGGTGCTCAGGCCGGACGCGATCATCGCGACCAACACGTCCTCGCTCTCGGTCACGCAGATCGCCGCCGCCTCGGCCAGGCCAGGTCGCGTCGTCGGGATGCATTTCTTCAACCCGGCGCCGGTGATGCGGCTGGTCGAAGTGGTGAGCACCGTGCTCACCGACCAGGCCAGCACCGACGCGATCACGACGCTGGCGGCCGGGCTCGGCAAGACACCGGTCCAGGTCAGCGATCGGGCCGGATTCGTGGCCAACGCGCTGCTGCTGCCGTACCTGAACCACGCGGCCCGGCTGCTGGAGACCGGCTGCGCGACGCGCGAGGACATCGACCTAGCCGTCACCGCGGGCCTCGGCCTGCCGATGGGCCCGCTCGCCCTGCTCGACCTGATCGGCCTGGACACCTCGCTGGCCATCCTGGAAGTCCTGGACCGCGAGTTCGGCGGCACCAGGTACACCCCGGCGCCGTTGCTGCGCCGGCTGACAGATGCGGGCCGGACCGGTCGCAAGGCGGGCCGAGGCTTCTACGACTACGGCGGCGCGGGCAAGGCGGAGCCGGCCGGAGACGATGCGGGTCAGGCCGCACCGCCGCCCGGTACGGTCACGATCCTGGATCCGGGGGCGGGCGAGGGGGAGCCAGCGGGATCGGGCGAGCTGGCCAGCCGGATCGCCGCGGCCGGGGTCAACCTGACCCGCAACCCGGAACACCCCAGCGACCTGGTCCTGGTGGCGACTGGCCCGCAGGGCGGCGTGCTAGCCGCCGCCGTCGCCGCGGGCCGGGCCGCCGACGCGGCCGGGCTGCACCTGACCGGGCCCGACCCGGCCAAGCCGGCCCTGGCCGAGCTGGTGATCACGCCGGCCACGTCGCCGGCCGCGGCCGGCCGCGCGCGGGCGATGGCCAGCCGCCTCGGGCTGCCGGTCGTGCTCGCGCCGGACCGGCCGGGGCTGCTGGCCGGGGCGCTGCTGTTCGCCCACCTGCGGGACTGCGTGGCGATGGTCGCCGACGGCTACGCGAGCGGGGCGGACATCGACGCGGCCATGACCCTCGGCTGCGGCTACCCGGCCGGCCCGCTGCGGATGCTGGCCGAGGCGGATCCTGGCCGGGCCGTCACCGTGCTCGAGGCCATGCACGCCGGGTACGGCGATCCGGCCTTCGCGCCGCCGCCCCTGCTACGCGAGTACGCGCTGGCCGGCTTGCCCGCGGGGAACTGAGCCGGTCCGGTGAGCCCGCGTAAGGCCCGCCGGCTACCCGGCGAGGTGCCGCGCCGCCCGCGCCGGGGCGGCCGAACGCCCCCCGGCCAGGCCAAGGCGGCGGGCGACGACGAGGAGCCGCTGCTCGGGCTGGGCCCGGCCCAGGTCGAGCAATGGCCGGACGGTGACTGGGTCGTGCGCCAGGTTCCCGGCCCGGCCGCGGCCAAGATCTATCGCTGCCCGGGCTGCGACCAGGAGATCAGGCCGGGCACACCGCACCTGGTGGTCTGGCCCGAGCTGACCCCAGGACTGGCCGAGCGCAGGCACTGGCACAATGCATGCTGGCGGCGCCGGCCGAAACGGCCGGGCCCGGCCAGATACCGGTAGGCAGCAGATACCGGCAGGAAGGCAGGCCAGGGGAGCGATGGGCGAGGCGGTCGAGATCAGGCCGGGTACCGTGCTGCCCGCTCGCCGGCAGGACATCGTGCTGCGCACGGCCGACGGCCTCGACCTGGTCGGCGAGCTGGCCCAGCCGGCCGGCCGGGACCCGGTGGCCACGCTGATCTGCCTGCATCCGCTGCCGACCGCGGGCGGCATGATGGACAGCCACGTGCTGCGCAAGGCGGCCTTCCGGCTGCCGGCCATGGCCGGCCTGGCCGTGCTGCGGTTCAACACCAGGGGTACGCATTCGGAGCGGGGCCGCAGCGGAGGTCACTTCGGCGGTGGCGGGCCCGAGCAGGCCGACGTGGCCGCCGCGCTGGATTACGCGACCGCCGCCGGGCTCCCCGGCATCTGGCTGCTCGGCTGGTCATTCGGCACCGAGCTGGCGCTGATGTGGGGGAACGTGCCGCCGGTGCAGGGCGCGATCCTGTTGTCGCCTGCGCTGCGCCGGGCCGGGGACGCGGACCTGGATGCCTGGGCGGTCAGCGGCCGGCCGCTCGTCGCGCTTGTGCCAGAACTGGACGACTACCTGCGCCCGGCGCAGGCCGTCACCCGGTTCGCCCGGGTGCCGCAGGCGCGGGTGATCGCCGTCGACGGGGCCAAGCACCTGTGGGTGGGCGAGAAATACGTCCGCATCGTGCTGGACGAGATCGTCCGGCTGCTGAACCCGGCGGCCGCGCCGCTGCCCGGGCAGTGGCCCGGGGCTTAGCCGCATCACGCCGCGCGGCCCGGCACCGGCCGTGACCGCTGAAGGAGAAGGGACCGACCGGTGAGCCTGTTCGACCTCGATGGCAGGACCGCATTCGTGACCGGGGCGTCGCGCGGGATCGGCCGGGCGATCGCCGTCGCCCTGGCCCAGGCCGGCGCGGACGTCGCGCTGGTGGCCAGGACGGCCGAAGGACTGGCCGATACGGCCGACGACGTGACCGCGGTCGGCCGCAAGGCGGTCGTGATCCCGGCCGATGTCACCGACCAGGCCGGGGTGGCCGGCGCGGTGCAGCAGGCCATCGGCGAGCTCGGTCACGTCGACATCGTGGTCAACAACGCGGGCGGGTCGAATTTCATGGTCAGCTTCCGTGACCTGCGGCTGTCCGGCTGGGACAAGCTGATCAGGCTGAACCTCAACTCGGCCGTGTACGTCTGCCACGCGTTCGCGCCGCACCTGCTCGACCGGGGCAGCGGGTCGGTCATCAACGTGGCCTCGGTGGCCGGGGTCGCGGCATCCCCGCTGATCAGCCCCTACGGTGCGGCCAAAGCCGGGCTGATCTCGCTGACCAAGACACTCGCGGTGGAATGGGGGCCGGCCGGCGTCCGGGTCAACGCGCTGTGCCCGGGCTGGACCGCGACCGACCTGAACCGGAGCCTGTGGGAGGACCCCCAGGCCGGGCCGGCCACGATCGCCGGGGTGCCGATGGGCCGGTGGGCCAGGGCCGAGGAGATGGCCGGGGCGGCCGTGTTCCTGGCGAGCGGCGCCTCGTCCTACATGACCGGCCAGACCCTGGTGGTCGACGGCGGCCAGACGATCAACGCCTGATACGGCGAGGGGCCTCCCGCCACCGGCGGAAGGCCCCTCGCTGATCGCTGACTTACTCGGTCCACCACTCCTCGCCGTCGCCCTCGGCGGCGGCCTTGCCGTTCGCCTTGGGCTCGGCCTTGGTCGTGGTCGTGGCCGGGGCCTGGCGGCCGGAGCCGCCGTTGGCCGGGGCAGCGGCCACGGCGGCCCGGGGCTGCGCGGCCAGCGCGGGCGCCGGAGCCGCAGCCGGGACCGACAGTGACGCGGACGGGCCGAGCAGCTGGCTGATCTGGGCCAGGTGCGCCTGCACGGTTTCGTACTGCTTGTTCGCCTCGTCGACCCGGCGCTGAGCCGCGGTGGCGTGCCGGTCGGCCTCGGTCTTGGCGTCGCCGAGCAACTGGTCGGCCTGCGCCCTGGCCTGCGCGACGATGTCGTCGGCGTTCTTCTTGGCGCTGCTGACCAGCTGCTTGGCGTGGTCGTCGGCGTCCCGCCTGGACTGCTCGGCCTGGGCGCTGGCCTTGGTCGCGCGCTGCTCGGCGGTCGCGGCCCGCTGCTCGGCCTCGGACACCAGCCGCTGGGTCGCGGCCTGGGCGGCGGCCAGCCGCTCGGCCTCCTGGCGCTCCGCCTCCTCGCGGCGCGACGCCAGCTGGATGTCGAACTCGGCCTCGGCCTGGGCCCGCTGGGCCTCGCTCTCCTCCAGGATCCGCTGGGCCTGGCTGCGCATCTCGTCGGCCTGGCGCTTGGAGGTGGTCAGGATCTCGTCCCGCTCGCGCTTGGACGACGCCTTGAGCTGGGCCACTTCGCGCTCGGTAGTGGTGCGCAGCTTGGCGATCTCGCGCTCGACGGCGGCCCGCTTCTCGGCGACCTCGTGGTCGACCATCGCCTTCAGCTTGGCGACCTCGCGCTCGGTGGTCGAGGTCAGCTCGTCGGACTCGCGCCTGGCGGTGGTCTTGATGCCGTCGGCCTCGCGCTCGGCCGACGCCAGCAGGTCGTCGGTCTCCCGCTTGGCGTTGGCCCGCAGCTCGGCGGTCTCGTTCTCGGCGGCGGCCCGCAGCTCGGCCGCGTCGACCTTGGACGACGCGAGCATCTGGCTCGCTTCGGTCCTGGCCTCCTGCAAGATCTCGTCCCGCTGTTCCTCGGCCAGCCGCAGCAGCTGCTCGATCCGCGAGCCGAGGCCCGAGTAGGTCGGGCGCTCCTGCTCTTGCATCTGCCTGTGCAGGTAGGCGATCTCCTGCTGGGTGGCCTGGTAGGACTGACGCATGTCGCGCAGCCTGCCGTCCATCTCCCGCAGGTGGGCTTCGACCTCCTCCTGGTCGTAGCCGCGCATTTTCTGGGAGAAGACCGGGTGGGGCTGGTCCTCGTCGAAGAACGTGCCGAGCTGTGCATTGATGTCGGGCTGCATGTCGCCTAATCCTGAAGTAGACGGGGGTACGGGTTGTCGCGCTGCGGGGTAGACGGGTTGTCGCGCTGGTGTTTGCCGC
>DASWAH010000085.1:0-8593 GCA_036391235.1 Streptosporangiaceae bacterium
CTTCGCCCCGCCGGGCGATGAGCGCGGCCCGGGCGCCCGCCGCGACGACCGCCGCGGAGGCGTGCACGCTGTTGCCGCCGAGGGTCGCCATCGCCGTCTGGCCGCCGGGCTGCACGACGTCGTCGATCGTGAGGTTCCCGACGACCAGGACCAGGCCGGGGCCGGCCGCAGCGGCGGACGGGATGCGGTGGGGCGGGTTCACTCCGGCGGGATCTCACGGTAGGCAAGGCCGAGGTTCACGCCCTTGCGTGCGTTAAGGCGCCAGGCGACCACGTACCAGATGGCCCCGAGCACGACCACTCCGATCATGAACTCCAGCGACAGCCTCCTGGTCACCGCGAACGTCGCGCTGATCGAGGAGTTCAGGACGAACTCTCCGAGCAGGATCCCCAGCGCGATGACCCCGCCGACGCCAGCCAGCGTGACCGCCGGTACCCCGAAGATGCGGCGTCCGCCGGCGCTCTCCCACACCGCCTTGAGCCGGTAGGGGAACACGATGCCCGCGACGCTGACGACGATGAACGCGGCGATCTGGGCCAGCAGCGCGCCGAGCAGGCTGGCCTGCGGGATCTGCACCAGCGCGAACAGCGCGATCTCCCCGGTGACGGCGCACAGCAGGATGCCCTTGATCGGGGTGTGGTAGGTATCGCTGACCTCGCCGAGCTGCTTGGGAACGGCCCGGTCGAGCGACCACGCGAGCATGTACCTCGTCGCCTGCAGCGTCGACAGCGGCGTGCCCATCAGGGCCCAGAGGATGAACCCCACGCCGATGATCAGCAGCAGCGGCACGCTGCCGGTCAGCAGGCTGGCGATCAGGTTGATCCCGGCCGGGACGCCGCCGGGCAGCGCGAGCTTGGTCGATCCCGTGTTGCTCAGGTACGACAAGCTGGCGGCCCAGTCGTGGCCGACGGCGTGCTCGTAGGCCCACACGATGAACGCGAGCACGGCCCCGTTGATCAGGACGCCGCCGACCATGGCGAAGTACTGGCTGCGGGACGCGCGCTTGACCTCGCCGCCGATCTGGGCCGAGCCCTGGGCGTAGCCGACCACGAAGAACACCCAGGGCAGCATGAGCAGCGTGGCGGTCAGGCTGAAGTGGGCACCGTTGCCGGTGAACCCGGCCGCCTTGGCCGCCGGGATGATGTTGCCGAAGGCCAGGCCCTTGTTCGTGGCCGCGAACTTCGTCCAGGCCTGCGCGATCTGGCCGCCGCGGAACAGCAGCAGGCCGGCGACCAGCAGGATGCACAGGCCGGCGATCGCGAACAGCCACTTCTGCACCCGCCAGTAGGACCGCGAACCGTAGATCAGCAGCGCGGCGAACGCGAACGTCAGCACCGTGCCGAACAAGATGACCCACCACTGCGTGGTGATCCCGATGAAGGTGGGCTTTGAGAGCAGGTCATTGCTGGCTGTGATCCAGCCCGACTGGCCGGTGACCGCGCCGAGCGTCGTCATCGCGACCGGTGCGGCGAAGGTCAGCGCGAACCACGCGTTGAATCCGATCCAGAAGAAGATCAGCCACAGGCCCTGGCTCCACGACATGAGCCAGCCCGCGACCGGGTGCAGCGCCCGGCTGACGAACACGTAGTCGCCGCCCGCCCTGGGCATCGCGGCCGCGAACTCCGAGTACACCCACAGCAGCGTGAACGCCATCACCAGGGTGCCGATCCCGATGGCCAGCAGCATGTTGCCGCCGGGGAAGTTGCCGGGCGCCTGCAGCAGCATGAAGATCGCGCCGAGCGCGACGTTCATGCCGAGGGTGTTCATGATCAGGGCGTCCCACCGGGACACCTCCCTGACCAGGCCGGTCGCGTTCCTGACGAAGAGCTGCCCGCTCCCGGCGAAGTCCGAAGGGAGGGATAGGTCACGCGCCATGTGAGCCTCCTGAGCATTCTGGCGGCGGCTGCCACCGGGGGGTCGATCTCAGCCAGGGCTCGCTGACCGTCTGCTTTCGATCGCGAACCTGAATCGCTCGGGCCGGTAGACCACGTCGGAGTACTCCACCGGACGGTCCTGCTGGTTCCTGGTGATGCCGATGACGCGGAGCACGGGCGAGCCAGGTGCGAGGCCAAGCATCTCGGCCTGCTCGAGCCCGGCCCGGTCCACCTCGACGGTGTTGTCCGCGGCGGTCATCTCGATGCCGTGGACCTGACGCAGCGCCTTGTACAGCGAGCCGCTGCCGAGATCGCGATTGCTGACGCCGCGGGCGTACCTGGGCGGCAGCCATGCCGTGAGCAGCGCCAGCGGCTCGCCGTCGATGCTGGCCAGCCGGCGCAGGCACCATGCGTTCCGGCCATGCAGCCCGAGCGCGGCGTCGACGACCTTCGGCGGCCTGGCCGTCTCACTGCTCAGGACCTTCACGTCGACGTCCAGCCCCTGGCGGCTGGCCGACTCGTGGAAGCTGCCGAGGATCTGGATCTTCTCGACCAGCTTGCGGTCACGGATGTAGCTGCCCCGGCCCCTGGTCCGCTCGACGTAACCCTCTTTGGTCAGGTCAGCCATGGCCTGGCGGAGCGGCGCCAGGCTGACGCCGAGCGCATCGGCCAGTTCGCGTTCCCTGGGCAGCTGAGCGCCGGGTTCCAGCCAACCGCCTTCGACGCCCTCGATGATGGCGATCTTGATCTGGTGGTGCAGCGGCACCGGGCTGTGCCTTCGCACCGCCGCGGACAGCCGCTCCTTGATCGCAGTGTCCGAAACGCTGGGCATACCAGAACATTACAAAGTCATAATGAAATGTCAATAGGGATCTACCAGACCGCCGGCCTCCCAACCAGCTCAGGCTGACCCCGACAGCACCGAGCGGACCTGCTCACCAGGGCAGCGGCTTGCCGGCGCGGTAGAAGCCGCCTCGTGGCCCGTCGTCGGGAAGAGTGACCGCCCAGATGATTCCGCCGACGCTGTCGTCGACCGGGCGCGCGCCCGGCTGGCAGCGCACGCACGTCCCCGGCCTCGGCCAGCGCCTTGGCGACGTCCTCGGCGGACCGCGGATTCCGTGAGGTGATGACGACGGTCGCGCCCGCGCGGGGAGATGTGACGGAACAGTCCGTCTCAATTATGCTGGGCACATGCAGGTATCGTCAACGCCACGCCCGCCTCGCCTCAGCCGGGCTCAGCGGGAAACGGTGATTCTTGATACGGCAGCCCGGCTGTTCTACGCGCGCGGCGTCCACGAGGTCGGCATGGACGAGCTCATCGCCGAGACGGGACTCGGCAAGGCGACGGTCTACCGGCTTTTCGCAGCCAAGGACGTGCTCGTCGGCGCCTACCTGGAGCGCTTGTCGGCCCAGATACTGGGCCTGATCGACGGCGACATCACCCGCCACGGCGACGCCCGGACGGCGCTGCTCGCCATCCTCGGCTCAATCGACCACGATCTGCACCGGCCGGGTTTCCGCGGCTGCCCGTTCAACAACGCCAGCATCGAATACGACGACCCGTCTCACCCGGCCCGGATTCAGGCCCGCCAATACCGCCAGGCACTGCGCGAGCGTCTGACGGCATTGTGCTCACGACTGGATCCGGCGGCCGGCGGCGTCCTCGGCGAGCAACTGGCTGTCCTGATCGACGGCGCCTATACCAGCGCCGCCCATCTTGGGCCAGCCGGTCCGGCCACGGCGGGAATGGACCTGGCCAGGAAACTCGTGATGTCGGCGGGGGCGGAACATACGTGAGCGACTACGAGAACGTCCTGATGCAGAGCCGGGCGCAGTGGCGGGAATGGCTCGCTCGTCACCACGCCTCGAGCCCGGGAATCTGGCTGGTGACCTGGAAGAAGGGCAGCGGACGGCCCCACTTGCGCTACGAGGACATCGTCGAGGAAGCACTGTGTTTCGGATGGGTCGATAGCCGTCCCCGCAGCCTGGACGACTCCCGGTCGGCCCTGCTGGTGAGCCCCAGGAGGCCGGCCAGCAACTGGTCGCGCCTGAACAAGCAGCGAGCCGAGCGGCTGATCCAGGCCGGGCGCATGACCCCGGCCGGCCTGAACGCGGTCGAGACCGCCAAGTCCAACGGCGCCTGGGACGCGCTGAACCAGGTCGAGGATCTGATCGAGCCGCCCGACCTGGCCCGCGCCCTCGATGCCACGCCGCCAGCCCGCGGCTACTGGGACCAGTTCCCCCGGTCAGCGCGCCGGGCCATTCTGGAATGGATCGGCAACGCCAAGACCGAGTCGACCCGCCGCCTGCGCATCGAGCGCACCGTCAGCGACGCGGCGAGCAACATCCGGGCCAACCAGTGGCGGCAGCCCAAGAGCGGCGGACCGTCAGCCGGCTAGGGCGGGGAGGACTTCGCGGGCGGCCAGGGCGAGCATCTGGGTGTCGTCGTGCAGCAGGTGCTGGAACACGATCCGGTCGACGCCGGCGTCGGCGTATTCGCGCAGCCGGTCCCGAACCGCATCCGGCGTGCCGGCCAGCATCGACTCCCCGCCGACGCCGTCGGTGGCTAGGAACTCGGCGCCGCCGGCCAGCCCCTGCCGGCGGGCGACGAGTTCGAGCAGCTCGCCCACCTCCGCCTCGGTCTCGGCCACCACGAATTCGACCATCGCCGACAGGCGCAGCGTGCCCGGGTCCCGGCCGACTTTCTCGCAGGCTTCGTCCAGCCGCGCGCGGCGGTCACGGCATACGGCCGGGGTCGCGCCGAAGGTCGTGTTGTACTCGTCGGCGAACCGGGCCGCGAGGGCGGCGGTCCTCGGCCGGACGGAGCCGCCGATGATGATCGGCAGCCGGGGCCGCTGCCAGGGCCGCGGCAGCGCCTGGCACTGTTCCAGCCGGTAATGCCGGCCCTCAAACGAGAACACCTCGTCAGCGAACTGCCGCGAGATGATCTCGACCTGTTCCTCGAGCAACTCCATCCGCGCGGCGCCATCGGGGAACGGGAAGCCCAGCGCGGCATGTTCCCCGACGTTCCAGCCGATCCCCAACCCGAGTTCGATCCGGCCGCCCGACACGTGGTCGGCGGTGACCGCGAGCCGGGACAGCACGGACGGATGCCGGAAGGTGGGCGGCGACACCAGCACCCCGAGCCGGATCCGCTGAGTCAGCGCGCCGAGCGCGGTCACGACGCCCCAGGCGTCTAGCGCTCCGCGCGCGCTGTCGTAGACCGAGGCATAGTGATCGGCCGCGAACAGAGCTTCGTAGCCACCCGACTCGCAGGCCGATGCGATCGCGCGCCACTGCTCCCACGAGACGTCCTCCTGGCCGTCGACCATCACCGCCACGTCCATCGGGGTCTCCCTACTTGGTCGTTGACATCAGGTTGGCGTCAAAGGCGACGTCGGCAATTCGTAGTGCCTGGGCGGCGATGGTGAGCGCAGGGTTGACCGCGGCCGACGAAGGAAAGAACGACGCGTCGACGACGAAGAGGTTCTTGACGTCGTGCGAGCGGCACACGGCGTCCAGGACCGAGGTCGCCGGATCGCGGCCGAACCGGGCCGTCCCGCACTGATGCGGGTTGGATTCGACCCCGAGCGGCAGCGCGAAGATCAGCGGGTAACCCGACCGGCGCAGAGCGGCCCGGCCCCGCCGGACCAGGCGCCGGTGACTGGCCAGATTCGTCGGCCGCCAGGCCAGCCGGATCCGTCCGTCGCTGGTCAGCCCGACCCGGTTGTCCGGGTGCGGGATGTCCTCGCTCATCACGAGCCACTCCGTGCTCCGGGCCGCCAGTGCCGACAGCAGGGCGCGCGGAACGGACCGCCGGACGGCGGTCGCGACCATGGCGCCGTCGACCTTCCCGATGGTCTGCAGCCCGCCCATCGGGTACGGGTAGCCGGGCTCGCCGTAGTAGTAGTCGTTGACGGCGAGCGTCTTGGCGAACTTCGTGGGGTTCCGGCGGACGGGCGCGACCGCCATCAGCATCGTGCACGTGTGCTGCATGTAGTTCCGGCCGACCTGACCGGACGAATTCGCGAGGCCGTCCGGGTGCGCCGGGCTCGCGGACCGCAGCAGCAGCGCGGCCGAGTTGACCGCCCCGCAGGCCACGACGACGGTGCCCGCCTCGACGAGGCTGCGCCGGCCGTCTTGGTCGATCTCCACGCCGACCGCGCTATCTCCGGCTCCGGTCGTGAGTACCCGGCTGACCATAGTGCCGGTCTGCAGCGTGACGTTCGGCGCGGTCAGGGCCGGACGCAGGCAGCGCATCTCGGCGTCGCCCTTGGCGTCGATCCGGCACGGGAAGCCGTCGCAGGTCGCGCACCGGATGCAGGGGCCGCCGTCCCCGTAACCAACCGCGATCGGCGGCTGGAACGGGTGCAGCCCGCGCTGGCCGAGCCGGGACGCCAGCCGGGCCATCGGCGGCTCGTGTTCCAGGGCGGCGTGCTCGTACGGCGCCGAGTGGGCGGGCTCGGTCGGGTCCAGGCCGAGCGAACCGCGCACGCCGTAGGCCTGTTCGGCCAAGGTGTAGTAAGGCTCCAGGTCCCCGTACGTGATCGGCCAGGCCAGCGACTCGCCGTCGGCGTGCACCGACGAGTCGAAGTCGCTGGCCCGCAGCCGCCACAGCACGCCGCCGTAGAACTTGCTGTTCCCGCCCACGTAGTACTGCATCTCCGGCCGGAACAGCCGGCCTTCCCGGTCCACCCACCGGTCGGCTGTCCGGTACCGCAGGTCGCCGAAGACCGATTCAGAACTCCAGTTCTCTGCTTCGCGTGGCAGGTACGGACCCCGCTCGAGCACCAGAACGCTGCGGCCCGTCCCGCGCAGGGCCCAGGCCAGCGTGGAACCGCCGATCCCGGTGCCGACGATTACCACGTCGGCGCGGGCGCTCACCGGCAGGCTGTCAGTCACCGCACGCGCCGGCTGGCGCCGGTCCTGGTTCTTGCGGCCAGGCGCCGAAGGACGTGCAGGCCAGCGCCGCATGACGGGCCCCGGCGGCCAGGGCCTGGTCGATGTCGGCACCGTCCAGCCGGGCGTCGATGAAGCCGGCCGCGAATGCGTCACCGGCGCCGGTCGTGTCCACGACGTCGACCGGCTCGGCAGCGGCGCGCCACCAGGCCGACCCGTCGAAGGCCAGGCTGCCGGCGGCGCCGCGGGTGACGACGGCCAGCGCAGCGCCGCCGGCCACGGCGTCCCGGGCGATCTGCTCGGCCGGGCGGGCGGCCGACTCTTCCGAGCAGAACGCGATGTCCATGGACCGGTAGTTCTCGACCGGGAGGGTGACGCCGCAGTCCTGGCTGACGAGGACGCCGCGGGCGGTCAGGTGCCGGCGGACCGGTTCGGCCCCGGGCATCAGGCCGATGTGGGCGGCGGCGCAATCGGCGATGCGGTCGAGCGCGGCCGGGCCGGGCAGGTAACCGTCGCAGACGCCGAAGTCCTCGGCCTCGAAGTGCCGTACGCCGTCCGGGTCGACCCGGATGCGGGACGTGGAGGTGACGCCGGGGACGACCTCGATTCCCTCTGTACCCACACCGGCCGAGGCCAGGGTCTGCATGATCTGCCGGCCGGCGTCGTCGGGGCCGACCGCGCCGAAGTAGACCGCGGTCCGGCCAAGTCGGGTCAGTTGCACGGCCACGTTGACGGCGTTGCCGCCGACGTAGCTGTAGCTGTCGCGGCCCACGTAACAGTCGATCGTGTTGTCGCCGACCGCCGCGACCGTACCGCTCACCGGCCGGGCATCCTCAGTACTCGACGCGCTTGTAGTACCGGCGGGTCGTCAGCGGGTGATCGCGGAGGACCTCCACGTGGGCGCTGACCCGTTCCAGCACCGTGGCCAGGACCACCTGCGAGATCATCCCGCGGACCAGCGGCGAGATACCCGGCAGGTCGTAGCTGGCCGCATCGAGGACGGTCAGCTTGCTGGTGTACCGGGGTGCGAACGCCTCAACCCGGTCGGCCAGCGGCCTGGCCGCGTCCTCGCCCTTGAGCAGGACCACGCTGACGTCGTCCTCGACCAGTTCCAGCGTGCCGTGGAAGAAGTCGGCCGCGTGCACCGGCCTGGTCCTGATCCACTGCATCTCCTCGAGGATGCACATGCCGTAGTAGTAGGCCTCCGGCCAGACCAGGCCCGCGCCGGTGAAGATGTGATAGCCGTCGGCGGCGATCCGCTCCGCGATCTCGGCCGCCCGGTCCTCGGCGGCGCGCTTGACCTCGAGCAGGAGTTCCGGCAGGCGGCGCAGTTCGTGCAGGACGGCGTCGTACTCGGCCAACTCCCCGCGGGCCCGCATGATCGCCAGCACGATGATCAGCGACTGCAGGTAGAACGACTCGCTCGACGTGTCGTCGGCCGCCTCGTTGCTGAAGTTAAAGTCGGCGCCGCGGGCCAGCGGCGAGTCCGGCTTCCCGGTGAGGGTGAGCACGGAGGCGCCCGCGTTCTTGCCGTACTCGAGGGCGGCCAGGCTTTCCTTGGTGCCGCCGGACAGCGACGGGATGACGATCATCGAGTGCGAGCCGAGGCGCACAGAACCGGTCCGCACGATCTCGGCCGCCCAGTCCACGTAGACGCCGAACTCGGACCGGGTCCGCAGTACGTCGGCGGCCGGCTGCATGAGGATGCCGGCGCCTCCGGCGCCGAGGAAGAACAGGTTCCGCGCGCCGTCGGCCAGGCATTTGTCGACCGCGGACTGCAGCCCAGCGGCCAGGTCGACGGCGCCGGCCTGGATGCGCAC
>DASWAH010000086.1:0-2866 GCA_036391235.1 Streptosporangiaceae bacterium
GATGACCGGCGGATAGCCGAGGTGCGGGAATCGCTGAGCGTCTGGTGTGCCGGTCGCGTGGTGTTCGCCGCCGACGTAGAGCTCGAGCCGGTCGCAGTTGGTGGCGATCATGGCCTCGGGGCCGGGCCCGCCGGGCGGCGAGCCGGGGCCGAAGTCCCAGAAGAACACGGGCAGGATGACCGGCCGGTCGCGCGGGCTGACCTGGGACCGGTAGAACGCCGCGCCGGGCTTGGGGACGCGGAACACGTCGAGGACGCCCGCGGTCTTCAGCGCGTTCCAGATCCGGCGGCCGCCGTTGAGCGATGCGTAGTCGATCCCGGCCCAGCCGATCAGGCCGGCGTAACGGGTGTCCGACCTGGCGATGTCGTGCACGTCGGCGTGCAGGAAGGCCTGGGCTGCGAGCACGGTCGCGGGGTCGGTCCACCGGTACGCGGGCGGGCCGGCCAGCGCCCCGACCGCCTCACTCACCAGATACGGAACTCCAGGCCTCGGTGGCCGTAGCCGGCCCCGCGGCCTGGCCGGGCGGTAATCGTCGTAGCTGAAGACGTCCTCGGCCCAGCCGACCGCGGAGTGCGTGCTCATCGCGCCGGTGGTCGGCCGGGAACCGTCGAGCTCGCGCGCGGCCCGACGGGTCCTGGCGTACAGGCGCCGGCGGCTAGCGGTCTCGTTCAGCCGGGTGGCCCAGATGACCACCGAGGGCCGGCTGCGGTCCCTGGTCACCATGTCCCGCACGTTCTGCACTGCCAGGTCCTGCCAGGCCGCGTCGCCGGTGTACTGCCAGCCGGGCGGTTCTTCCCAGACCATCAGGCCCAGCTCGTCGCAGGCGTCGAGGAAATGCGGCGACGGCGGATAATGCGAGCAGCGGACCAGGTTGCAGTTCAGGTCGCGGCGGAGGATCTCGGCGTCGCGGCGTTGCAGGCGGGCCCCGATGGCCATGCCGGCGTACGGGAACAGCTGGTGCCGGTTGAGGCCGAAAATCTGCAGCCGCTGGCCGTTCAGGAAGAATCCGCCGGGCTCGAACCTGGCTTCGCGGAAGCCGGTCCTGACACTGACCGTGTGGGTCACCGGCCTGGCCTGGCCGCCTGACGGCGGAGCCGTCAGCGTGGCCCTGATGGTGTAGAGCTTCGGGGAGTCCGGCGACCACAGCGTCACGTCCCCGATGCCGCTGAGGTTCAGGGTGGCGACCGCGGGCGTGGCCGCGGCGCCGGCCGCGGTGATCTCCATGACGGTGCGGGCGCGGGCGAGCCTGCGCGGACCGTCGAGCAGTTCCGCGGTGATCGTGACCGGGCCGGACGGCACCGTGGCCGCGTCGACCGTGCACTGGACGTCGACGCTGCGGCGGGCGGAGAGGACGTCGGCCGGGCGGGCGAACACATCCGACAGGAAGACGTCCGGCAGCACCCGCAACGTGACGTCGCGGTAGATGCCGCCCGGCTGCAGGTAGTCCACGGCCCGCGCGCCGCGGCGGGCACCGCCGGGCGGCACGGGCAGCCACCGCGAGTCGACGATCACCGCCAGCACGTTGTCGCCGCGAATCAGATGGTCGGTCAGCTCGACCGACCAGGGCAGGTACCCGCCCTGATGGCGGCCGGCCAGCGTCCCGTTCAGCATCGCCCTGGCGCTGGTCATGACCCCGTCGAAGCGGGCGAACACCCGCTGGCCGCCGAGTTCTGAGCCGTCCAGGTGACGCCGGTAGATCCAGACCTTCTCCCAGGAGGCCGGGTCCCACCCGCCCCAGGACAGCGGGACGACGGTGTGCGGCAAGGCCACCCGGCTGAACCCGGAGTCGTCGAATCCGGGACCGGCCGAGCCGTCGCGGTACTCGCCGCCGAACAGCCAGTCCTGGTTGAGCTCGTACGTGCTCATGCGGGTCCAGCGTAGGCGGGGCGTCAGCGTGTCCGGCGGGCGCCGGCGGAGGGCACGGCGTCCAGGTAGCGTGGCTCCGGCCAGCCGTGCCGGGCGAACCGGCCGGTCACCGCGTGCCGGATCCGGGCGGCACGGCCGGCCGGCCCGAGCGTGACGACGCAGCCGCCGAAGCCGCCGCCGGTCATGCGGGCGCCGAGCGCGCCGGAGTCCAGGGCCGCGCCGACCGCCGCGTCGGCCTCCGGCCAGGACACCTCGAACTCGTCACGCAGCGACCGGTGCGAGGCCGTCAGCAGCTCGCCCAGGCCGGCCAGGTCGCCCCGGCCGAGCAGGCCGGCCGCGGCGACGACCCGGCCGTACTCGGAGATCACGTGCCCGGCCGCGCGCCTGGTGACCGGGTCGGTCAGCCTGGCGGGCGCCGCCGGGTCGTCGGCTACGTCCCGCAGCGAGCGCACGCCCAGGGCCGCCGCGGCCGCCAGGCAGGCCTGGCGGCGTTCTGCATAGCGCCCGTCGGTGAGCGCACGGCGAACGCGAGTATCGATGACCTGGAGTTCCAGATCTGCCGTGGCCGGGTCGAGGGGAACAGCCGTGTCCGTGAGCGTCCGGCAGTCGAGCAGCAGGGCCTGGCCGGGACGGCACAGCAGCACGGCGAGCTGGTCCATGGCCCCGGACGGCACGCCCGCGAAGTCGTTCTCGGCCCGGCGGGCGAGCTTCGCCAGCTCCGGCCTGGGCACGGGGCGCTGGTAGACCTCGGTCAGGGCGAGCGCCACCGCGCAGGACAGCGCGGCCGAGGACGACAGGCCGGCGCCCGCCGGGAGATCGGCGTCGATCGCCACGTCGGCGCCGCCGGCCAGGTACCCGGCCTCGCGGAGCGCCCAGGCCACCCCGGCCGGGTACGCCGCCCACCCGGTCGCCGATCCCGGTGTCAGCTCGCCGATCGGCAGCGACACCGGTGTGCCGCCGGCCTGCCGCGACGAGACGGTGATCAGGTCGTCCGGGCGCC
>DASWAH010000087.1:0-5964 GCA_036391235.1 Streptosporangiaceae bacterium
GACCAGGAGACAACATGAAGCGCGACATTCACCCCGATTACGTGGTGACCAAGGTGACCTGCACCTGCGGCAGCACCTTCACGACCCGGAGCACGTCGAAGAACGGCGAGATCCACGCCGACGTCTGCTCGAGCTGCCACCCGTTCTACACGGGCAAGCAGAAGATCCTCGACACCGGCGGCCGCGTGGCCCGGTTCGAGCGCCGGTTCGGCAAGCAGGGCCAGCAGGCCAAGTAGCGTGCACCTCTTTCCGGTCCGCCCGGCCAGGTTCGGCCAGGCGGACCGGGATTGCGTTGTGCGGGGAGTTCCGGATATTCACACGAGGAGGTAAGCGATGCTTGAGCGGCTTGCCGACCTCGCCGCCGAACACGAGCAGCTGGAGCACGACCTTTCCGATCCGGCGGTGCACGCGGACCAGGACAGGGCCAGGACGCTCGGGCGGCGCTATGCCGAGCTGACCCCGATCGTGCAGGCCTACGCTCAGTGGCGGCAGGCCGGCGACGACGAGGCCACCGCGCTCGAGCTGGCCAGGGAGGACTCCTCCTTCGGGGCCGAGGCCGAGCAGCTGGCCGTGCGCAAGGCCGAACTGGAAGAGCGGCTCGAGCACCTGCTGGTGCCGCGGGACGCGCTCGACTCCAAGGACGTGATCCTGGAGGTCAAGGCGGGCGAGGGCGGCGAGGAATCGGCCCTGTTCGCCGGCGACCTGCTGCGGATGTACCTGCGCTACGCCGAGCGGCAGGGCTGGAAAACCGAGATCCTGGACGCCACCGTCACCGGGCTAGGCGGCTACAAGGACGTCACCGTCGCGGTCAAGGCGGCCGGCCGGGGCAGCCTGGCCGGGACGCCCGACGGGGCCTGGGCCCGGCTGAAGTACGAGGGCGGCGTGCACCGGGTCCAGCGCGTGCCGGTGACCGAGTCGCAGGGCCGGATCCACACCTCGGCGGCCGGGGTGCTGGTGATGCCGGAGGCCGACCCGGTCGAGGTCACGATCGACCAGAACGACCTGCGGATCGACGTGTTCCGATCCTCGGGCCCCGGCGGCCAGAGCGTGAACACCACCGACTCGGCGGTGCGGATCACCCACCTGCCGACCGGGATCGTGGTGTCCTGCCAGAACGAGAAGAGCCAGCTGCAGAACAAGGAGGCCGCGCTGCGCATCCTGCGGGCCCGGCTGCTGACCGCGGCCCAGGAGGAAGCGGACGCTCAGGCCTCGGCCGACCGGCGCAGCCAGGTCGCGACCGTGGACCGGTCCCAGCGGGTGCGGACCTACAACTACCCGGAGAACCGGATCTCCGATCACCGGGTCGGTTACAAGGCCTACAACCTGGACCAGGTGCTCGACGGGGACCTGGACGCGGTGATCGGCGCGCTGACCGAGGCCGACCGGGCCGACAAGATGGCCGCGGCCCAATGACAGCCGGCTCCTTAACCCCTGGGACCGGGCGCACGATGAGCTTGCTGATGAGCGAGATCGCGATCGCGGCGATCCGGCTGGCCGAGGCCGGGGTGGAATCGCCGCGGGCCGACGCAGAATTGATCGCGGCCTTCCGGCACGGGGTCAGCCGGGCCGAGCTGCACCTGGTCGCCGACGCCGACTTCGACCCGCGGTTCTGGGACGACGTGGCCAGGCGGGAGGCCCGCGAGCCGCTGCAGCACATCACCGGGATGGCCTATTTCCGCTACCTGGACCTGGAGGTCGGGCCCGGGGTGTTCGTGCCCAGGCCGGAGACCGAGAGGCTGGCCGGCTGGGCGATCGACCGCCTCACCGCGATGGACGTGGCCGAGCCGGTGGTGGCCGACCTTGGCGCCGGTTCCGGCGCGATCGCGCTGGCGATCGCGCAGGAGGTGCCGAGGGCACTGGTGCACGCGGTCGAGGGCGACCCGCTGGCCCGGCCGTGGACGCAGCGCAACATCGAGCGGGCGGTCGCCGCCGCCCCGCACATCGCCGGGCGGGTCACCCTGCACGCGGGCGACTTCGCGGCCGCCCTGCCCGAACTCGACGGCCTGGTCGACCTGGTGATCTCGAACCCCCCGTACATCCCGGTCGGTGCTTGCGTGCCGCCCGAGGTGGGGGAGTACGAGCCGACCGCCGCGCTGTACTCGGGGCAGGACGGCCTGGACGCGATCCGGGTGGTCGAGCGGACCGCCCGGCGGCTGCTGCGGCCGGGCGGGCTGGTCGCGGTCGAGCACGGCGCCCCCCAGGGGGCGAGCGTGTACTGGGTCTTCGCCGAGGAGAACGGCTGGAAGAACACCCGCAATCACACCGACCTGGCCGGGCTCGACCGGTTCGTCACCGCGACCTGGCCGGGATAGCCGGGATGGCCGCGCGGCATGGGAGGATGATCGGCCATGAGTGAGTTCTTCGACTGCGCGGACTCCGGACAGCGGACCGCGGGCGTCGCGGCCGCGGCCGAGTCCGTGCTCAGGGGCGGCCTGGTGGTGCTGCCGACCGACACCGTGTACGGCATCGGCGCGGACGCGTTCCGGCCGGTGGCGGTGGGCGCGCTGCTGGCGGCCAAGGGGCGCGGCCGCAACATGCCGCCGCCGGTGCTGGTCGGGTCGGTACGCGCGGCCAACGCGCTGGTGGAGGACCTCGGGCCATACGGCCAGGAGCTGATCGACGAGTTCTGGCCGGGCGGGCTGACCCTGATCTGCCGGGCCAGCCGGTCGCTGAAATGGGACCTGGGCGACACCAAGGGCACGGTCGCGGTGCGGATGCCGCAGCATCCGGTTGCCCTTGAGCTGCTGGCCACGACCGGGCCGATGGCGGTCAGCAGCGCCAACCTGACCGGCCAGCCTGCCGCCACGACCGCCGCGGCGGCCCGCGAGCAGCTCGGCGACCTGGTCGAGGTCTACCTGGACGGCGGGCCGTGCGATGCCGACATCCCGTCCACGATCGTCGACCTGACCGGCGACATGCCGAGGATGCTGCGCGGCGGCGTGGTCTCGATCGGCCGGCTGCGCGAGGTCGCGGCGGTTGCGATGGGGGACTGACCCACGGTCCGTCCCGGAACTGGCCCGTCGCGCCAGGCTGCCCGGCCTGGTGCCCTACAGTTGAACCCGATGTCTGACCATCCGGCAACCTGGTGGCAGCGGTGCGTGAGTACGGACTGACCCTGCTCGTCGTGGCCGCGGTGACCTTCCTGCTGACCCCGCTCGTCCGGCAGGCCGCGATCAGGCTGAAGGTCGTCATGCCGGCCAGGGCCAGGGACGTGCACGCCGGGCCGATGCCGCGGATGGGCGGCCTGGCCATGTACATCGGCGTCGCGGCCGGGCTGCTGGTCGCGAGCAGGCTGTTTCCGCTATACCAGGCCCTGCACCAGCCGGGCAACAACCTGATCCTCGGGCTGCTCGGGGCGGGCGGCCTGATCGTGGCGATCGGCATCGCCGACGACCGCTGGGGGATCAGCCCCATCGTCAAGCTGTTCGGCCAGATGGGCGCGGCGGTGATCGTGTTCGCCAGCGGCGCCCAGCTCACGAACTTCCCGCTGCCGCACGGCTACCTGTTCGGGCTGACCAAGAACGAGTCGGCCGTGCTGACGATCCTGGTCGTGGTGGCCACGATCAACGCGGTCAACTTCATCGACGGCCTGGACGGCCTGGCCGCCGGGATCGTGTTCATCGCGGCGATCTCGTTTTTCGCCTATTACTACTCGCTGGCCAAGGTGGCCCACCTGTCGGCCGAGGGCGCGCCCGCGCTGGCCTCCATCGTGCTGGCCGGGGCCTGCCTGGGCTTCCTGCCGCACAACTTCCATCCGGCCAGGATCTTCATGGGCGACACCGGGTCGATGCTGCTCGGCCTGCTGCTGTCCTACGTGCCGATCTCGGCGATCTCCTGGCTGGACTTCACCAGCCTGAACAACAAGGTCAACCGGTACGCGGAAATCCTGCCCCTGCTGTTGCCAGCCGCTGTCCTGGTGATCCCGTACGTGGACATGCTGCGGGCCGTGGTCCGGCGGACGAGGGCCGGTTTGTCACCGTTTGCGCCCGACCGCAAGCACTTGCACCACACGATGCTGGAGATCGGCCACTCGCACCGCTCCAGCGTGCTGATCTTGTATGCCTGGGCCGCGCTGTTCGCCGGCACTGTGCTCGCGCTGTCCCTGGTGACGGTGAGCCTGGCCGTGCTGGTGCTGACCACGCTGGCCGCCGTGCTGGCGCTGGCCTTGCTGTCGATACCGAAGCTGCGCTGGTGGGAGCGGAGCCGGCCGGAGGGGCCGGCCGCTCACCCGGCGGCTAACGGAGCCGGGCCGGCCGTTCACCCGGTGGCTAACGGAGCCGGGCCGGCCGCCGCGATGATGCCGGTGGCCGACGGCGTGCCAGCCGACGAACCCGCCGGCGGCGAGACGGGCAATCCGGGCGGTACGGGGGCCACGCCCGCGGCCCGGGCGTCCGGACGGGTCGTGCCGTGACGTCCTTCCGGTGGCACCGTATCGGCCAGATACGTCACGTTCGGTGACCTGCTGAGGCCAACGCCGGAGAGCTTGTGATATCTTTCACGAGCGGCCACACAGTAGCTGGCCGTGTGACTCGTGATACCTTTCGCTGGCCTGAAAGTAGCGTCGCGGAGGGGCATGAGGGCACTCCTGCGACGTGAACCTCGCCGGCCGGCCAAGCGAGGCCGACGGCCCAAGTTCTTACGGAGTTTTGACGCCGATGCTGGCGAATTACGCCCGGATCGCCCGTCGCTCTGCCGTCACCACGGCGATCGCGGCGGCGGTCATGCTGGCCATCTGCGGCATCGTCGCGGGCGGCAAGGGCCTGCTGGCCGGCGCGATCGCGATCGCGATCGTGGCGGCCTTCTTCGGCATCAGCATCTTCGCCGTCGGCAAGGCCGCCAAGGTCAGCCCGCAGCTGATGATGGTGACCGCTCTGGGCACCTACCTGGTGAAGATTCTCGCGCTGATCATCCTGGTCGGGTCGTTCCAGGGCACCACCGCGTTCAACCCCCGGCTGTTCGGCCTGACCGCCATCGTCTGCGTGCTTGTGTACAGCGCGGCTCAGATTGCCTGGTCCATGCGGCTGAAGACGCTGTACGTCGAACCTGACGGGCGGTGAGCCGTGGCCATGACGAAGGGCAGCCCGGTACCGGGCGGGCCGGATGGCGGTGACCGCCCGGGCGAGAAGCGGAGCGACCCCGAGCCGGCCGCGCTCCGGTTCGGCCGCCGCAGGCCCGCCAGTGCGGGCGGCGCGAGCCAGCAGGCGAGCGCGGGCGGTGCTGGCCGGCCCGCGAACGCGGGCAGTGGGTACACCTACCTGAGCTACATGCTCGGCGGGATGCTCCTGTACGGCTTCATCGGCTGGCTCATCGGCCGGTGGACGCACCAGGCCTATCTGCTGCCGGTCGGCATGATCGCCGGACTGGCGCTGTCGATCGTGCTGATCATCTACCGAGTCACCCGGTCAGGACCGGGAACCTGAAGGAGCACCGTGCAGGGAGCACACCGTGATTGACGGCCGGATGGCGCTGGCCGCGCCAGGCTGCAGCGGCGGCCACATCTTCGGCGGCTGCGGGTACCCGGCCCCGTCGATCGACGACTTCTACTTCAAGCCGATCTTCAGCGTCGGTCCCGCCCACATCACCAAGCCGATGGTGCTGGCGGTGATCTCGGGCGCGCTCGTGCTCGGCTTCTTCTTCTTCGCGTTCCGCAAGCCGAAGCTGGTGCCGAGGGGCGCGCAGAACGTCGGCGAGCTGGGCGTGCTGTTCGTCAGGGACCAGATCCTGCGCCCGCAGCTGGGCAAGGCCGGGGACAAGTACCTGCCGTTCCTGGTCTCGATCTTCTTCTTCGTCTGGATCATGAACCTGTTCGGGATCATCCCGTTCATCGACTTCCCTGCGACCTCGCGCATCGCGTTCCCGGCCGGCCTGGCCCTGATCGTGTGGATCACCTACCTGGTGGTCGGGATGCGGGCCAAGGGGCCGCTGAACTACTTCAAGAACATCGCCGTGCCCTCGGGCGCGCCG
>DASWAH010000088.1:0-13674 GCA_036391235.1 Streptosporangiaceae bacterium
GCCGTGCGCCCAGGGCAGCGTCGCGATCCCGAGGGCGAGGGCTGCCAGGCCGATCGCGACGAGGCACGCGAGGCCCGGCGTGAACCAGGGATCCCAGACGCGTCGCACCGGCAGCGGCTCGCGGCGCCCGCGCTCGAGGCCCGCGGTGTAGTGCGTGAGGGCCATGAACGCGTAGACCGCCGGCGCCGCCGCGACCGCCTCGGTCAGCGCCCCGGACAGGACAACCTGCCCGGCCGACAGCCCGCGCCCGCGCCTGGCCAGCGCCCGCACCAGCCAGGCGACCGAGGCGGCCGGGTGCCCGAGCACCGCTGCGCCAGCCGCCGTGGCGATCAGCTCGCCGTTCTTTTCCAGCACTACGCCGGTCAGCCGCAGGTCGATGCCGTGCGGATCGGTGGCCAGGCCGCCGAGCACGAACCCGGCCGCCGACGCGTTGTCGGCGACCACGTCGGGCAGCGTGAACGAGTACCCGGAGAACCGCGAGTCGAGCACGTCGATCGCCGGGAACACCACCGCGGTCGCCTCCAGGACCTGAGCACCGGTCACATACGGGCCGGCCAGGTCGGCGCCCAGCAGGAACGCGATCTCCGGTTCGCACCGCGGCTGAATGAACCGGCCGCACTCCAGCGGCTGCCCGATGTCGATCGCCATGTCGCCGGTCAGCCAGCCGTACAGCGGCTCGTCGACCTTCATCTGCCGTTGCTTGGCCGCGCTGGTCAGGCCCAGCTTGGCCCCGATGACGGGAGCGCCGCGGCCGGTCCGGTCGGCGACGACCGCGTCCTGCACCAGGTAGGCCGTCTCCACGTCGAACGGCCCGGCCGTCGTCGTCAGCGCCTGGATGCCGGTGCGGCTGGCCGCGGCCTGCGCCAGCCGGGCCGCCAGCTCGGCTGTCGTGGTCGTCGTCCCGGTCATCGCGCGTCCCCCTTCACCCGCAGGCTGACCGGCCCCAGCCGGTCGATGTCGGCGCGGTAGCGCTGCCCGGCCGCGATGTCGGCCGCCGCGTGCAGTGCCCCCGTCATCACGAACTGTCCGGCCCGCAGCGACTCGCCAAGCCCGGCCAGCGTCCTGACCAGCCAGGCGGTCGCCTCGAGGGGGCTGCCGAGGGCGGCCGCGCCGGCTCCGGTCGCGATCACCTCGCCGTCGCGGCTGAACACCATCCCGGCCAGCCGCAGGTCGATCCCGGCCAGCGGCACCACCGCCGATCCGAGGACGATCGCGCCGCTGCTGGCCAGGTCGGCGATCGTGTCGGCCAGCTTGATCCGCCACCCGGCGATCCGGCTGTCGACGATCTCGATCGCGGCGGCCGCGCCGGACACCGCCGCGGCAACGTCCAGGGCGGTGCAGTCGGGCCCGGCCAGGTCAGCCCCGAGCACCAGCGCGATCTCAGCCTCGACCCTGGGGTGGATGAAGCCGGCCACGCCGATCTCGGCGCCGTCCGCGTGCACGTGCGAGGCGAGCACGGGAGCGAAGTCGGGGGAGTCCACGCCCAGCATCCGCTGCATCGGGCCGCTGGTCAGGCCGAGCTTGTAGCCGCTGACCCGGTCGCCGTCGGACAGCAGCCTGGACACCAGGTCGCGCTGGATCCGGTACGCGTCGGTCACGGACAAACCAGGATGGGCGTCGGTCAGCGGCTCGATCGGAACGCCGGTACGGCGCGCGTTGTAGAGAGCCTCGCCGAGCCGGGTCACGGCTGCGTCGTCGATCGCCGTGTTGTCTACCGCCGGGTTAGTGACCACGGGGTTGACCGTACCGGTCGGCTACGGCAGCCACCAGGTCTGGTTCTTCGCAGCGGAACAGCGACTGGCGACAACCTGGGTGCCCCCGGTCAGGCTGCTGCCCGGGTCGGTCAGGCATGCGCCGTCGTAGCCGTTCCGCAGCTCGTCCCGCCCGGCCACGGTCCACTTCTGGATCTTCTGGTTCGCGCACCGGCGGAGCACGATGCCGGGTGCGGATGCCGACGTCGAGGAGATGGCAGCGCAGAGCGAGCCGGAGCGCAGCTGCCCGCCGGTGACCGTCCACTGCTGGATCGTGCCGCCGGGACCGCAGTTGGCGACCACGACCCTGGCCCCGGCCTTGGACGCGGCCTGCAGGCACTCGCCGAGCAGGGCGCTGGTGACGGCGCCCTTGGTCAGCGTCGTGACGGCGGACTGGGCCGCGTCGATGTACCGGGCGTAGGCGTCAGAGTCGTACGACGACCAGGGCGCGAAGGTGGTGCCGCGCTGCGAGGCCAGGTACGCCGCGCCCGCGTTGCAGGCGGCGGCGAAGGCGCAGGCGTCGCTGGTACCGGACGCCGCCACGCTGTTGAGCTGCCACAGGCCGCGGTCGTAGGAGGTCGTGCCGGCCGGGCAGGGCACCGGGTCGCCCGAGTAGTCGCCCTGGCCGACGACCTTGCCGTTCTCGTCGCAGACGTAGCGCAGCGGGTCGCCGGCGCTCTCGGCGACGCAGACCGCGGTCGCGGTGACCAGGTCGCCGCTGAAGTACCCGTTGTTTGCCCAGCCCGCCGCGGCCGCGTAGCGGGCGCAGGTCGATGCGGCCGCCGCGGCCTGGGCCGCCCGGGGCAGGGCCGCCGCCAGCGGCGCGACCATTGCCGGTGCGCGGGCCGCCGGAGCCGTCGGCGCGGGCGTGGCGGGGGAGCCGCTGGCCGCGGCCGGGAGGGCCAGTCCGAGCGCCGCGCCGGTAAGGGCGATCGGAACGCAGACCTTGACGATCACGGATATATGCGTGCGAAGTCCAGAAAGCCGAATCATTCGCCCGACAGTACCGGCAAACCCGCCGCCGGTTCGGCCGGTCGGGCCGGCTGGCCCGTCTGGCCGGTCAGGCCCGTTCGATGATGACCTGGTGGCCGGCCACCTCGACCGTGGTCGCGAGCACCTCGGCGGCGATCCAGTCGCGGTGCGCCAGCAGGTCGGCGTCGGAGTCGGGCAGGATCAGCGTGATCCGGTCGGACAGCCCGAGCCCGGCGTCTTTGCGCATGGTGTTGACCTGGTGGATGACCTCGTACACCCGGCCCTCACGGCGCAGGTCGTCGTCCAGGGTGGTGTCCAGGGCGACGGTGACGCCTTCGTCGGACACCACCTCCCAGCCCGGCTTCTCCAGCCGCTCCACGAACACCTCGTCGGGCTCGAGCACGTGCCCGGCCGCCTCGAACCGGCCGCCGTCCAGCTCGCGGAACTCCCCGGCGTCGAGCGCCTTCTTCACCAGCGGCATGGCGCTGCCGAGCCGGGGCGCGACGGCACGGAAGTTCGGCCGCACCCGCAGGCCGCTGGCGTCGATGTGCTCCGCGCTGACCTCCTTGACCCGCAGCTCGTCGGCGATCTCGCCGAGGTACTCGGCGATGCCCCCGGCGCCTTCGACCGCCAGCTTGTGCAGGGGCTGCCGGGTCTTGATCTTCGACTGCGTCCTGGCCCGGCGGCCCAGGTCCACCACCTGGCGGACCGCGGCCATGTTGGCGACCAGCTCGTCATCGGTCCTGGCGGCCTGCGGCCAGCCGGCCAGGAACACCGACGCCGGTGCCGCTGACCCGCACGGCTCGGTGACCAGCAGCCGCCACATGTGCTCGGCCAGGAACGGCGTGATCGGCGCGATCACCCGGACGGCCTGGACCAGCGCGGTCCACAGCGTGCGCAGCGCCGCCTCGTCGCTGTTCCAGAACCGGCGCCGGGACCGGCGGATGTACCAGTTCGACAGGTCATCCAGGTAGGACTCGAATGCCCGCACCACGTTGACGGTCAGGTACTCCTCGTAGCCCGTGGTCGCGTCGCTGACGAGCCGGGCGGTGCGGGCGAGCAGCCAGCGGTCGAGCAGCTGCATGCCAGGCCAGGGCTCGGCGCTGCCATCCTGAGCGGCGGCGAGGTCGGCCAGGACCGGCGTGAAATCCGAGGTGTTGGCGTAGCCGCCGAAGAACGACAGGCTGTTCCACAAGGTCAGGAGCTTGCGCTGGATCTCCTTACCGGGACCGAAGCCGAACAGCAGGTTCTGGCTCGGCGGCTGCTGACAGTACTGCCAGCGCATGACGTCCGCGCCCATCTGCGCGAACGCCTCGTCGGCGCTGATCGCGTTGCCCCACGAGCCGTGCATCTCCCGACCGCGCTCGTCCAGCATCTTCTCGTAGCCCAGCACCTTGCGGTACGGGGCCCGGCCGGTGAGCGTCACCGACATGAACAGCTGCGAGTAGAACCACAGCCTGATCTGCTCCCGCATCTCCGACACCCAGTCGGCCGGGAACCACTCCCGCCAGTACTCGTGGTCAGGCAGGTCGGCGGTGGTGAGCCCGCTGGCTGCACCGGTCGCGTAGCCCTCCTTGACGTAGGAGTCGTGCTCCCAGCCGAGCGTGGAGAACGGCACGATGCCGGCGTCCAGCCAGACGTCGCCGACCTCGGCGATCCGCTGGACCTCGCGGTCGCACTTGCCGCACCGGATCCTGATCGCGTCGATCCACGGTCTGCGCAGCTCGCGCAGGCCGTCGAGGGCATCAGGGTTAGCGGCCCGCTCGGCCAGCTCGGCCCGGGAGCCGATCACGTTCAGATGACCGCACGGGCACGGGTAGAAAGGCAGCGGCAGGCCGTAATAACGGCGGCGGGAGATGTTCCAGTCGGACATGTTGACGAGCCAGTCGTCCATCCGGCTGCCCATGTAGGCCGGCGTCCACTCGACGTCGCGATTGGCCGCCCGCATCGGCTCGCGGATTTCGCCGACCGAGATGAACCAGTCGTCGGAGATCCGGAAGATCAGCGGAGTGTGGCAGCGCCAGCATTCCGGGTACCGGTGCGAGATGTGGCCGGCCCGCACCAGCAGCGAGCGCTGCTTCAGGTCGTTGACGACCTGCTCGGCGACCTCGGAGGTGGACAGGCCGGCCAGCCAGCCGTACTCGGGGTAGAACCGGCCCGACTCGTCCACCGGGGTCAGCACCGGCAGGTCCTGGGCCTTGCCCAGGTCGAAGTCTTCGGCACCGCAGCCGGGAGCGATGTGCACGATCCCGGTGCCGTCCTCCATCGACACCTCGTCCCAGCCGACGACCCGGTGCTGCACGCCGGCGCCCGGCGCCAGGTAGTCGAACGGGCCGCTGTACCGCCAGCCGACCAGCTCGGATCCTGACCGGGTTTCGGTGAACTCCTGGTCAGGGGCCCGGTCGACCGCCAGCCAGTCTCCGTTGCCCAGGCGGCCGTAGCGCGCGTCCGGCTGCACCGCGGCGGCCACGTTCGCGGGCAGCGTCCACGGCGTCGTGGTCCAGATGACCAGGGCCTCGCCGGGCCGGTCGGCCAGCGGGAACCGCACGTACAGCGACGGGTCTGACCGGTCGACGTAGCTGCCGACCAGCTCGTGCGCGGAGATCGAGGTGCCGCAGCGCGGGCACCACTCGGTCGGCCGGTGACCCATGTAGAGCCAGCCGCGCTCCTGCACGACCCGCAGGAACTTCCAGATGTACTCGATGTTGGTGTCGGAGAAGGTGTAGTAGTCCTTGCCCCAGTCCATCCACTGGCCGAGCCTGACCGACCCCTTGATCAGCTCGGTGGCCGACCATTCGACGACCTCACGGCACTTGGCCGCGAACGCCTCGAGGCCGTACTCCTCGATCTCCCGCTTGGAGTTCAGGCCGAGCTCTTTCTCGACCCCGACCTCGATCCACAGTCCCTGGCAGTCGAAGCCGTTCTGGTACCGCTGGTCGAACCCGCGCATCGCCTTGTACCGCTGGAAGGCGTCCTTCAGCGTCCGGCCCCAGGCGGTGTGCACGCCGAGGATCTTGTTCGCGGTGACCGGGCCGTCGATGAAGCTGAACTTCGGGCCGCCGGCGTTCGCCGCCCGCACCTTGGCGAAAATGTCTTCCCGGTCCCAGAAATCCAGGATTGCGCGCTCGAGCGCGTCAGCGTCAGGCTTGTCAGACAGGACTGGGAACATGGCCGGGAGTCTATCGCCCCGGCCGGCCTGGACCCGACCTCAATAACGGCCGGCGGCCGCCCCGATCTCAGCCCAGGATCAGCCCGCGCAGGTATGCCGCCTGGCCGGCGTGCTGGGCGTCGTCGTCGATGACGCTGACCAGCCGGACGCCGAGCGTGACCGGCGGGTCCCATCGCTCGTCCACAACCTTGTCCAGGTCAGCATCGGTCAGCCCGGCGACGAAGGCCAGGGACCGCTCGTGCACGGCGTCGTAGTACCCGGTCAGCAGGTCGGCCGAGCCCACCGAGAACTGGCCGACCTCCTCGGATTCCTGGCTCCAGCCGGTGGCGGCGGTCTCGTACGGCAGCCCGAACCGGTCCGCCCAGCCGTCCGCAGCCCAGGCCTGCTCGGTGCCGGCCACCTCGGACAGGTGATCGTCCTGCACCCTGGTCAGGTGCCACAGCAGCCAGCCGACCGAGTTCGCCCCGGGCTGCGGCCGGTACGCCAGCTGATCGGCGGTAAGGCCGCTGGCCACCTGGTGTACGACCTCCCTGACCCGCGACAATGCGTCGGCGAGGAGTTCTGCCGTCGTCATGGGTACATCCCTCCTGACGTTGTCGTATTCACCTTCTCAAGGAGCCCATCATGGCGCCGAGGCGCAGCAGCATCGACATCAACCCGCTCTTCTCGCGGCCCGGCGAGGCGACCGAGCGCCCCCGGTTCTCGCTGGCGGACGACCCGATGCTGCCGGAGACCGCCTACCAGGTCGTGCACGACGAGGCGATGCTGGACGGCAACGCCCGGCTGAACCTGGCCACGTTCGTGGGCACCTGGATGGATCCGGCAGCATCCAAGCTGTACGGCGAGGCCTTCGACAAGAACATGATCGACAAGGACGAGTACCCGGCCACCGCGGCGATCGAGGACCGGTGCTGGAAGATCCTGGCCAGGCTGTGGCATGCGCCTGACCCGCACGACGCCATCGGCACGTCCACGATCGGCTCGTCCGAGGCCTGCATGCTCGGCGGCCTGGCGCTCAAGCGCCGCTGGCAGCAGGCCCGCAAGGCAGCGGGCAAGCCGGCCGACCGGCCGAACATCATCATGAGCTCCGCAGTGCAGGTGTGCTGGGAGAAGTTCGCCAACTACTGGGATGTCGAGGCCCGGCTGGTCCCGATCACCGAGGAGCACCCTGCCCTGGACGGTCACGACCTCGCCTCCTACGTGGACGAGAACACGATCGGGGTGGTCGCGATCATGGGCGTCACCTACACCGGCATGTACGAGCCGGTGACCAAGATCGCCGCCGCCCTTGACCAGATCCAGGCCGACACCGGGCTGGACATCCCTATCCACATCGACGGCGCGTCCGGCGCCTTCGTCGCGCCGTTCCTGCAGCCCGGCCTGGAGTGGGATTTCCGGGTCGACCGGGTGCACTCGATCAGCACCAGCGCCCACAAGTACGGCCTGGTCTACCCGGGCCTGGGCTGGGTGGTGTGGAAGGACGCCGAGTTCCTGCCCGAGGACCTGATCTTCAAGGTCAGCTACCTGGGCGGGTCGATGCCGACGTTCGCGCTGAACTTCTCCCGTCCGGGCGCCCAGGTGCTGCTGCAGTACTACAACTTCCTGCGGCTGGGCCGGACCGGCTACCGGGAGGTGCAGCAGGCCTCGCACGACGTGGCCATGCACCTGGCCGACGAGATCGTCAAGATGGCGCCGTTCGAGCTGTGGGGGGACGGACCGGACATCCCGGTCTTCGCCTGGCGGATGAAGCACGGCTACACCGACAAGTGGGATCTGTACGACCTGGGCAACCAGCTCCGCCAGCGCGGCTGGCTGGTCCCGGCCTACCCGATGCCCGACAACCTGTCCGACCTCACGGTGCAGCGGGTCGTCGTGCGCAACGGGCTGTCCCTGGATCTGGCCGATGCGCTGCTCGACCACATCGTCGACTCGGTGAAGTACCTGGAAGGTCTCGAAGGCCCGCTTCCCAAGGAAGGCCGCAGGACGACGACGTTCCACCACTGAGCCCGGGCGACCCGGGATACAAGGCGGGCCAGCGGAGTTTCAGTCCGGCAACCGGCCGTCGTCGGTCAGCGGCAGCGACCGCAGCCGCCGGCCGGTCGCGGCGTAGATCGCGTTGGCGATGGCCGGGGCGATCGCGATCATCGGTGTCTCGCCCGCGCCTGCCGACGGCAGGTCAGGCCGGTCGAGCAGGAGCACCTCGACCGGCGGGACGTCGGCCAGCCTCGGCACCCGGTACTGCGTGAACGACCCGTTCGTGATCACGCCGCCGGTGAACCTGATCGCCTCGAACATCGCGCCGCCGAACGCCATCACGGTGGCGCCCTCGATCTGGCGGGTCACAGTGGCCGGGTTCACGATCGCGCCGCACTCGTACCCGGTCACCAGCCCGGTCACCCGCACCTGGCGGCCCTGGCCGATGACGACCTGGGCCGCGGTGACCACCCGGCCGTCCTTTTCCAGCCCGCAGGCGATCCCGGTGCCCAGGCCGCCGCCGGGCTGCACGGCGCCGGGTTCCCAGCCGAGGTGGCGGGCGACCGCCCGCAGCACGTCGGCCAGGCGCTCGTCGGCCAGGTTCGCGAGCCGGAATTCGACCGGGTCCCAGCCGGCGCGCCCGGCCAGTTCGTCGATCATCGACTCGCGGGCGAACGTGTTGGCGGTGGCAGCCAGCGCCCGGTAGGACGCCTGGGGGAGCGGGCTGGCCGCGGGCCGGTACTCCAGCCGCTGGTCGCTGATCCGGTACGGGCTCCAGATGCCGGGCGCGCCCGAGTTGACGTTGGTCAGCGTCCAGCCGGCCAGCTTGCCGTCGGCGTTCACGCCGCCGGCCACGTCGATCACGGCCGCTGGCCGCAGGGTGCCGGCCGTGAACTCCTCGGCCCGGCTCCAGTGCACCTTCACCGGCCGCCCGGCCTCCCTGGCCAGGATGGCCGCCTCGGCGGCGATCCCGCCGGCGTGCTTGCCGCCGAACGCGCCGCCGGTGGCGGGCACGATTACCCGCACGTTCTCTTCGCCGGTCTCCAGCGCCGCTGCGACCTGGGCCCGGACCGGGAACGGAGTCTGGGTGCCGGTCCACACGGTGACCCGGTGCCGGCCGGCCGGCCCGTCGTCCCACTCGGCCACCGCGACCCTCGTCTCCAGGGCGGCGGGAGCGATGTAGGCGGCGGTGTAGGTGGCCTCGCACCGGACCGCGGCGCTCTCCAGCGCCGTCGCGGCCGAGCCTTCCTGGTGCAGGAACGGGCCGCCCCAGCGGCCGGCCTGGGTGCCCTCGGTCGGGTGGTCGCGCAGGTATCCGGCTATGTCGTGGTCGGACGGCGCGTCCGGGATGTCCCAGCTCGCGCCGCCGGCCAGGTCGGCCAGCGCGGCCCTGGCGTCAGCCTCGCCGGGAGCGACGACGCCGGCCAGGCCCGGCGTGACGACCACGATCACGTCCGGCCTGGCCGCCGCGGCCGACGAGTCGAGCGCCCGCAGCTCCGCTCCGGGGGCGGGCGGCCTCAGCACCGCGCCGTGCCACAGGCCGGGAAAGCTGAGATCGGAGCCGAACCGGCGGGCGCCGGTGACCGCGGCCAGGGCGCCGGGAGGCCGGTGAGCCCGGCCGGCCGTCTGCCAGCTGGCCGGGTCAGCCAGCGCCTGGTCGCCGGTCACGATCTCGACCCGGCACTGGCCGGGCTGGTTCTGGCCGGGCTGGTTCTGGCCGGGCTGGTTCTGGCCGGGCTGGCGCTGGCTGACGACGGAAGGCAGCAGCGCCCTAGCGTATGCGGCCGTCCGCCGGAGGACCTGGCCCGCGTCCGGCATCGACCGGCTGCCGAACGTGCCCATGTCGTAGGGACACAGGTCGGTGTCGCCCATGGCGATCCGCACCGACCCGAGCGGTACCCCGAGCTCCTCGGCGACCAGCAGGCGCAGCGCGGTCCGGTTGTCCTGGCCGACGTCGACCTTGCCGGTGAACGCGACCACCTGACCGTCGGGGGAGACGTGCAGCCAGGCGCTGGTGGCGGTGGACCACGGGCCGTCCCCGTCCGGCGGGGGCAGCACTACCACGAGGCCATCGCCCAGCGCGCCGAACCAGTCTCGCTCGGCCGGGTCGGTCAGGTCCCATGGCCGCGCGGGCCGGAACCGCTGCGTACCCGGCATCGGCAGCCCCCACCGGTCCCCGTCCGGCTCGCCTGGTCCGACGTCGCCCTGGTCGAGGCGGGCGACCCCGCGGATGGCGCGGCGGATCCGCGGATAGGTCCCGCACCGGCAGATCTGGCTGGCCAGGGCCGCGTCGATGGTGCCGTCGGACGGCTCGGCGTCGCTATCGAGCAGCGCCACCGCGGTCAGCACCATGCCGGGGGTGCAGTAGCCGCACTGCGAAGCCGACTCGGCCGCAAACGCCCGCTGGACGGGGTGCAGTCCGCCGCCTGGCCCCCGCAGCCCTTCGATCGTCGTGACGGCGCGGCCAGTGACCGAGCTCGTATCCCGCTGGCAGGACCTGACCGGCTCGCCGTCGACCAGCACCGCGCAGGCGCCGCAGGCCCCTTCGCCGCAGCCTGGCTTGGCTCCGGTCAGGCCCAGCCGCTCGCGCAGGGCGGCCAGCAGCGTTATGCCAGCCGGCACGGTCGCGGCGGAGCCGTTGACCGTGAACGTCACCTGCTCGGACCGGTCGCCGGGGGCGGGCATGCTCATCCGCCCGCGATGGCCCCGACGACCATCAGCGGCTCGTGGCCGGCCAGCACAGCGGCGGGCAGGGGGAAGTCCTGGCTCTCGTGCGACAGGTCTTCCTTGCAGGCAAAGAACCGCACGAACGCCCGGCGGCGGCCCGTGCCGTGGTCTCTGATGGCCCCGCGCAGCACCGGATAACTGGCTTCGAGCGCGTCCAGGGCCTCCCCGAGAGTGACTCCGGCGTGACCTTCGGGCGGCAGGTCCAAGGTGACCGGACCACTGAGGCCGGCCAGTGTACGCAGGTGGGCGGGGAGTTCGACCCTGATCATGACAGGGTCTGAACCTCCACCGACAGTACCGACGGGAGGTCCCTGACGATCGGCGTCCACGTGTCGCCGCTGTCGGCCGAGGCGTACACCTGACCACCGGTGGTGCCGAAGTACACCCCGCACTCGTCCAGGGTGTCGATGTCCATCGCGTCGCGCAGCACGTTAACGTAGCAGTTCTGCTGCGGCAGCCCGGCGGTGAGCGGCTCCCATTCGTGGCCGCCGGCCCGGCTGCGGTAGACCCGCAGCTTGCCGTCCGGCGGGAAGTGCAGGGAGTCAGAGGTGATGGGCACCACGTAGACCGTCTCTGGCTCGTGGGCGTGCACGCTGACCGGGAAGCCGAAGTCGGTCGGCAGGTCGCCGCTGATCTCGTACCAGTTCTCGCCCGCGTCGTCCGAGCGCATGACATCCCAGTGCTTCTGCATGAACAGCACGTCAGGGCGGGACGGGTGCATGGCGATGCGGTGCACGCAGTGGCCGATCTCCGCCTCGGGGTCGGGCATGAACTCCGACCTGAGCCCCTTGGTCACCGGCCGCCAGGTCTCGCCCTCGTCGTCGCTGCGGAACGCCCCGGCCGAGGAGATCGCGGCAAACATCCGGCCCTCGTTCACCGGGTCGAGCAGGATCGTGTGCAGGCACATGCCGCCGGCCCCCGGCTGCCAGCTCGCGCCGGTCTTGTGGTTACGCAGCCCGGACAGCTCGCGCCAGGAAGCGCCGCCGTCGGACGACTTGAACAAGGCCGCGTCCTCGACGCCCGCGTAAACCGTGTCCGGGTCGTGCAGCGACGGTTCCAGGTGCCAGACCCGGGCGAACTCCCAGGGATGCGGCGTGCCGTCATACCACTGATGGGTGCCAGGGATGCCGTCGTAGCCGAACTCGTTCCCGGCCGTCTGCCAGGTCTGGCCGCCGTCGTCGGAGCGCTGGATCTGCTGGCCGAACCAGCCGGTCGACTGCGAGGCGTAGATGCGGTCCTGGTCGGCCGGGGAGGCCTTGAGGTGATAGATCTCCCAGCCCGCGAAGTGCGGGCCGCTGACGGCCCAGTTCGCACGCTTGCCGTCTGAGGTCAGCACGAACGCGCCCTTGCGGGTGCCGACAAGTACACGTACTCCGGTCATCGCAACTCCAGCCCTGGCGAATCGGGGCGGTCAGTGACTCCTGTTCCCGTAGCCGGAGTACCCGTAGGGGTCCGCGGCGTACGGGTCGGCTCCAGCGTAGCCGGGACCGCCCTGGTGGTGCGGCTGAACGGCCGGCGGCTGGTACTGGTAGGGAGCGGTCGCCCCGCCCGGCGCCGGGTACGAGCTGGTCGCCCCTGGCTGGTACGGGTAGGCCGGCTCCGCTGGTCCAGGCGGCGGGAAGCCGGCCTCGGCCTGATGCGGTGCCGGGTAGCCGCCGCTCGGCGCCTGGCCCGCGTAGCCGGGACTAGCACTGTTGTAACCAGCGCTGTCGTGGCTGGCACCGTTGTGGCTAGCGCTGTTGTAGCGAGCACTGTCGTAGCTGGCACTGTCGTAGCTGGCACTGTCGTAGCTAGCACTGCCGTAGCTGGGACGCTCGTACGAGGGAGTGTCGTAGCTAGGACGGCCGTACCCGGCCGTGCCGGAATTCGCACCGTTGGAGCTGGCACCGCTATAGCTGGCACCGTTAAAGCTGGCACCGCTATAGCTGGAGCCGTCGTAGGCGGGCGGGTCATAGCCGGGAGCGGAGTACCTGGCGGGCTCATATCCAGCCGACAGCTGGTCGTAGGACGGCACCGGAGCCTGATAGCCAGGAGCTGGCGGCTGGCTGCCAGCCGGGGAGTAGCCGCGCCCATCGGCCGCCGGGGTCTGGTAGCTGGCCGGCACGGCCGGAGACTGGTAGCTCTCCGGCCCGGCCGGGGACTGGCCGCCTGACGGATAGGCGTAACCGGAAGGCGGCGAGGAGTAGCGGTTCGTTTCCCCGGCGGCACTGGCGGCGGCAGGTCGCGAGTAGGGCGCGGTCACCTGGTCGTAGGCGGTCGGAGCGGCGGCGTACTCCGCCGCCCGTCCGGCCGGCCGCTCGTGCGTTGCGGACCGGCTGCGGCTGTAGGAGCGGCTGTCGCTGGCCGCGATGCGCGGGAACGACGGGCTGGTCAGCGGGTCGTCGTCTAGTGGCGGGGCCGCGTGCCGCGAGCTGGCGGCCGCGCGTACTGGCTCTGAGCGCATCGGCTCGGAGCGCACCGGTTCTGGCCGCATCGGCTCGGAGCGCATCGGCTCTGAGCGCGCGTCCGGCCTCCTGGGCAGCGAGCGCGACTCACCCAGCCGCTCCGTGCGGCCGGACTCGGTTCGGCCGGACTCGGTGCGGCTGGACTCGGCCCGGCTCGAACTGGCCCGGCCAACCGGGGGCAGAATCGGCTGGTCAAGGCGCCGGGTGGTCTCTATCTCGGACGGCCGGGCTGATCGCCGGGCGGCCGGATCGCGCTCCGGCTGGCCGTCAGGTCCTGAACTCTGGCCGGCCTGACCGGAACTCCGCCTGGCCCGGCCCGGGTTCGTCGGCGGCTCGTCGGATGTGAACGGCCCGTCTGCGGCGAGCTCAGTCCAGTAGTCGACGTCGGACAGTTCGTCCCACTCGTTGCTGGGCCAGTCACCGTCGTCGGCGTCCCGCTTGCCCTTGCCCTTGCCCGACCGCGGCTTCACCGCAGGAAGCTCGTCCTGCTGCCCGTCCCGCGCGGCCTTGCCGTTCTTGCGGCTGTCCGGCCTGGCGTTCGCCTTCGTGCTGCTGCGAGCGTTCAGCGAGTCCAGGTCCGCGACCGCGAGCTCGCGCACCGCCGGGGTAGTCCTGGTCGCCCGGCCGCCGGAGCGAC
>DASWAH010000089.1:0-16723 GCA_036391235.1 Streptosporangiaceae bacterium
AGCCGGGCCAGGGCGACCGGGTGGGCGGCCGCGCGGCCGCGGCCGTTGCGCGGGGGTTCTGGCTCCGGGTGGAAAGCCGTGCCGATGGCCGGCCCGCTCGGCGTGCTCATGGGGTGGTCACCACTGCCTCCGCCTGGGCTACTCGCACCGGGAACACGTTGCCGGTGGTGTAGCCGTTCGTGATCAGTCCGCCCGCGCCGCCCGAGCCGGTCCAGCTCACGGTCCAGGTGACGAACAAGCCAGCCTGGTAGGAGTTGCCCGGCTGGCCCTCGGACGGCAGCGTGTAGGTATACGAGCAGGGCGAGTGCTGCCGGGCGGCGGGCAGTGACCGGTTGAACGGGCTTCCGGGACCGCGGCAGCTGGCCGAGGCCTGACCGCCGCCCGGGACGAAGTTCAGCGCGGTCGGGGCCGCGCTCGCCGTCGCCCAGACCGGGCCGGCCCTGACGGTGACGCTGACCGGGCGCCACTGGCCGCGCGGTACCCAGAACCATTCGGGCAGGCCGACCAGCCCGTCCTTGCCGCGCGGGGGCGCGGTAGCCGCGGCCAGGGTCGGCACCGACAGCTCGCCGATGGCGATCTTCATCAGGTCAAACGGGCTGACCGCCGGAGCGCCGGTGGTCTTGCTGACCTGGACGAGCTGGCCGCCGATGGAGCCGGGATTGGCACCCGGGCAGGTCATGATGTCCCACTGGTATCCAGGGGCCGGGGGGCCGGTGCCCGTGCGCTGCAGCACGCCAGGCGATGCCTTGGTGTAGGTGCAGGTCACCGACGAGGAACCGCCGCCCGAACCGGGTCCGCCGCCGCTGCCGCCGTTGTAGACACAGATCCAGGTGAAGTTCACCGGGTAACAGTCGCCGCTGCCGCCGCCAGCGGTCGGCGCGGCCAGCGCCCGCCCCTGCCCGGTGAGGCCGATGACCCCGGTTAGGACGATCAGCCCGGACAGCGCGCAGGTCAGCGTCATCATCGCCGCGATCGCGGACGCGGCCCGCGCCGCCCTGAACGGCCTGGTCAGTATGTGCATGGCTGCACCACCGGAATCGCTCCAGTCACCAGCCAGCGCCCGTGTTCGAGGGCGAGGGTGGTGATCATGAACTCGTGGGACTGGCCGAACCCGCCGACGACCTGGCCGGTCTGTTCGTTCTGGAAGCCGGAGTGACTGAGGTCCACGCAGTCGTGCACGGCGGCGGTCCCGCGCCCGGTGATCGCGATCTTCATCACGTGGAACACCGGGTTCCCGAACCCGATCTCGTGCCGCCGCCACAGGCCCTCGAGCCCGCGGACGAGGGCGGGGATCGCGTGCGCCGGCACGTAACCGGCGAGGTAGGCCCTGGCCGTGGCCGGGTTCCTGGACGCGAGCGCCTCGCTGGTGGCGTGCCAGTACCCCTCGTAGGCGGCCAGCACGAGCCCGCGCGGCGACGGCGGCGGTGCCTTGGCTCCGGCCAGGTGAACGCGGGGCGGCTTGCCCGGCAGCGCGACCCTGGCCGCCTGGGCTCCGCAGCCAGCAACGGCCAGCACCGCCGCCAGCACCGCGGCGACGGCGGCGGCTAACCAGAGGGCCGGGCGCCTCCGCTGCGCCGCGGGAAGGCAACGCGCGTGCACGCCGGCCGCCCGGCTGATCCTCACTGCGTCCATAGGCGCTCCCCGGCGACGTGGCTGGCCTGTCGCCTACGGACTCTAGGCCGGCCCGGATGACGGGTCCGTGACCGAACCGTGAATCCGCAGGCAGAACGGCCGACGCCGGACCAATTCGCGGCTTTTCCGGTCACGAAGGGCCTGGTTGTGCTTACGATTGGCCGATCCTTTCGAACTCCGTGCCGAAACGGAGGCCCCATGCGCTTCTCGATCCTGGGTCCGTTAGAGGTCAGGGACGACGCCGGTCACGCGGTCAGCTTCACCAGGCGGCTGCACAGGACCGCGCTCAGCGTGTTGCTGCTGAACCCCGGCCAGCCTTGTTCCTGCGCCAGCCTGGTCGACGCGATCTGGGGCGACGAGCCGCCGCTCAGCCCCGAGGTGTCGTTAAGAAGCTGCGTCTACGGCATCCGCAAGCTGCTGCCCGACCCGGCCAGGCTGCGCACCCACCCGTCCGGTTACCTGATCGTTACCGGGCCGGGCGAGCTGGACGCGGACGACTTCCGCGAGCTGGCCGGCCGGGGCCGCGACGCCTTAGACGCCAGGCAGCCTGCCGAGGCAGCCACGCTGCTGAGCCGGGCGCTCGCCCAGTGGCGCGAACCCCCGCTCGCCGACGTACCCGCCGTCCCGGCTCGGGACCGGCTGCTCGGCTTGCGGCTGGAAGCCAGGGACGCGCTGGTGGACGCCCGGCTGGCCCTCGGTGAGCACCGGCAGGTGCTCGGTGAGCTGCGAGCCGCGGTGACCGCCGACCCGCTCCGCGAGCACTCCTGGGCCCAGCTGATCACCGCGCTCTACCGGTCGGGTGCCCGCGCCGAGGCGCTGGCCGCGTTCGGGCGCCTGAGGATGGCCCTGGTCAGCGCCTACGGCATCGATCCGGGCCCCGAGCTCCAGGACCTGCACCGCAAGGTGCTGGCCGACGACCCGTCGCTGCTGCTGCCCGCCGCGAACGTTGCGATGACGCCTGTCGAGGTCGGCCCCGCCCCGCCAGCGGCGGCCCGGCCCGCGGACGAGGCCGGCGGATCCGCCCCTGACACCGACCTCACCCCGGCGTGGCGGCCCGCCTGCCAGCTGCCTGCGGCGGTGCCCGACTTCACCGGCCGCACCGCCGAACTGGCCTGGCTCCGCACCCGGCTGCCAGGCGACGGGATGGCGGTCACGGTGATCACCGGCATGCTCGGCACCGGCAAGACCGCGCTGGCCGTGCGGGCCGCCCACGAGGCGGCCTGCGCCTTCCCCGACGGCCAGCTCTACGCCTGCCTGGATGACGGTGGCCGGCCCCGCGACCCGCAGGTCGTCCTGGGCGAGCTGCTGCGCGGGGTCGGCGTCCCGGCCGGCGCGATCCCGGCTGCCCGGTTCGAGCGGGAGGCGCTGTACCGGTCGGTCCTGGCCGGCCGGAAAGTGCTGGTGCTAGCCGACGGCGCGACCAGCGCCGCCCAGGTCAGGCCGCTGCTGCCGGGAACCGCCGGAGCCGCAGTGCTGGTTACCAGCCGGTCCCGCCTGCCCGACCTGGAGGGCGCCCGCTCGCTTGAACTGGCCGGATTAGACCCGGCCGACTCGGTGACCTTGCTGGCCAGGGTCAGCGGCCGCGAGCCATCCGGGCCCGGCCGCGACGGCGGCCGCGAGAACGCAGAAGCGGCCGCCTCCGTCGCGGCCGCGTGCGGTTACCTGCCGCTGGCCCTGCGCATCGCGGGCATCAGGCTGGCCGACGATCCCGGTCTGCGGCTGGCCGTCCTGGCCCGGTCGCTGGCCGACCAGCGACACCGCCTCGACGAGCTCGAGATCGGCGGGACCAGTGTCCGCGGCCGGCTCGGCGCAGCCGCCCAGGCAGTCAGCGGTCCGGCCAGGCGCGCGCTCGCGCTGCTGGCCGCGCCCGAGGTGCCAGACCGACCGTTCGAGAACTCGGCCGCCCGCCGGGCGGCACCGGAACTGGCCGACGCCGGACTGCTGCACCGGGCCGGCCACGACGACTCGGGGGCTAGGCGGTACCGGCTGCACCCGCTGGTCCTGGCCTATGCGGGCGAGCTGCTGGCCGCGGCCGGCCCGCCCGTGCTGGAGCTGGCCGCGCCGCGGCCGCCGAGGTCGAGCCGCATGACCACCCGGGTCGGCGACCGGCGCACGACCTCGGCGAACCCGGCCTGCTCGTAGGCCGCCCGGGCGTCGGTGTCACGGACCTAGCGGCCGGTGAACCTGGGCGCGCGCTTCTCAGCGAACGCGGCGACACCTTCGGCGAAATCGGCCGAGCCGGCCCGCTCCTGCTGGACCTGGGCCTCGAACTCGAGCTGGCCCGCCATCTGCTCGAACAGCCAGCGGTTGAGCTGCCGCTTAGTTCCTGCGTAGGAGCCGGTCGGACCGGCCGCGAGCCGGGCGCAGAGCGCTTCGGCCTCCCCGGCCAGCTCGCCATCCGGCCAGACCTGGTTGATCAGCCCCCAGTCCAGCGCCTTCGGCGCCGCCAGCCGCTCGCCCAGCATGGCCATCTCGGCCGCCCGCGCGAACCCGATCCGCGACGGCACCAGCAGCGAAGAACCGCCGTCCGGCACGAGCCCGATATTCACGAACGCAAGCAGGAAGTAAGCCGACTCGGCCGCCAGCACGAGGTCGCACGCGAGCGCGAGTGACAGGCCGATCCCGGCCGCCGCCCCGTTCACGGCGGCCACGACCGGCTTCGGCATCTCCCGCAGCGCGGTGATGATCGGGTGGTACTGCTTGGTCAGGACACTGTAGACGTCGGGGAACCCCTCGGGGGTGCGCTCCCGGTTCTCCCGCAAGTCCGCGCCGCTGGAGAACGCCCGGCCCGACCCGGTCAGCAACACCGCCCGGACCTCGTCGTCGGCTGCGATCTCCTGGACCGCCGCCAGCAGATCGGACCTGAGCTGGCCGTCCAGCGCGTTCATCTTGTCGGGCCGGCTCAGCTCGACCTTGAGCGCCGCGCCCGCGCGGTACAGGCTGACCGTTTCGTAACCCTTGACCGGAGCGAAGTCGACCATGCCGGAAGCCTAATCCCGCCGCCCGCGCCCAACCACCCGCCCCATCCCGCACCGCCCGGCACGCTCGCGCCGGGTCCTTCATGATCACGTGGACTTACCACGGATATAGACCAGCAACTCCACCTGATCATGATGGACTAGCGTGAGCACGTGACAGACTCGCGGGCATGACTTATGTCGCCGCTTCCGGCCGTTATGAGCAGACCCCGTACCGCCGTTGCGGGAAGAGCGGGATCGACCTGCCGGCGATCTCGCTCGGGTTGTGGCAGAACTTCGGCGACGACACCCCCGTCGCCACCCAGCGGGCGATCATCCGCCGGGCCTTCGACCTCGGCGTGACCCACTTCGACCTGGCCAACAACTACGGGACGCCATACGGCACGGCCGAGACCAACTTCGGCCGGATCCTGCGCGAGGACCTGAAACCGTACCGCGACGAGTTGCTGATCTCGACCAAGGCTGGCTGGGACATGTGGCCGGGACCCTACGGCGACCTCGGCTCCCGCAAGTACCTGCTGGCCAGCCTCGACCAGTCGCTGAAGAGACTCGGCCTAGACTACGTCGACATCTTCTACAGCCACCGGCCCGACCCGGACACGCCGCTCGAGGAGACGATGAGCGCGCTGGCGACCGCGGTGCAGTCGGGCCGCGCGCTGTACGCGGGGATCTCGTCCTACGACGCGGAACAGACCGAGCAGGCAGCCGCGATCCTCGCGGACATGGGCGTCCGGCTGCTGATCCACCAGCCGTCGTACTCGATTCTGGACCGGTGGGTGACCGACGGCCTGCTGGACACCCTCGGCCGGCTCGGTATCGGCTGCATCGCGTTCTCGCCGCTCGCCCAGGGGCTGCTGACCAGCCGGTACCTCGACGGCATCCCGCAAGGATCGCGAGCCAGCCGGAACGACTCGCTGCCGTCCGGCCTGCTGACGGCGGAGACCACCGGGCATCTGCGAGCGCTGAACGAGATCGCCTCAGGTCGCGGCCAGACGCTCGCCCAGATGGCGCTGTCGTGGGTGCTCAGGGACCCGGTGGTCACGTCGGCCCTGATCGGGGCGAGCAGCGTCGCCCAGCTCGAGGAGAACCTGGCCGCCGCCTCGGCCCGGCCGTTCACTGCGGAGGAACTCACCGCGATCGACGAGCACTCCTCGGTCCCGCTCGACTGAGCGACAACCGAGGAGTGCCGCCGCGGACGTCAGTGCTGCAGGAAGCTGTTCATCGTCGGAACCTGCTGATGGTCGCTGCTGAAGCCGAGCTCCGGCAGGTGCCACGCATCCTCGATGGTGCGCAGCAGTGAGTAGTGGTTGTAGGCGGTCGCATCGGTGAAGTGCCGCGGGCCGCTCTGGTCGATCACGATCGCCGGGACTAGCCCGCCGCCGTACACGCCGCCCGGCCAGGACGCGCTGATGTCCGGGTCGCCCGCCGGGAGCACCGGGGAATCACAGCAACCGGCCGGGGAGTCCCAGCCGCCGTTCTGCGTGTTGCCGGTGTAGTCGCCCTCGTCGGAGACGATGAAGATCGCGCTGTGCGAGGTCCAGGCCCGGCTGGACATGATCGTGGTGACCGCGCTCTGGACGAACGCGTCGGCATTCTTCTTGAGCTGGGCGTCGTTCGGGTCGTCGTTGGTGTTGCCGTACGGGCACGGGGTCTCCGGATACCCGGCCACCGCCGTGTAGACGCCGCCGTGCATGTCATTGCACTGGTCGGGGGCGATGAACACGAACCGGGGCGCGGTCCACGGGTTGCTCAGGTCCGAGGCCATCGAGGTGTACGGCTTGATGTTCGCGACCCGGGCCGGGTTGTCGCGGATGTCGGCGAACAGCGCGAACGGGTTGTGCTTAGAGGCGTACAGCGCATTGCTGCTGGACGGCCAGAAGTCGGTCAGCGGGTCGCTGGCCGGCATCGCCTGCATATAAGCGGCCCACGGGATGTGCGCGGCCTCGAGTTCGTCGACCAGGTTGGTGTGGTCGAACCGGTTGGCCGGGTTGTCGTTGTTGGTCCACCAGTTCGAGCCGCTGATCATCGCGACATAATTGGGCTCGCTCGGGTGGGTCACCCCGTAGTAGTTCGTGGCCTGGCCGTACTGCTGGGCCAGCGAGGTGATGTACGGGGCGTTCGGGTCCCCGACGACGCTCTGCTGCGAGTGGTTCTCCAGCATGATGATGAACACCCGGTCGAGCCGGACGCCTGCACCGAGGTCGGACGGCCGGCTTCCGGCCGCCGCGGCCCCTGTGATGGCCAGCCCGCTGGACGCGGCCGCGAGCAGCGTGACCGCCGAAGCGGCCGCCGCCAGGCGACCGCGCCTGGTCCTGAAGAACATTCATGCCTCCCGTAGGGGATTACAGCTCGAAGGCGGACAGGTAAACAGCAACCGAACACAAGGTGACAACCATTGCCGCGAACGTCAAGGGCAAACGGCCGGGAGCATCGTTTCCAGGAAGCGGTCACCGGTGACCGTCCACGGCACGGCCAGGTGTGCTGCCACCGCACGGAGGCGCGGGCCGGCGCTGGACCCGCCGATCGCGCAGAACCGTTCATCGGGCGGCCGGACGGGGGAGACTACTGTCCATGCGCTATCTGGATATCGACACCGCCAAGAAAATTTCCAAGATCGGCCTGGGCACCTGGCAGTTCGGTTCGCGGGAATGGGGTTACGGCGATTCCTACGCCGGGTCCGAGGCCAAGGCGATCGTGCGCCGCGCCCTGGAACTCGGCGTCACGCTGTTCGACACCGCCGAGATCTACGGGTTCGGCCGCAGCGAGCGGATACTCGGCGAGGCCCTAGGCGACGATCTTCCCTCCATCTTCCTGGCCACCAAGATCCTGCCCGTGATGCCGGTCGCCCCGGTGGTCGAGCAGCGCGGCGTGGCCAGCGCCAGCCGGCTCGGCGCCCGCAAGCTCGACCTGTACCAGGTGCACCAGCCGAACCCGGCGGTCAGGGACGGCACGATCATGCGGGGAATGCGCTCGCTGCAGCGCACCGGCCTGGTCGACGAGGTCGGGGTCAGCAACTACTCGCTCAAGCGATGGATCGCGGCCGAGGCCGCGCTCGGCAGCCGGGTGCTGACCAACCAGGTCCGCTACAGCCTGGCCGACCGGCGGCCAGAACGGGACCTCGTGCCGTACGCCCACGCTCACCACCGGGTGATCATCGCCTACAGCCCGCTGGCCCAGGGCTTGCTGTCCGGCCGCTACGACGCGAACCACCGCCCGGCCAACCGGCTCAGGTCCAACAGCGCGCTGTTCCTGCCGGAGAACCTGGACCGGGCGACGGGCCTGATCACCCTCCTGCGCGAGATCGGCGAGGCCCACTCGGCCACGCCGGCCCAGATCGCGCTGGCCTGGCTGGTCAGGGATCCGGTGGTGGTCGCGATTCCCGGCGCCTCGACGGTCGCCCAGCTCGAGAGCAACGTCGCCGCGGCCGAGATCGACCTGTCCGACACCGAATACCACGCGCTGAACGACGAGTCGTCGCGGTTCAGTCCGGTCACCGGACCGGCCGCGGTGCCGACCCTGCTACGACGCCGGTTCGGCCAGCGGGCGTGAGCCTCGGCGAGCCTGAGCCAGCCCCGGCTTAGCCCGCCGGCACGGTCATCCAGCCAGCACGGGTGGCGGCTTCCGGCCGTAGCCGGTCGCCGCCTCGAACGCGCGGGCCAGCCTGAGCAGGTCCCAGTCGGCCCGGCGCCGCCCGACGAGCTGCAGCCCGGCAGGCAGGCCGTCCGGCGTGAAGCCGGCCGGCACCGAGAGCGCGGGCAGGCCGGTCGCCGAGATCAGGTAGGCCGACGCCATCCAGTCCAGGTAGGTGTCCTGGGCCACGCCGTCGATCTCATGCACCCAGTCCAGGTCCACGTCGAACGCCGCGACCTGGGTTGCCGGGCAGGCCAGCACGTCGACCTCGGCGAAGTAGTCGCTGATCCGGCCGGCCAGGGCGGCCAGCAGCTGGGTCGCCCGGCTCAGATCGGCCGCCGTCAGCTCGAGGCCGCGCCGGACGTTCCAGGCCACGTTGGCGCCCAGGCTCTCCGGCCGCCGCTCGAGCAGCGGGCCGAAGGCGGTCGCGTAACGGAGCGCCCGCCAGGTCCTGAACCCTTCGTCGGCGCCGGTCAGGTCGGGCGCCGACTCGACGATCTCGCAGCCGAGGCCGGCCAGCACCTCCCTGGCCGGAGCGAGGGCCGCGCGCACGCCGGGATCGACGGGAAGGCCGAGATCGGCGCTCCAGCCCAGCCGCAGCCCGCGCAGGTCAGCCGCGAGCAGCGCCTCGACCTCCTGCGGGCCGGCCAGCGCGGGCGGCGGCGCGTCCAGCGAGAGCGGAACCCTGGGGTCGGGCCCGCTGATCGCGGCCAGCAGCAGCGCGACGTCGGCGACGCCGCGACCCATCGGGCCCTCGACCCCCATCCAGTCGGCCACGTCGGCGACCGGCCAGGACGGGACCCGGCCGGGCGACGGGCGCAGCCCGACCACGTTGCAGAAGCTCGCCGGGTTGCGCAGTGAGCCGCCCAGGTCGCTGCCGTCGGCCAGCGCGACCATCCGGGCCGCCAGGGCAGCGGCGGCGCCCCCGCTGCTGCCGCCCGCGCTCCGGCCGGGGTCGTACGGATTCCTGGTCGCGCCGAACACCTTGTTGATCGTGTGCGAGCCGGCGCCGAACTCCGGCGTATTGGTCTTGCCCAGGCTGATCGCGCCGGCTCCGGCCATCCGGCTCACGATCAGCGCGTCAAAGTCGGGGACATGATCGGCGAACAGCGGCGAGCCGAACGTGGTCCGGACCCCGGCCGTCTCGACCAGGTCCTTGTGCGCGACCGGCAGCCCGTGCAGCAGGCCGACCGGCTGGCCGGCCGCGAGCCTCTCGTCGGCCGTCGCCGCCTTGGCCATGGCCTGCTCGAACGTCGGGGTGACGATCGCGTTGACGACCGGGTTCACGGCCTCGGCCCGCGCGATGTGGGCCGCGATCACCTCACGGGCCGAGACCTCCTTGCGGCGCAGCCGCCCGGCCAGCGTGACGGCGTCGTTCTCGCAGAGGTCGGTCCCAGCATCGGCCATCGCTGCTCCTGTCCAAGGCGCCGGCCGCCAGCGGCCGGCTAGGTGAGGCGGCGCTCGGCCGCCCACTTGGTCAGCTGGTGGCGGGTGGAGAGCTGTAGCTTACGCAGCACCGACGAGACATGGCTCTCGACCGTCTTGGCCGAGATGAACAGTTCCCGGCCGATCTCCTTGTAGGTGTAGCCCCGCGCGATCAGCCGCAGCACATCGCGCTCGCGCGGGGTGAGCTGGTCCAGCTCGTCGTCGAAGGCCGGCCGGATCGCGGGTCCGGCCGGCGTGCCGGCGAACGCGTCCAGCACGAACCCGGCCAGCCGGGGGGAGAACACGGCATCCCCGGCCGCGACCCGCCGGATCGCATCGACCAGGTCGGGCCCGGAAATCGTCTTGGTCACGTACCCCCGCGCACCCGACCTGATCACCGCGATCACGTCCTCGGGGGCATCGGACGCGGACAAGGCGAGGAACCGCACGCCGGGGTGGCTCGCGGTGACCGCGGACACGACGTCCTGGCCGCCGCCGCCCGGCATGTGCACGTCGAGCAGCACCACCTCGGGTTCGCACCGCCCGATCCCGGCGATGGCCGGCTGCACGTCGTCGGCCTCCCCGACCACCTCGACCTCGCTGCCCAGCTCGGACCGGACGCCTGAGCGGAACAGCCCGTGGTCGTCGACGATGAACACCCGCGGCCGCGAACCGCCCGCCCCGCTCACTTCTTCCTGGCCTGTTCCCGCGGCTCGGCGCTAGCCGCAGGCGTGTCCGGCCGGTCGCCTTGACCAGCACTTCGCGGCATGGTCAGCGCCACCTCGGTGCCCTCGCCGGGCGCGCTGCGGATCGTCGCCGTGCCGCCGCGCCTGGCCATCCTGGCCCTGATCGACTCGGCCAGGCCCTTGCGGTCGGCCGGAACGACCGACGGGTCGAAGCCGCGGCCGCGGTCCCGCACGAACACCGATACGGTGTCCGGCTCGACCTCGGCGAACAGCGAGACCGAGGTCGCCCCCGACCATTTGGCCGCGTTCACGGTCGCCTCGCGGGCCGCGGCCAGCAGCGCGCCCAGGCTGTCGTCCAGCGGGCAGTCGCCGACGCTGATCGCGTCGACCACGATCCCGTGCTGCGCCTCCACCTCCTGCTGGATGACCCGGACGCCGTCGGCCACGGTGCTGGCCCGGCCGTCCATCGAGCCGGGCGCACGCCCGTCGAACAGCCAGGACCGCAGCTCCCGTTCCTGGGCCCTGGCCAGGCTGATCACCTGCTGCGGGTCACCGGCCCGGCGCTGGATCAGCGCCAGCGTCTGCAGGACGGAGTCGTGCACCCTGGTTGCGACCTCGGTGCGTTCCTCCGCCCTGATCCTGGCCTGCCGCTCGGCCATGTTGTCGCGGAAGATGCTGAGCCACCACGGCCCGAGCACGACGACGATCGCGGCCAGCAGCACCAGCACGCCGCCCACCGGCCGCAGCAGCGCCCCGGTCACGTGCTCGGGCACGAGCAGCCCGCCGGCCGCGATGACCAGCACGATCGCGATCGCGATCCGCAGCTTCAGCCGCTTGCCGCCGCCGCCCTCGGCCGCCCCGGCCAGCGTGTCGGCGATCCTGCGCAGCCATGCGGTCTCCCCCGGCGAGGCGTTCCGCCAGATCAGGACAAGTCCGGCCAGCGACACCACCGGCGGCCAGGACAGCGAGCCCAGCCAGCCGATGTTCAGCAGCGAGGCGATCATCAGCAGGACGGCGAGCAGCGAGGCCGCCCCGGCGGCCAGTGCGATGCCTCGCTTGTCCGCCAGGGCCCGGCCCGCGATGTTGCCGTTCTCGCCCGCAGCCGGGATGAACAACCAGGCCAGCACGTAGACGGCCAGGCCGAAGCCGCCCGCGATCGAGCTGACCACGAAGACGGCCCTGATCAGGTTGACCCCGATGCCGGTGCGGGCCGAGATCCCGGCGGCAACGCCGCCGGCCAGCCGGCCGTCCTGCTGCCGGCGCAGCGGACCCCGGTGCCAGGCCTGGCCTGGCCGGCCAGGCGCCCCCGGCGGCGTGACCGGACCGCCCTCTGGCGCGACCGGGCCGCCAGGGGCTTGCCGACCGCCGGCTTGCTGACCCGCGGCCTGCCCGTTCTGGCCGCCGCGGCCGCCGTAACTCCAGCCGTGCTCCCAGCCCCGGCCTAGCCAGCGGTCCAGATGCTCCCGGCCGGGGAACTGCGCCCCCGAGCAGCCGTTGCCACCGGAAGGCGGTGGCGGTGGCGGCGACGGGGAGTTCCCCTTCATCCCCTCCGGGTACTCCCTGGTCCGCCCGTCCGCATCGCCCGGCCCGAGCTGAGCCTCGGGCGGGACATCCTGGCTGGTCCGGCCCTGTTTGCGCAGGGGCACGGTCGGCCGGTGCGCCTCTTCGAGTCCGTCCACCACTCCATGATGGCCCCACTACGCGCGTGCTTCTATCCGGCAAGCCCCTGATCGGCCGGCCAGAGGATCAGGGTCGGGTCAGGGTTCTTCCCGATGGTGGCGGCGCGGGCACGGGCGCAGGCTGGAGCCATGAACACGACAGCTTCGAACCCAGAGCACAACATCGACGGCGAGCAGGCGGGCACCGAGGCGGGTCCCGGGGCTGGCCAGGAGACCGGTACCGCGCACGGCGCCGACCACGGCACCGACCACGGCGGCGCCAAGGGCACCAGCGCCGGGCCTGGGTACCGACCCGGCTGGGGACCCGGGCCGTCCGACCTGTTCGGCAACCTGAACGAGCTCCGCCGCCCGGTCCAGGGCCGCCTGCTCGGCGGCGTGGCGGCCGGTCTGGCCCGCTACATCAACGCCGACGTCAACCTGGTCAGGATCGGCTTCGTCCTGCTGGCCTTCCTCGGCGGCGCCGCGGTGCCGGTCTACATCCTGGCCTGGCTGCTGATCCCCGAGGACGGCGCCGCCCAGTCCATCGCCGGCGAGCTGTTCAGCTCGCTGGAAAACCGGTCCCGCTGAGACGACGAGGAGGCCAGCCCGATGTCACCGCAGAACCCGCCCACCTCGTCCTGGACCGGCAACCAGTCCTGGTCCGGTAGCTGGGGCTACCAGCCACGCCGCCGGAGCCCGCATCAGAACCCGAACCTTCGGGTGTCCGACGCCGACCGGGCCGACGTGGCCGACCGGCTGTCCAAGCACTACGGCGACGGCCGCCTCGACCAGGCCGAGTTCAACGAGCGGATGGAACGCGCGATGAGCGCCAAGACCCAGGGCGACTTCGCCGGGCTGTTCGAGGACCTGCCCGACCTGGCCGGCGGTCAGACGCCGCCGGCCCAGCCGCCCGTCAGCTACCAGCCTGTAAGGAGACCAAGTCCCGTGTACCGGATACTCATGCTCGTGCTGCTCGTCGTGGCCGCCATCATCCTCGGCCACGTGCTCGCGCAGTGGTTCTTCCCCTGGGTGCTGATCGGCATCGTGGCCTACTTGCTGCTGCGGCGCCACGAGCGCAGTCACCACCGCGCCTGACCGGCGCAGTCCTGACCCTCCAGCCCCGCCCGGCCGTCCAGCCCCGCCCGACCCTCCCGGGCGTCCCGGCCACCACCCAGCCTGCGACGCCGCCGCGCCCGCCCCGGCCTGACACCGGGGCGGGCGCGTTCGCATGCTTGGCTTAGCCCATGCGGGTGATCGTGGCCGGAGCCGGCTTCGCCGGACTGATGGCGGCGGACCGGCTCGCCGCGGCCGGTCATGAGGTGGTCGTCCTGGAAGCCCGTGACCGGGTCGGCGGCCGGGTCTGGTCGACCGAGCTGGTGCCCGGCGACCCGCGGACGGTGATCGAGCGGGGCGCCGAGTTCGTGCTGGACGGGTACGACGTGATGCGATCCGTCCTGACCGAACTGGGGCTGGCTTTGGCCGGCACGACGATGTCGTACTACGCGCGGGAACCGCGCGGCGGCGAGCCGGTCGCGCCCGCCGAGCTGGCCGAGTGCGCGGCCGTCGTCGCGTCCGCGGCGGCTTCGGCGCCGCCGGGGGCGGCGCTAGCCGATGTCGCCCGGGCCTGGACCGGCGGTCCCGGCCCGCTGGCCGCGTACTTGTCCAGGGTGACGATGACGGACGGACTGGACGCGGACCGGCTGTCGGCCGCCTGCGCGGCCGGGCTAGCTGGTGACTTCACGGCCCGGCCGAGCTGGCGGGTCGCGGGCGGCAACCAGCGCCTGGCCCTGGGGCTGGCCGCCCGGCTCGGCCCGGCGGTCAGGCTCGGCTGCCCGGTCCGCGCGATCGCGCAGGACGCCGGCGGGGTCCGGATCCTGACCGCGGACGGCGAGGTGCACGGCGACGCGGTGGTCGTCGCGGTCCCGATGGCCGTGCTCAGGTCGCTGGCGTTCGAGCCCTCGCTGCCCGCCGCGCAGGTGGCGGCCTGGCAACGAACAGGCCTGGGGCATAACGCCAAGTTGCACGTGCCGCTGCGGGACGCTGCGCCGCCGGCGTCGGCGGTGCAGAGCGTGCCCGGGCGGTTCTGGGCCTGGACCGCGACCGACGGCAGCGGCCAGGTTCAGCCCGTGCTGCACTGTTTCGGCGGCACCCCGGACGGGCTGGCCGCCCTGAACGTCGCCGCAGGGCCCCTGCCGTGGGCCGCGCGGGCCGCTGAGCTCAGGCCGGAGCTGAGCCTGGACCGCGGCGAGGCCCTGCTGACGACGTGGAACGACGACCCGTGGGCGGGCGAGTCCTACACCGCGCACACGGTCGACGTCCGGCCGGGCGACGACGAGCTGCTCGGCGCGGCCGCCGGGCGGGTGTTCTTCGCCGGCGAGCACACGGCCGGCGCGTGGTCCGGCCTGATGGAGGGCGCGCTCCGCTCCGGCGTCCGCGCCGCCGCCGAGGTGCTAGCGCTCAGGAACTAGCCGGAGCAATCAGGTCGTCGAATTCGCCGGCCTTGACGCCGAGCACGAAAGCGCGGAATTCATCGCTGCTGTAGGTCAGCACGTGCCCTGGGTGCTTGGAGTCGCGCACGAGTACCGCCTCGTCGAGCGCCGCCACTTCGACGCACTCACCCGACTGGCAGAACCCGGACTTCCGCCAGGCGACGCCGGCTCTCTCCGACTGGACTTTATTTTCGGTGCCCGCGCCAGACGAATCGCGCCGGCCATTCGTTGCCATTGCTCGTAGCGACATCAGTAATCAATTGCCTTAGATGGGAGCTTAGGTGCTGGGGAAGGACGCACAATAGTTAAATACAAATGGGATGCTACCCAGTGAGGGTCATGATGGCACGCGCTGGGTCGGCGTGTCGGAGGATCAGCCAAAGTGCGCCGGACGGAGTTTCGACACCGGTCCCTGACCTCGTCATTGGCCTATTGTCCTGGACGAGTACGACTTGAGCACCGGCCACCGTGGCCACCCGCCTTCGCAACTGGCCCGCGACCCGGCAGTCGCGCCGGTCTGCGTCAGCGCCGTGGGACGCGCTTCAGGCCGGACTGAATGTCCTTTATCTCGCGGTCCATCTGGGCTTGCCGCTCCCTAATCACCTTCAGTTGCTCTTCGATTCGCGTCGCGTTCTCAACTCTGCGTCTCATTCACCCTGTGACAGGTTAAATGCCGACGAGCGTTGGTCGGGAAGGATCAGCCGATCTGCGCGGCGTAGGCCCGGATCGTGGCGGTAATGATGGCACGTGATCGCTCTGCCGCACCCGCCAAATCGCTAAGAGCCCGGAACGTGAGGCTGTAAGTCTCGATCTCGCCCGGATCGTCGAGGTACAGGTCACCCGTCAGGCCCTCGATGAACACGACGTCACCGATGGTCTGGGGCGGAAAGCCGAGAATGATGAACTTGTTGTTTCCAGACGGCAGCGCCCCGGCCGCGAACGGGATGATCCCGATGCTCACGTTCTGGCGTTCGGAGGCCTCCAGCAGATGAGTGAGCTGCGCATGCATGACGGCAGGACTGCCGACCACGCGATGGAGCACCGACTCGTCGATGACGGCGTGGAAGCGCGGCGGGTCGGGCCTGGACAGTATCTGCTGCCGCGCCAGCCGTCCGCTGACCCGCTGCTCGACGATCGCCGCGGTCCAGCGCGGCACGGCCGCCCGGAGGATGGCCCGCGCGTAGTCCGGAGTCTGCAGCAGCCCTGGCATTCCGCCCAGGCCGTAGTCGCGGATGTAGGCCGCCTCTGCTTCCAGGCCTACGTATGTCTCATAGGGCAGGCCCAGGCGCTGCCACCAGGCCCGTTGCTTACCCTCGCTGGCCAGTTCGATCAGGTGCTGGCGCTGCTGATCGTCGAGCCCGTACAGATTGCCCAGGTCACGGATGTCCCGCGCACTCGCGCCGCGATGGCCGGTCTCGAGGCGGCTGACCTTGGACGTCGAGCAGAGTAGCTGCTGAGCTACGTACTCCACCGTCCAGTCACGGTCGGTACGGAGCTTGCGCAGAGCCGCGCCGAGCTCACGACGGCGAACGGTGGGGCTGCCGTTGCCGGCCATTAGCGACCACACCCCTCTCAGCGGGCGTTGATCGTCTCACCAGTCACTACGGGCGAAGCTTACTCCTTTGATGAGCAAAATGGCACTTGCCAATGTCTATTGCCAAAGCGACCATTGAAACAACATCAGGCAGCAGTCCTCGACACCGCTCGGACAGCGGTCACCGGTGGCACGCCACCGAAGAGCAACGCCGCGCGGCGACGAGGCCGGCACGACGAGAGGAGGCGCCTAAGGTCAGCCAGCGCATCTAGTAGCCCGGGCGAAGCCATGTCCCGGGAACCGCCCACTGATACGCGAAGGCGGCCCGCTACGACAGCTGCAACTGCCGAACGGACCGCCTCACAAGCACAGCGATGCTGCCGCATCAGCTGAGCGAAAGTCACCGAACCCAACCGCCAAGGAGGGTCAGCGCTGAGGATCAGCTTACCGACCTCGTGACGGATTGCAACGCCGCGAGCGCCAGCATCTTCCGGCCCTGACCCTGCGCGCCAGAGCACAGGAGAGGAGGAACGATGCAGGCACTCCAGGGCAACGGGCAGCTCGACGTGGCGATCATGATCGCAGTCGTCGTCATGGCCTTCGGCCGGGCGATACTGCGGGCCGTACTGGGCATACTGGCCATCGTCATGGTCGCTGCACTCGGCATCGGCGCATACGCCATGTACCACGC
>DASWAH010000090.1:0-3857 GCA_036391235.1 Streptosporangiaceae bacterium
CTGCTCGAAGATGTCGAGGGCCTGCCGGAACACGATCCGGGCGGCGTAGGGCTTGTGCTGGCTGAGCGTGGTCTCGGCGATCCCCTGCAGCACCTTGGCTTCCTCGTACGGGTCGCCGATCTGCCGGGCCAGCGCGAGCGCGGCGTGGTAGTCGTCGAGGGCCTGAGACAGCCGCAGGGAGCAGCGCCGGGCGTCGGCAACCCCGCGCATGGCGGCCACTTGCTCGGCGGCGTTGCCGATTTTCTCGGCCAGCAAACGAGCGCGCTCATAGTGATTCAGCGCATCGTCATGCCGTTCCGCGGTCATGAAGATCGCGCCGATGTCGTTGAGCACATTCGCCTCGTTCGGGCGGTCGCCGATCGCGCGGTAGATGGCCAGGGCCTGCCGCAGGGCCTTCAGCCCGCTCTCGAAGCTGCCCTTGTACAGGTGCACGCCGCCGATCGCGTGATAGAGGATGGCCCGATTCTGATCGCCGCCGATCGCGGTGAAGATATCCAGCGACTGCTGGAAACTGTCCAGCGCATCCCGATGGCGCCCGGAGTCCAGCTGCCATTTGCCGATGTTGCTGAGCGTCTTGGCCTCACCGCGCCGGTCGCCGACCTCGGTGTACAGCGACAGCGACGCGCGGAGGTGCTCGATCGCCTGCCGGTGGCGGCCCAGGTGCCAGCAGACGATGCCCGCATGGCCGAGCGCCGACGCCATCCCGTGCGGGTCGCCGCCCTCGGCATACAGGGTTCTTGCCTCCTCGAAACAGGCGAGTGCTTCCCTGGTGCGGGCGGCGTTGAGGTGCATCCTCCCGGCCTGGTCCAGCGCGTCGGCCAGGCCCGTGTGATCGCCGAGCGCGTGGTAGATCCCGGCGGCCTCCTCGGCCAGCGCGAGGGTGTCCTCTGGCCGTCCGGCCTGCTGGCTGACCAGGCTGAGCTCGAGCGCAGCCCGGGCGATCCTGGCCGGGTCCTCGAGGTCCCGGCACGCTTGCAAGGCGAGCGTGTAAGCCGCGATGGCCTCGTGCCAGTACCCCTTGACCTCGATGAAACCCGCCAGCACGTGGGTCAGGTCGGCGCACAGGCCAGGCCACTCATGGCGGCCCGCGTACTGGGCCGCCTGCAGGAGGTTCCGCCACTCCAGGTCGAGCCAGCGAGCCGCGTCGCCGTCCGGCATCGTCGCCTGGACGGCCGGGCCTGGCTCGCCCTCGTTCCGGGAGGTGACCGCGGCGCGGTGCCGGAACGGGTGCAGTGCGCGGTCTGCGCGGTCGGCTTCCCGCAGGTAATACCCGAGGAGCCGGCCGATCGCGGCCCGGCGGGCAGCCCGGCTTTCCGCGCCCCCGTACGTCGTCACGCAGGCGCGGCCGCGTCCGGTCAGCCGGTACCGCGGCCCGTCCGAGCGCGCCGTGACGCCGGCCGCGGCCAGCGCGGCCAGCGCCCGCCCCGCCTCGGCCGTGGACGTGCCGGCCAGCGCCGCCGCTCCGGCTATCCCGATGTCGGCGCACGGGGTCACCCCGAGCAGGCAGGCGAGCCGCTGGTGACCGGGATCGAGGGCCGCGAAGGCAGCTTCCAGTTCCTGGCCGGAGTCGGCGCCGCCGAAACCGGCCTGACCTTCGGGCGCGGCGGCCAGCGGCCCGCCTGGCCTGCTGCCGTTCCGCGACAGCCCGGTCTGCAGCCGCTGACCAGGCTCGGCGGGGGCTGGCCGGTCCGCTGACGCCGGGCGCTGGGTCGCCGGGCCGGCGACCGGGGCAGCCAGCCGGGGATCGCGGTTCAGCATCCGCTGATGCAGGTCAGACAGCGCCCGGCCGGGCTCGGCTCCTTGCTCGGTGACCAGCCGGTTTCTGGTATCCCGGTACAGGCTGAGCGCGTCGGCCGGACGGCCGCAGCGGTACAGGGCGGTCATCAGCTGAGCGACGATCGTCTCGTCGAACGGATGCTGGGCCAGCACCCCGCCCAGTTCTCCGACCAGATCCGCATGCCGGCCAAGCTCGAGTTCGCAGGTGACGCGCTCGATCAGGGCGGCCCGGCGCTCGTCTTCGAGGCTGAGCCGCATGCGCGCGACCCAGTCGCCCTTGACTCCGGCTAGCGCCTGACCGCGCCACATGCCGTCGGCTTCGCGCAGTAGCTTCGCCGCCGTCTCCTGGTCACCGTCGGCCGCAAGTGCGGTCGCCTGCCGCCTGAGCCTGCGGAACTGGTGCAGGTCGATCCGCTCAGGGTCTACGTCGAGGACGTAGCCGCTGGCCCGGCCGGCCAGCCGGACCTGATCACCGGCCGCTTCGCGCAGCGACCCGCGCAGCCTGGCCAGGTAGACCGACAGCGTCTCGCGCGCCTTGGCCGGCGGGCGGGTATCCCAGAGGCGCTCGATGAGCTGCTCGGCCGGCACGATGGTGCGGGGAGTCAGCAGGAGGATCGCGAGCGCGCTGCGCTCCTTGGCCGGGCCCAGATCGCACGACTGCCCGGCCAGCCAGAGCTCGGTTGGCCCGAGAATCCGGAATTCCATAATCGTCGTGACGTCTCCCGGTGCCCTGACCTGTCCAGCAGCCTGGCTTCCTCATTTCATTCTGGCTCGATAGATACCCGCGCAAAAGACGCCGGCAACATTAATTCGAATGCCGAATTAATGGCACTTGAATTTCAATCTGCGGCGCAAATAGTTGTGAAAGTTTCAGGCCCGAAGCGGGCGAGTGCCGAGAGTGACTCGCGCGTCCGGCGCCGATGACTTCGGCGTGAATCAGGCGTGATCACGATCATCGCCGGACCCGCACTGAGATGACCGTGCGTAGCCAATTCGACGGTCTGAGGGCGTGGGCCGGGCGGCGGGCCGGGTCGGCCGCGGGTGCTAGCCGGGTAGCTCGAGCCGAACCAGAAGGTCGCCTCGCCGTTCTTCGCATAACGGGTAAATTGCCGTCGACGGCAACGGCGGGAGCGAGCTGGCCTGCGTTAATAAATACGTCAGTGTTTCGTGCCAAATGCTGAGCCCTGAGCCAGATGCCGGTGTAATTTGACGATCCGGTAGACCTGACCGCTCGTCACCCTTAGAGGAGACCGCTCCATGAGCACCTCAAGTCCGTTACGCTTCGTGATCACCCGCAGCCTGGTCGCCCGCAGCCTGACCGTGCCGCTGATTGCCGCGGCCAGCCTGGGCCCGATCGTCGTCGCCGCGCCCGCGCAGGCAGCCGTGCACCTCACCGCCGGCGCGACCACAGCTGGCACGCCGGCCGCAGTCGCCTCCGGCGCCGGAACCTGCCAGCACCGCACCCGCACCGCGACCCGCAAGACGGCCTCGCCTCTTGCCGCCTCCCGGCCGGCGGTGGCGACCAGGACGGCCAGGCCGGCTCAGGCTAGCTGCGCGGCGGCCAGCCGCCCGCTGCGCGTGCCCTGGATGTGGTAACCGTCCGGCCTCGCTAGGCGGACTTGGCCAGCCCGGCCAGGGCCAGCACGAAGATCGAGGACAGCAGCCAGCCCAGCACGGTCGCCGCGTTCAGCCACCACTGCATGAACGTGCCGCCCGGAGCCTGAGAATCCGGATACCACGTCGCCCGCTGGTCGAGGGAGACCAGCGGGACGACCGTGTCGATCGCGTACAGCACGGCGTTGAAGCAGCGGACCTGGCCGCCGCCGCAGGCATCGGTGCCTGATCCGGCGGTGGCCGTGGTCCGCGACGCGGTGCCGCCCGGCCCGGGCGCCGCGGTCCGCAGCGGCCCGCGGGTCGTGTACACCACGCCCGACTGGCTGGCCGCCCGCAACGACTTCTGCCCGGCCGGTACCAGCAGCGAGCCGGTCACCAGCACGAGCAGCACGGCCAGCAGCCACAGCACCCTGGCCGGCTGGTAGCCGTACCCGACGGTCAGGCGCTGGAAGGTGTTCAGCGCGCGG
>DASWAH010000091.1:0-1937 GCA_036391235.1 Streptosporangiaceae bacterium
CCTGCGGCCGGGACCGGTCCGCGCCGGCTAGGTCGGCCAGAGACCGGCGGCGCCGCGGCAGCGAGGTCCAGATCGTGTTCCAGGACCCCTACACCAGCCTGGACCCGCGGCAGACGGCTGAGGCCACGATCGACGAGGTGCTGCGGCTGCACCACGGCTGGGCGGCTGACCGGCGGCGGGCCAGGATCGCCGAGCTGGCCGGGCTCGTCGGGCTGGACGAGCGCCAGGCCAGGGCGCTTCCGCGAGCGCTGTCGGGCGGCCAGCGGCAGCGGGTGGCCATCGCCAGGGCGCTGGCGGCCGAGCCCCGGGTGCTGATCCTGGACGAGTCGGTCGCCGCCCTCGACGTGTCGATCCAGGCCCAGGTGCTGAACCTGCTGGCCGACATCCGTGATTCCACCGGCGTCTCGTACGTGCTGATCAGCCACGACCTGGCCGTAGTCCGCCAGCTCACCGACGACGTGATCGTCCTGCACCGCGGGGTCGTGGTCGAGCGCGGCCGCACCGCCGACGTGCTCGACCAGCCGCAGCACGAGTACACGAAGCGACTGCGCGCGAGCGTGCCGCGGCCGGGCTGGAAGCCCCGCCGCGGCCTGCTGCGCGGCAACGGGGAGGAGACGGTGAGCACCGCATGAGCGACCTGCACTACATCTCGGCGGCGGACGCGCTGGCCAAGTTCGCGAGCAAGGACCTGTCGCCGGCCGAGCTGATGGCGGCGGTGATCGCACGCGCCGAGGCGGTCGAGCCGTCGATCAACGCGTTCGCCGAGTCGCGGTTCGACGAGGCGATGGACGCGGCCAGGGCGGCCGAGGCCCGGTACGCGGCCGGCCAGCCGCTCGGCCCGCTCGACGGCCTGCCAGTCGCGGTCAAGGAAGAGGCCCCGATCAAAGGCCAGCGCAACACGCTGGGGTCGCTCCCGCTGCGCGACGTAGTCGCCGACGAGACCGCCGCGTTCGTGCAGCGGATCATCGACGCCGGCGGGATCGTTCACGCCAGGACGACCACGCCGGAGTTCTCCAGCGCCCCGGTCACCTGGACCAAGTTGTGGGGCGTGACGAGGAACCCGTGGAACACGGCGTTCTCGCCCGGCGGGTCCAGCGGCGGCTCTGGGGCGTCGCTGGCGGCCGGCTCGACAACGCTGGCCACCGGGTCGGACATCGGCGGGTCGATCAGGATCCCGTCCTCGTTCAGCGGCGTGATCGGGTTCAAGCCGCCATACGGCCGGGTGCCGGAGGTCGCGCCGTTCAACCTCGACCATTACTGCCACGAGGGCCCGATGGCCCGCTCGGTGACCGACTGCGCGCTGCTGCAGAACGTCATCGCCGGCCCGCACCCGAGCGACGTCGTCTCGCTCCGGCCGAAGCTGGAGATCCCGCTGCCGCTGGCCCCGGTCACCGGGCTGAAGATCGCGTTCTCGCCCGACCTCGGCTGCTACAACGTCGACGCCGACGTCGCCGCCAACACGCTCGCAGCGGCCGACCGGCTCCGCGAGGCCGGCGCCACCGTAACCGAGGTATCGCTGCCCTGGGACCTGGACACGATCGCGCGCACGGTGAACATCCACTTCGGGATGATCTTCGGCGCGTCGATGAAGGAGATCAACGAGCAGTTCTCCGACGACCTGACCCCGTACGTCAGGCGCATGGTGGCCGACTCGGAGCGGGTCAGCAAGGACGACTTCTACGCCGGGCTTTCCCTCGAGGCTGCGTTCTACGCGCCGCTCGGCGAACTGCTCGAGGAGTACGACGCGCTGATCTGCCCGACGTTCGCGGTGCCGGCCCTGCCCGCCGAGTACGACACCGGCGACGTGGTCGAGGTCAACGGCCGGCCGGCCGAACGCTGGCTCGACGTGATGATGACGCTGCCGTTCAACATCGCGAGCCGGTGCCCGGTGGTAAACGTGCCGTCCGGCCTGTCCGGGGACGGCGTGCCGACCGGGC
>DASWAH010000092.1:0-5320 GCA_036391235.1 Streptosporangiaceae bacterium
TCGCATCCAGCGCCCCGTAGTGTCCGGATCATGTTCGAGGCAGGAGTGCGCGAGTACCGGGAGATCTACTGGACCCCGGACTACCAGCCGCGCGATACCGACGTCCTGGCCGCCTTCCGGGTGGTCCCCCAGCCCGAGGTAGCCCCCGAAGAAGCCGCCGCCGCAGTGGCCGCGGAGTCGTCCACCGCGACCTGGACCAGCGTCTGGACCGACTGGCTGACCACGGTCGAGCGCTACCAGGCCCACGCCTACCGGATCGACCCGGTTCCCGGAAGAACCGACCAGTTCATCGCCTACATCGCCTACCCGCTCGAGCTGTTCGAGGAGGGATCGGTCTCCTCGATGATGGCCTCGATCACCGGGAACGTGTTCGGGTTCAAGGCGATCAGGGCCCTGCGGCTGGAGGACCTGCGCATCCCGGTCGCGCTGGTCACGACCTTCCAGGGGCCGCCGGCCGGCATCCAGGTCGAGCGGGACCGGCTGAACAAGTACGGCCGGCCGCTGCTCGGCGCGACACTGAAGCCCAAGCTCGGGCTGTCCGCCCGCAACTACGGCCGGGCCTGCTACGAACTGCTGGCCGGCGGCCTGGACTTCACCAAGGACGACGAGAACATCACCAGCCAGCCGTTCATGCGCTGGCGGGACCGCTACCAGTTCGTGATGGAGGCGGTCGTCAAGGCCGAGGCCGAGACCGGCGAGCGCAAGGGCCACTATCTGAACGTGACCGCGTCCGACTGCGAGCAGATGCTGGAGCGGGCCGAGTTCGCCCGCGACCTCGGGTCGCCCATCATCATGCACGACTACCTGGTTGGCGGCTTCGCCGCGCACACGACGCTGGCCAAGTGGTGCCGCCGCAACGGGATGCTGCTGCACGTGCACCGGGCCCTGCACGCGGTCCTGGACCGGCAGAAGGACCACGGCATCCACTTCCGGGTGCTGGCCAAGTGGCTGCGGCTGGCCGGTGGTGACCACCTGCACACCGGCACCGTGGTCGGCAAGCTGGAGGGCGAGCGGGAGACCACCCTGGGCGTGGTCGACCTGCTGCGGGACAGCTTCGTGCCGGCCAACCGGGCCAGGGGCATCTACTTCGACCAGGACTGGGCGTCGCTGCCCGCGGTGCTGCCCGCGGCCTCCGGCGGCATCCACGTCTGGCACATGCCCGCGCTGGTCGACATCTTCGGTGACGACGCCGTGTTCCAGTTCGGCGGCGGCTCGGCCGGGCACCCGCAGGGCAGCCGGGCCGGGGCGACGGCCAACCGGGTCGCCCTCGAAGCCTGCGTGCAGGCCCGCAACGAGGGCCGCGACCTGGTCGCGGAGGGAACCCAGGTGCTCAAGGAGGCGGCCGGCCAGTCCCCCGAGCTGGCGGCCGCGCTGGACACCTGGCGGGAGATCCGGTTTGAATTCGACACCGTGGACACCCCGGATGTGATGCCAGCATGAAGCTCGAGACCTTCTCCTACCTGCCCGCCCTGTCCGACGAGCAGCTAGACCGGCAGATCGGCGCGATCCTGGACCGGGGCCTGGTCGTCGGCATCGAGTACACGACGGCCCCCGACTCGCGCGACCATTACTGGTCGATGTGGAAGCTGCCGCTGTTCGGATCGGTCGACCAGGCCGTCGTGCTGGCCGAGCTGCAGGCCTGCCGCCGGGCCCACCCGGCCGCCTACATCAAGATCAACGGGTATGACCGGGCCAGGCAGGGCCAGGTGGTCTCGTTCGTCGCCCGCAGGCCGGCCAAGGAGGACTGATGCCACGGCCGATCATGCTCAGCATCGTGGGTGACTCGGGCTCGGGCAAGACGACGGTCACCCGCGGCGTGGTGCGCGTGCTCGGCGAGGACAAGGTCACCCACTTCTGCGCCGACGACTACCACAGGTACGACCGGCGGCAGCGCGCGGAACGCGGCATCACCCCGCTCGATCCGGACTGCAACTACCTGGACGTCCTGTCCTGCGACGTCCGGCACCTGCGGCACAACGAGGCGATTCTCAAGCCGGTCTACCAGCACGCCGACGGCACGTTCGGGCCGCCGGTCTACATGACCCCGGCCCGGTTCGTGATCGCCGAGGGCCTGCTGGTCAACCACGCCGCCGAACTGCGGGACATGTTCGACATCCGGGTCTACCTGAACCCGCCAGAGGAACTGCGCCGCCGGTGGAAGGTGTCCAGGGACTGCACCAGGCGCGGGTACTCGACCGACCAGGTGCTGTCCGAGCTGGACCGGCGCGAGCGCGACTCCGAGGCGTTCATCCGCCCGCAGCGGCACTTCGCCGACATGGTCATCTCGTTCCGGCCCGGCCAGACCGCCGACCCCGACCGGCTGGACGCGCACCTGTTCCTGCGCGACTCGCTGCCGCTGCCCGACCTGGCCGATGTGGTCGGCGACGGCTCGGCCGGCGGGCTCACCCTGACCGAGCACGCGGGCGAGCAGGAGCTGTGCATTCCCGGCACGATCTCCCCCGACCAGGCGGCCGAACTGGAGGAGGCGATCTGGGAGCGCATGCATTTCGCCAGCCACCTGCGCAAGCAGCGGCTCGGCGAGTTCACCGTCGGCTCGGACCTGCACCGCTCGGACCCGCTCGCGCTCACCCAGTTGCTGCTGCTGTATCACCTGGTCACGGCCAGGGCCGTGATCGCACTCGGCGGCCAGAGCGCGCGGGCCCGGGGCCAGTACGATCCGGCCGCCGAGCCGCTGCCCGCGGCGACCTGACGAAGATCCGCGGGCCCTACTTCGGCGTGCGTCCCATGAGGTAGAACTCCCGGTTCGGGCGCAGCGCGACCAGGTGTGCGAGCCGGTTCGAGGCGGCGAACAGCGCCGTGATCGACCCGACGTCCCAGATCTCGTCGTCGCTCAGCCCGGCTGCCCTCGCCCTCTCCAGGTCCTGCGGCCCGAACAGCTCGGGTCTCCTGGTCAGGGCCAGGGCCAGGTCCACGATCGCCCGGCGGCGGGGGTCGAGCTCGGCTTGCCAGGGATCGGTCGCGACCCGGTCGGCCAGCTCGGGGTCCTTGGCCCTGATCCGCAGGATCGCGCCGTGCGCGACCACGCAGTAGGTGCAGTGGTTGGCCCCCGAGGTGGCCACCACCACGAGCTCGCGCTCGGCCTTGGTCAGCCCGTCCGCGCGCTCCATCAGCGCGTCGTGGTAGTCGAGGAACGCCCGCAGCTCGGCCGGACGGTGCCCGAGCGCGCGGAAGATGTTCGGCACGAACCCGGACCGCTCCGCGATCGCGCCGACCCGCTCGCGCAGGTCATCGGGGAGCTCGTCCGGCTCCGTCAGGCCGAACCGGCTGTCTGCCATGGCTGCCTCCTCGGGTTACGCCGCCACGGGACATCCCGGCACGGCGGCGACGTGCAGCTCGGCGGCCGCAGCATCTGGCGCCGGCCCAGGAACTGACCGCACACTACATCGAGGGCCGCTATGGCTAGGAGTTCTGGCTGATCGTCTTAGTAGTTGTCGATGATCGCCGCGAAGATCACGACGCCCGCCATCACGCCGCCGATCAGCGCCAGCAGCCGCACGTGCCCGACCAGGCCGGCGATCAGCAGCACCAGGCCGATCAGCACGGTCCGCGGGCCGTACTTGTTGCCCTGCTTGCTCAGGAACGCGGTGATGTGATCGCCCAGCACCGGCAGCCAGAGCAGCGCGGAGCCGGCCACGATGACGCCGAGCGCCAGGGCGATGATCACGCCGCCGGTATTCCCGCTGACGGCCGCTTGTCCCGCGCCCGGGCGCCGGTTCACTCCGTACGGGTGAGGCCACGGCCGGTCCTGGCGGGCAGACTCCGGCGCCATGGCCGGATCGATGACCGCGCGGGCGGCGCGGACGATGGTGCTGCCGCTCGCGCTGGCCCAGTTCATCTGCAGCTACGCGGCCTCGAACATGAACGTGGCGATCAGCGCGATCGCCAGCGACCTGCACACCACGGTGGCCGGCGTGCAGACCGCGATCACGCTGTTCACCCTGACCATGGCCGCGCTGATGATCCCGGGCAGCAAGCTGACCGACATCTGGGGCCGGACCAGGTGCTTCACCATCGGCTTGATCATCTACGGGGCCGGCGCCCTGATCGCGCTGCTGGCCCAGGGCATCACGGTGCTGATCCTGGGTTACTCGCTGCTCGAGGGGATCGGGTCGGCCCTGCTCATCCCGCCGGTCTACATCCTGATCACGGTCGCGTTCCCCGACGTCAAGACCAGGGCCCGGTACTTCGGGCTGGTCAGCGGGGCGGGCGGGCTTGGCGCGGCGGCCGGGCCGCTGATCGGCGGCCTGATCACCAGCGCGATCAGCTGGCGAGCCTCGTTCGGCCTGCAGGTGCTGGTCGTGGCCTGGATCATCGTGCTGGCCCGCACGATCACCGAGCCGCCGAAGTCGGGCCGGACCCCGCGGTTCGACCTGGTCGGGGCGGTGCTGTCGGCCGCCGGGCTGTTCTTCGTCGTGCTCGGCCTGCTCCAGTCCAGGACCTACGGCTTCGGCGCCTCGCGGCAGAACTTCACGATCGGGAACACGGTCGTGATCCCCAAGGGCTCGATCTCGCCGGTCTGGATCTACGTGCTGATCGGCGCGCTGTTCCTGCTGTGGTTCTTCCTGCACGTCCGCTCGCGCGAGCGCAAGCACCGCGACGTGCTGCTGCCGCTGCGGCTGTTCCGCAACAAGGTGTCCAACCTGGGCCTGGGCACCCAGCTCATCCAGTGGCTGACCCTGCAGGGATCGTTCTTCGTGCTGTCGGTCTACCTGCAGGAGGTCAACGGCTACAACGCGATCCAGACCGGCCTGACCATGACATCGGCCATCGCCGGACTGCTGATCACCTCGGCCGGGGCCGACCGGTTCGCCAGGCGGCACCCGCAGCGCTGGCTGATCATCGCCGGGTTCGCGGCCGCCGCCCTCGGCATGGTCTTGCTGTTGCTGCTGGTCAGGGCGCATTCGGCGGTGTGGACATCGGTGCCGGGGCTGTTCGTGTTCGGCGCGGGCATCGGGGTCATGCTGACGTCCTCGGTGAACGTGGTCCAGTCCAGCTTCCCTGAACGGGACCAAGGCGACATTTCTGGCCTCTCGCGCAGCGTGTCCAACCTGGGTTCCTCGCTTGGCACGGCGATCGTCGGCTCGGTCCTGGTCGCGGTCAGCAACCCGGCGGGCCACCCGTTCGCCGTCGCGCTCACCACGATGCTGGTCATCACGCTGATCGGGCTGGGGCTGGCGGTGCTCATTCCCCGGCATCCGGCCGGGGCGGCCCCGGCGGCCGGGGCGGCCGGGGCGGACGCGCCGGCAGGTTCGCCCACGCCGGGTGATGCGCGCGCGGCCTGACCCGTCCAGCCTGGAAC
>DASWAH010000093.1:0-2778 GCA_036391235.1 Streptosporangiaceae bacterium
ACCGACATCCGGCCGACGATGCTGTACCTGGCCGGGCTGCGGGACGACTACGAACACGACGGCCGGGTCATCACCCAGATCCTGACCGATCCCAACCGGGCCCTGTCCGGGCCAGGGGTGACCGAGCTGGGGGACTGCTACAAGCAGCTGAACTCCAGCGTCGGCCAGTTCGGAACGGACACGCTGATCGCGTCGACCAACGCGGTCGAGAGCAACTCCGCCGGTGACGCGACCTACCAGCACGTCAACCACCTGCTGGCCGTGCTCGAGAAGGCGCGGGACGGGCTGGCCGGCACGATCAAAGGCGAGCTGGAGGCAGCCGCCTTCGGCAATGCCCCGGTGCACGGAGCCTTCGCGCAGACGGTGGCCTGCAAGGGGCTGCTGACCGCCGCGCACCAGCTGGCCGGGCACAGCTAGCGGCCTGACCGGCAGGGCCGGGTCCAGCAGCCAGCTGGTCCCGGCCCTGATCGCGCCGCTCCCGGTGCGTAGTGCGGCCGGATCGGGGAAAGATCGAGCCGCGGGCAACCCGCGGGGCGGGCGTGCGCGACCCGGGCATGCCTGGGACACTGGACAGACAGGCTTGGACCGACGTGCTCCGGCCGGGAAGGGGTGCGGGTAATGGCCAGTCAGGGCGGCCAGCGGCGAGAGGGCACGGTGGCGGTCAGCGGCCGTTCCGCGGCCGCGTCGGGCAACGGCAGGGTGGCCAACCGGAATCCCGACCAGATCGTCGCCGATATCGAGCGGACCAGGCAGAATCTCGCGCGCACGATCGACTCCCTGGCCGACCGGGTCAGCCCGTCCAGCAATATCCGCCGGGTCAAGGAGCAGGCCGCCGAGCAGCTGAGCCGGCCAGAGATCCAGCTCGCCATCGTGGCCGCGGCGCTGGCCGCTACCGGCCTGGCCATCTACCGGATCTGGGGCCGGCGGCGCGGATAGCCGGCCGGGATGTTCCGGCCTAGTTCACCGCGGTTGTCACGGCTGCGCGGCCGCCGTCGCTGACCGGTCACCGATCAGGCCGGCAATGCCGTCGAGCAGGCGGCCGAGGCCGAATCCGAACTCGGCGTCGGGCGGATCCTCCCGCTCGAACACGCCGGCCGCCACAAACGCGGCCAGCGCCGGAAACCGGTCAGGATCGGCCAGCCGGGCCAGGGTACGCGCGTAGGAGGCCATCCAGTCACCAGGCGCCTGGCCGGACGCGCGGGCGGCGGCCTCGATGTCGGCGTCGACGCTGGCCGCGTTGCGCGTGTAGCCGTTGATCAGCATGATCACTGACCCCTTTTCCTGCTCACGCAGGGCGGTGCTGGCCAGGCAGGTCAGAGCCGCCTCCCACCAGGCGACTTCGTGCGGTCGCAGGGGCAGGCCGCTGACCGTGACCTGCGCGACCCAGGGCTGGCGCCGCAGGGCCTCGCGCATGCCCCAGGCCCAGGCGGACAACCCGGACCGCCAGTCGCCGGCCGGCTCCGGCGGGGCCGGCGGAGGCCCGTAGGCCGCGTCCACCATCAGCCCGATCAGCTCTTCCTTCGAGGCCACGTACCGGTACAGCGACATCGTGCCAGTACCCAGCGCGGCCGCGACCCGGCTCATCGAGACCGCGGCCAGTCCCTCGGTCCCGGCGACGCCGAGCGCGGCCTCGACGATGCGGTCGACGCTAAGACCGGGCCTGGGACCCCGGTGCGGCCGGCTGGTCATCCCCCAGGCCTGTTCCAGGCTGAGCGGCAGTTCCTCCCGGTCGCGCTCATCCATGACCGCTGCTCATCAGCTCACCTTGGTTGCCCGGCCGGCCCAGTAGGGTGCTCTGAGCTGGCGCTTGAGCAACTTGCCGGACCCGGTTCTGGGCAATTCGTCCATGAACGAGACCGACCGTGGCGTCTTGTAGCCGGCCAGGTGCTCACGCGCGAACGCCATGACGTCACCCTCGGTCAGTTCCACGCCCGGAGCCCGGACGATGGTCGCGTGTACCTGCTCACCCCACTGCTCGGACGGGATGCCGAAGACGGCGACATCGAAAATGCCCGGGTGCTGCTCGAGGGCCGCCTCGATCTCGGCCGGGTAGATGTTCATGCCGCCGGAGATGATCATGTCGTTCTTGCGGTCGCAGATGTAGAGGTAGCCCTCGTCGTCGCGGTAGGCGATGTCGCCGACCGTGTGGAAGTCGCCGTGCCTGGCCGCCTCGTAGCTGTCGGGCTGCTTGTAGTACTCGTTGAACACGCCAGTCGAGCGCACGAACAGCTCGCCCGGATGGTCGGGCCCGGTGCCGGACACCTCGTTGCCCTCGGCGTCGAGCAGCGCGATCTCGATTCCCGGCGCGGGCTTGCCGCACGAACCCGGCTTGCGCAGCTGGTCCTTCGGCTCCAGCACGCAGTTCACTCCGAGCTCGGTCGAGCCGTAGATCTCCCATAGCGAGTCGGCCGGGAAGTCGGCCAGGTACGCCCGCTTGAGCGCGAAGCTCCAGGGCGCGGCGTTGGCGAGCATGCGCTTCATGCTGGACCGGTCATAACGGGCCTTGACCTCAGCGGGCAGCGCGCACACCAGCCTGATGAGCGGCGGCGCCGAGAACGTCGAGCTCACCCGGTACTTGTCGACCAGGCGCAGCCAGTCTTCAGGTTCGAACTTGCGCTGCAGGATGATCGTCTGGCCGAGCGCCAGCCCGACGCCCATGAACGCGCTCGGCCCGCTGTGATACAGCGGGCCCGAGGTGAGGTAGACATCGTCGGGGGTGTAGCCGATGAACCCGATCAGCGCGATCGCCGTGCTCTGATCGGTCATGTTGCGGTAGGC
>DASWAH010000094.1:0-3920 GCA_036391235.1 Streptosporangiaceae bacterium
AACGGCTACAAGCTGTACCTCGGCGACGGCGCCCAGATCGTGCCGCCCGCCGACCTGGAGATCGAGGCCGCGACCCGGGCGGTCGGGCCGCTGGCCGACGTGCCGGTCGCCGCCCCTGACGACCCGCTGATCACCCGCCTCGGCGACGAGATCGCGGACGCCTACCTGGACGCGGTCTGCGCCCAGTCGCCGGCCCCCAAGGGCGCGGCCTGGCTGCGGTTTACCTATACGCCGCTGCATGGCGTGGCCGGGGACCTGGCTCTGCGGGCGTTCGAGCGGGCCGGCTTTCCGGCCCCGGACGTCGTGACCGCGCAGTTCGAGCCGGACCCGGACTTCCGCACGGTCGCGTTCCCGAACCCGGAGGTGCCGGGCGCGCTGGACCTCGCGCTGGCCGAAGCCCGCAGGACCGGGGCCGAACTCGTCATCGCCAACGACCCGGACGGTGACCGGCTCGCGGTCGCGGTGGCCGATGACGCGGCCTCCGGCGGCTGGCGCACGCTGACCGGCGACCAGGTCGGCGCGCTGCTTGGCGCCTACCTGCTCGGCCGGGACGCCGCCCGGGCGGGCGGTCCAGGTGGTCCGGGCGGTGCCGGGGACGGCCGCCCGCTCGTCGTGAGCACGATCGTCTCGGCCACCCTGCTGGCCAGTATCGCCAGGGCCGCCGGGGCGGCGTACGCCGAGACGCTGACCGGGTTCAAGTGGATCGCCAGGGCCGGCGACCTGACGCCGGAGGCCAGGTTCCTGTTCGGCTACGAGGAGGCCCTCGGCTACAGCGTGGGAACCACGGTCAGGGACAAGGACGGCATCGGTGCCGCCCTCGCGCTGCTCAGCCTGGCCGCCAGGGCCCGGGCGGGCGGCGAGACGCTGCTCGAGGCTTATGACGCGCTGGAGGCCGCGCACGGCGTGCACCTGACCGAGCAGATCACCGTGCCGACGACCGAGCCGGTCGAGGTGATGTCGCGGCTGCGGATCGAGGCGCCTGCCGAACTGGCCGGCCAGGCCATCACCTCCACGTCCGACCTGACCGGCGGGACCGGCGAGCTGCCCTCGGCCGACGTGCTGCGGTACTGGCTGCCGGGCGCGCGGGTGGTGATCAGGCCGAGCGGCACCGAGCCCAAGATCAAGGCCTACCTCGAGGTGGTCGAGCCGGTGATCGCCGGGCGCCTGACCGAGGCCCGCCGGGCCGCGCGGGCCAGGATGGACCCGCTGCGCGAGGCCGTCAGGGAACTGCTGAACGGCTAGCCAGACCTCCCATGGCGCGGCCTGCCGCCGCGTGGCAAGCTCAGTCCTATGACCAGCGACCAGGCGCACGAGCACGATGTTCACAGTGTTGGCCACCGCGGGCACGGGCACGGCGCCCACGCCCACGGCGGCCCGGCGCACGGCGAGGAAGGGCACGTGCACGACGCCGCCTGCGCGGTCGCGCACGGCACCGTCCCCGCTCCGAGCACCGACCGGACGCTGGTCGCGGTGTTCGCCAACCCCGTCTCGCGATTCCTGCTGCGCTACGCCGCCGACGCGGGCTACCGGGCGGTCCTGGTCGAGCCGGACGCCGAGCTGGCCAAGGAAGCCGGCGAGACGGGGGTCGAGGTGCACACCGGCGTCGGCTCGGTGCCCGACGACCTCAGCGACGTGGTCGTGACCGACCATCACCGCGAGGAACTCGGCATCATGCTCAGGGACGCTCTGGCAAGCCAGGCTCGCTGGGTCGGCATCATGGGCAGCCCGCGAGCCGAGCCGCCGCACATCCAGGCGCTGGCCATGCTTGGTGTAGCGCCCGACGAGATAGCCAGGGTGCACCGGCCCATCGGGCTGAACATCGGCTCGAAGACCCCGCCCGAGATCGCCATCGCGACCCTGGCCGGCCTGATCGCCGACCGGAACCAGCGCCCCGGCGGATTCCACTTCGACTGAACCGTCCGCGTCCGGGAGGTGCGCCATGACCCAGCAGGCGGCCCGCGCCGCGGGTTACTCGGGTACCCCGCTGCCGCGCAAGCTCGGCATCGGTGAAGACGACGAGGTCGTCATCATCGGCGCGCCCGACGGCTTCGCCGACCGGCTCGCAGCCGAGGTCGGCGACGAGGCGAGAATCCGCACCCACCTGGGCGCGGCTGCCAAGTTCGACGTGATCATCGCGTTCGTGACCTGGCGAGACGACCTGGACAGCCAGCTCGGCCGGTTCCGGGACAAGATGGCACCGGCCTGCGGCCTGTGGATCGCATTCCCGAAGCGCGCCTCGAAGGTGCCGACCGACATGACCGACCACGTGATCAGGGAGATCGCCCTCCCGACCGGTCTGGTCGACAACAAGGTGTGCGCCATCGACCAGACCTGGACGGGACTGCGCCTGGTGATCCGCCGAGAACTTCGCTAACCCCAGGCGCCGCGCCCGGGCGTTCAGTCCAGCAGGGGCTCGCCGTTGAAGATGCCGAGCTCTTCCCGGTACAGCTCGAGCCCGACGCCGTTCGGGTCGCGGAAGTACATGCTCTCCTCCACTCCGCGATCGGGGCCCAGGTACTCCACGCCCGCCTCGTCGAGCTTCTTCCTGGCCGCGTCGAACTGGGCCGGCGAGACGGAGATGGCCAGATGCTGTACTCCGCCGACGGTCTCCATCCAGTCCGGGTGGTCGTGCCCAGGAAAATCGAAGAAGCCAAGCAGGTTGCGGTTGCCGATGTCGAAGAAGAAGTGATTCGAGCCCTTGTAGTCACGGTTCTCTACCAGCTCGACCAGCGGGAAGCCGAGGAACTCCTGGTAGAACTTGATCGTCTCCTCGGTGTCCCTGCAGATCAGGGCGAGGTGATGCACGCCCTGGACCGTCGTCGGCGGCCGGCTTCCCCGCGGCTTGAGGTACTTCTCCCGCAGCTCGGCCCGGCGTGCGCGAACCTGCTCGAGTTCCTTGCCCTCTGGCTCTGGCATCACTGTCTCCTGGCGTGGCCATAGGCGGGACGCCCGTCCCGCACCCAACAGTCTCCCCCACCCGTCAACGGCGCCACTCCTAGCCTGCCGCGGAGATGCTGACTGCCCAAGGCAATTGACAGTAACTCTCAGGAAGTTCTAATCTGAAACTGAAAGTAACTTCCACTAGCGAGCGACTATCAGAAGGTGATCGTCATGTCGTCAGGAGACTCCCGCCGGTGGTGGGCGCTGGCCTCCCTCGCGCTCAGCGTGCTCGTGGTCGCGCTGGACCTATTCGTGCTGACGCTCGCGCTGCCCACGGTCTCGGCCGACCTGAAGGCGTCCTCGTCCGACCTGCAGTGGTTCGTGGACGCCTACAGCCTCGTACTGGCCGCGGCGCTGCTGCCGGCCGGCCTGCTGGGCGACCGGATCGGCCGCAAACGTCTGCTCACCGGCGCCCTGGCCGTGTTCGGCCTAGCCTCGCTGGCCTGCGCTTACTCGACTTCCGCGGGCGAGCTGATAGCGTCCAGGGCCGTTCTCGGCCTCGCTGCCGCGGTGATCCTGCCGATGTCGCTGGCCGTGCTGCCCGTGCTGTTCAGCCCGGAAGAGCGGCCGCGGGCCATCGCCGCCGTCGGCGGCGCGACCTTCCTCGGCTATCCCATCGGCCCGATTCTCGGCGGCTGGCTGCTCGACCACTTCTGGTGGGGCTCGGTGTTCCTGATCAACATCCCGGTCGTGCTGGTCGCCCTGGTCGCAGTGACGGCGCTGATGCCCGAGTCGCGCGGCGAGGCCCGTCGCGGCGACGCCGTTCCCGGCATCGACATCCCCGGCATTGCGGCCTCCAGCGCCGGCCTGACCGCCCTGACCTACGGGCTGATCAAGGCCGGGAACAACGGCTGGACCGACCGGACCGCCCTGCTGACGATGCTCGCCGGCGTGATCCTGCTGGCCGGGTTCGCCTTCTGGGAGCGCCGCCTCACCCGCCGCCCGGCCGCCGGCCGGGTGGCCGCCGAGCCGCTCGTCGA
>DASWAH010000095.1:0-12402 GCA_036391235.1 Streptosporangiaceae bacterium
GTGATCGTCAGGCAGATCGAGGGCGAAGCGAAGAAGGAGGGCCAGCATCGGGCCAGGAAGATCGTGACGCTGGCGATCCAGCGGGTGGCCAGCGAGCAGACCAGCGAGTCGGTGGTCTCGGTGCTGCACCTGCCGGGCGACGAGATGAAGGGCCGCATTATCGGCCGCGAGGGCCGGAACATCCGGGCCTTCGAGACCGTCACCGGCGTCAACCTGATCATCGACGACACGCCCGAGGCGGTGCTGCTGTCCTGCTTCGATCCGGTCCGGCGGGAAGTGGGCCGGCTCACGCTGGAGCGCCTGGTCGCCGACGGCCGGATCCACCCGCAGCGGATCGAGGAGGCCTACGAGCAGAGCCGGCAGACGATCACCGAACTCTGCGTCAGGGCCGGCGAGGACGCGCTGATCGACCTGGCCATCACCGACATGCACCCCGAGCTGACCCAGCTGCTCGGCCAGCTCCGGTACCGAACCTCCTACGGCCAGAACGTGCTCAGGCACCTGATCGAGTCGGCTCATATCGCCGGGATGATGGCCAGCGAGCTCGGCCTGGACCCGGCCCTGCTCAAGCGGGGAACGCTGCTGCACGACATCGGCAAGGCCCTCACCCACGAGGTGCAGGGCAGCCACGCGCTGATCGGGGCGGAGATCGCGCGGCGGTACGGCGAGACCGAGGACGTCGTGCACGCGATCGAGGCGCACCACAACGAGGTCGAGGTCCGCACTGTCGAGGCCGTGCTGACGCAGGCGGCCGACGCGATCAGCGGCGGCCGTCCAGGCGCCCGGCGAGAGTCGCTGGAGGCCTACGTCAAGCGGCTCGAACGGCTCGAGCAGATCGCCCAGTCCCAGCCGGGGGTGGAGAAGGTCTTCGCGATGCAGGCCGGCCGGGAGATCCGGGTCATGGTCAAGCCGGGCGCCGTCGACGACATCGGGGCGCAGGTCATCGCCAGGGACGTCGCCAAGCAGGTGCAGGAGGAACTGACCTACCCCGGCCAGATCAGGGTGACCGTGATCAGGGAGTCCCGGGCGACCGAGTACGCGCGCTGACCGCTACCGCCGTCAGCTCGTGAGCTTGATCTCGGGGACGCCGGGCGGGGTGAAGCCCAGGATCTGCCCGTAGAACGACAGCTCGGCCTCCAGCGAGGTGACCATCGAGTCGGCTCGGCGGAACCCGTGCGACTCGCCCTCGAAGGCGATGTAGGCGTGCCTGATGCCGTGCGCGGCCAGGTCCGCCGCGATGCTCTCGGACTGCTGCGGCGGCACGACCGGGTCCTCCAGGCCCTGCAGCAGCAGCACCGGGCAGGTGTTGTCGTTAATGTGCCCGACCGGCGCCCGCTCGGCGTACACCGTGTCGAACCCCGGCAGCGGCCCGATCAGCCCGTCCAGGTAACGCGACTCGAAGTCGTGCGTGATCTCGGCGAAGCCGCGCAGGTCAGAGACGCCGTAATAGGACACCGCGGCGCTGAAGACCGGATCGCTGACCGCGCCGGTAGTGACCGCGGCCAGGGCCGTCCAGCCGCCGGCCGAGCCGCCCCTGATCCCGAGCCGGTGACCGTCCGCATCGCCGCGCCTGGCCAGCGAACGGGCGGCCTCCTTGGCGTCGGCCACGTCGACCACGCCCCACTCGCGGTTCAGCCGGTTCCTGTACAGCCGGCCGTAACCGGACGAGCCGCCGTAGTTGACGTCGATGATGCCGATGCCGCGGCTGGTGAAGTAGGCCTTCTCCAGGCTCAGCCTGGCCGTCACGTGCCCGGTCGGGCCGCCGTGCACCCAGACGATGTAGGGCGGGAGCTCCCCTTCGGCTCCGGTGAACTCGGGGTTGGCCGGCGGGTAGATCAGCGCGTGCACGACCCGGCCGTACGGCCCTTCCAGCTCCTCTTGCCTGGGGACCGGGAGGTAGGCCCGGTCGGGCAGTTCGCTGATCTCGGCCCGCAGCACGTCGGCGGTGCCCGCCGCGGTGTCGATCCGCAGCACCGAGTTCGGCTCCAGCGCGGCGCCGCCGATCGCGGCGATCGTGGTGCCGTCGGCGCAGATCGCCTCGAGCACGTCGGTGAACGGCAGGTCCAGGTCGGTCAGCTCGGAGGTTTCCGGGTCGAGCAGGCCGAGCCGGGCGTCACCCTGGCCGTGGCAGACCGCGAGCGTGCCGTCAGCCAGCATCGCGAACGGCCGGGCCCCGAGCTGCCACAGCGGTCCGGCGAACTCCTCGTCGGCCGGGTACAGCGCCTGGGCCGGCTCGCCGCTCAGCCCGAGCTGGTAGATGTTCCACCAGCCGGTCCAGTCGGTCGCGACGTACAGGCTGCTGTTGTCCCGCCACAGCGGGGCCAGCACCGACTCCCGGTTGCTGCCCTTGATCAGCCTGCCCTTGCCCGGCCTGCCGTCCTCCAGGGGCGCCACCCGCAGTTCGGTGCCGTCCCAGGGCATGTGCGGGTGGTTCCAGCAGATCCAGGCCAGCCAGCGCCCGTCCGGCGACGGGGTCGGGTAGGCGAAGAAGTCGTTGCCGGTGACCAGCACCCGGACCGCGGCCGGGTCGGCGGCGGCCGAGCCGTCCAGCGGCACGGCGACGATCGCCCTGGTCACCTTGCCCGCCTGGTGCCGCTCCCTGACACACCAGATCTCGGCCCCGTCCGGCGACAGCACGAAGTCGGCGTAACGCAGGGCGCCGGCCTCCAGCGCTGCCGACGATCCGGTCGGCCGCCCGGCCCCGCCGCCCGCGGGCAGGTACGCACCGCCCGGCGCGGCCGGGTCAGGGGTCAGCGGCACCGGCTGGCCGGTGCCGTCCGCGACCGCCGGTCCGGCCAGGTACAGCCGCTGATCGGACAAATTAGCGAACACCAGGGGGCTCGGACCGCCGGCGGCGCTGGCATCCCCGGCCTTGGCCAGCGCGTCCACGGCCGCCGGGGTGCTGACCGGCAGGTAGGACAGGCCGCCGTACTCATGCACCCGGGTCCTGGCCGTCCAGGGCGCGGGCAGCAGGGTCACCAGTTCGCCGTCCGGCCCGCAGCGGACGATCGTGGTGCGCCCGGACTCGCCAGGACGGTCTTCCTGCCACCACACCTGGTCGCCGACCACGGTCGGGAATGCCAGCCGGAGCCGGCCGCCTGCTACCTCGGCCGCGCTGACCGGTGATGGCCAGCTGCCGTACGGCAGCTGCCGCCTGGCCTGGCCGGCCGCACCGTCCGTGCCGCCAGCGGCGCCGGAGGTCTCGCCCAGCGCGCCCGGATCACCCGGTTCCGCCGTGCTGTTATGCCCCCCGGATTCGCCCGTCCCCGCGGTCACGTTGTCGGTCATAGGGATATCGTGCCCTACCCGGCCTGATCGGTTCGCGCCGAATCCCGACAACCGGCCGCGATCTTGAACGCGCCCCTACTGATCAGCCGCGATAGGGAAAACCGGGCAGGCCGGCCACGCCGGCCGGGCAAGTGAACAGGGCTCCGGCGGACCGCCCGGGCCCGGCCGCGGTGGTGATGTAGAGCTGGTCGAGGCCGGGGCCGCCGAAGGCGCAGCTCGTGACGTTGGCGGCCGGCAGCCGGGCCACGCTGGTAAGCCGCCCTGAAGGGTCGTAGCGCTGGACCACGCCGCCGCCCCAGACCGCGACCCAGACGCCGCCCTGGGCATCGACGGCCAGCCCGTCCGGCATTACCTCGCCAGACCCGAGCGAGACGAACGGCCGGCGTTCGCCCATCCGCCCGCTGGCCGCGTCGTAGTCGAGCACGTCGACCCGGTAGTCCAGGGAGTCCGTGTAATACATGAGCGAGTCGTCCGGGCTCCAGCCGAGGCCGTTCGAGATGCCCAGGCCGGTCATGAGCTCGGTAACCGAGCCGTCGGTGTCGAGCCGGTAGAACGAGCCCTTGCCCGGCGACTCGTCGGCGGCCATGGTCCCGGCGTAGAACCGGCCGGCCCGGTCGCACTTGCCGTCGTTCATCCGCGTGCCCGGCTGGCCGGGCGCGCCGGCCAGCTCGGCGACCTCGCCGGTCAGCGGGTCCAGGGTGAGGAAGCCGTTGCCGGCCGCGACGACCAGGCCGCCGCTGGCCCTGGTAACCACGGCGCTGGCGGCCGCGCCCACGTCCCAGGAGGAATGCACGCCGGCCTCGCTCAGCCGGTGCACCCGGCCGGCCGGGATGTCGACCCAGTACAGCGACTGGGTCTGCTCGTCCCAGCACGGACCTTCGCCCAGCTCGGCCGCCGGTACGTCCACTTTCTCCGGGTCCAGGATGATCAGGTCGGCGGCGGGCTCGGTCACGGCGACTCCTCGACTGGGTGGCGGCTGCGTCTACCCTATGGAGCATGCCTGGCGCAGACGGTCAGCGGACCTTCGAAATCCGCACCTACGGGTGCCAGATGAACATGCACGATTCCGAGCGCCTGGCCGGGTTGCTGCAGTCCGCCGGATACCACAAGGCAGCAGAGGGCTCCGAGCCCGACGTGGTGGTGTTCAATACTTGTGCCGTCCGGGAGAATGCCGACAATCGCCTGTACGGCAACCTCGGCCACCTGCTGCCCGTCAAGAACGCCCATCCGGGCATGCAGATCGCGGTCGGCGGCTGCCTGGCCCAGAAGGACAGGGCCGCGATCACCGGCCGCGCGCCCTGGGTCGACGTGGTCTTCGGCACTCACAACATCGGGTCGCTGCCGGCCCTGCTGGAGCGCGCGCGGGTCGAGCAGCGGGCCCAGGTCGAGATCGCCGAGTCGCTCGAGCGGTTCCCCTCGGTGCTCCCGGCCCGGCGCGAGTCGCCGTACTCAGCCTGGGTGGCGATCTCGGTCGGCTGCAACAACACCTGCACCTTCTGCATCGTGCCGAGCCTGCGCGGCCGCGAGGAGGACCGCCGGCCGGGTGACGTGCTGGCCGAGATCCGGGCGCTGGTCGACGACGGGGTGCTCGAGGTCACCCTGCTCGGCCAGAACGTGAACTCCTACGGCGTGGGGTTCGGTGACCGGCTGGCGTTCGGCAAGCTGCTGCGGGCCTGCGGCGAGATCGACGGCCTGGAGCGGGTGCGGTTTACCTCGCCGCACCCGCGGGACTTCACCGACGACGTGATCGAGGCCATGGCCCAGACCCCGAACGTCATGCCGCAGCTGCACATGCCGCTGCAGTCGGGCTCGAACGCGGTCCTGCGGGCAATGCGGCGGGCCTACCGGCGGGACTCCTACCTGGGCATCCTGGGCAAAGTGCGGGCGGCGATCCCGGCCGCGGCGATCACCACGGACATCATCGTGGGATTCCCTGGCGAGACCGACCAGGACTTCGAGGACACCCTGGACGTCGTCCGGCAGGCCAGGTTCGCCGGCGCGTTCACGTTCCAGTACTCGATCAGGCCGGGCACTCCAGCCGCGACGATGGACGGCCAGGTGCCGCCGCCGGTGGTCGCCGAGCGGTACGCGCGCCTGGTTGCCCTGGTCGAGGAGATCACGCTGGCCGAGAACCAGAAGCTGACCGGGCAGCAGGTCGAGGTGCTGGTCGCGGTGGGCGAGGGCCGCAAGGACGGCGCGACCCACCGGATGTCGGGCCGGGCCAGGGACAACCGCCTGGTGCACGTCACCCCGGCCGGCGACGCGGTGCCGCGGCCGGGCGATGTCATCACGACGACGGTGACCAGGGCGGCGCCGCACTACCTGATCGCCGACGGGGCGCCGCTGGGGCTGCGCAGGACCACGGGCGGCGATGCCTGGCAGGCCCGTGCGTCCGGGCCGGGGCCGGACGGTGCCGCGGCGGACGGCTCTGGCGCTCCGGTGCTGCTCGGCATGCCCGCGGTCGGCCTGCGCGCCTGACCGCCGGCCAGGTGCGGACGTGACGGCGTGACCGGACCCGATCTGGTGGTCGCGGTGGTCGGCGCGACCGCGACCGGGAAGTCGGAGCTGGCCCTGCGGCTCGCGCGGGCGCTGGACGGCGAGGTGATCAGCGCCGACTCCATGCAGCTGTACCGGGGCATGGACATCGGCACCGGCAAGCTCACGGTGGCCGAGCGCGGTGGCGTGCCGCACCACCTGCTCGACATCTGGGACGTGACCCAGACGGCCAGCGTCTCGGAGTACCAGCAGCTGGCCAGGGCGGTCATCGCGGACATCCAGGCCCGCGGGCGGACCGCGATCCTGGCCGGCGGTTCCGGCCTGTACATCCGGGCCGTGCTCGATGACCTGCGGTTTCCCGGCACGGATCCGGGTCTGCGGGCCCGGCTGGAATCGGAGCTGGCGGCAGTCGGGCCCGGGGTGATGCACGCGCGCCTGGCGGCCGCCGATCCCGCCGCCGCGGCGACGATCCTGCCCAGCAACGGCCGCCGGATCGTCCGCGCGCTCGAGGTCATCGAGCTGTCCGGGCAGCCGTTCAGCGCGACGATGCCGGGATACGCGGCGGTGCTGCCCGCGGTGCAGCTCGGGCTGGCTATGCCACGGGACGTGCTCGACCAGCGGATCGCCGGCCGGGTCCGGCAAATGTGGCAGGACGGCCTGGTCGACGAGGTGCGCCGGCTGGCCGGAGCCGGCGGTCCGGGATCCGGGCTGCGGGCAGGCCTGACCGCCAGCCGGGCGCTCGGGTACCAGCAGATCCTGCGGTTCCTGGACGGCGCCTGCACCGAGGCCGAGGCCGAAGCCGAGACCGTGCGGGCGACCCGGCGGTTCGCCCGGCGGCAGGAGTCGTGGTTCCGGCGCGACCCCCGGGTGCGCTGGCTGGCCGCGGCCGCCCCGGTGCCGACCGCGGTCGCGCTGGCCGCGATCGCCGAGCCTGACCCGTCGGGACCTGACTTGCCGGGGCCTGACCCGTCACGGTCTGACCCGGCCGGGCCCGGCCGGCCGGAGAGCTAGCATGCAGGTCATGCGCTTCGCCAAGGGGCACGGCACGGGCAACGACTTCGTCCTGCTGCCCGACCTGGACGACCGGCTCGCCCTGGACGCGCCGACCGTCCGGGCACTCTGCGACCGGCACGCCGGGCTCGGGGCGGACGGGATCCTGCGGATCGTCAGGTCCGGCGACGGCTCCGCGCCCTGGTTCATGGATTACCGCAACGCCGACGGCAGCCTGGCCGAGATGTGCGGCAACGGGATCCGGGTGTTCGCCAGGTACCTGCTCGATCACGGCCTCGCGGACGGACCGGAGCTGCGGATCGAGACCAGGGGCGGCGTGCGGGCGGTGCGGGCCGAGCCGGACGGGACGCTGACCGTCGACATGGGCCCGGCGGTGCCCGGCCCGGCCGGGCAGGTGGTGGCCGGCGGCCGGACCTTCACCGGCCTGGCCGTCTCGGTGGGCAACCCGCACCTGGCCTGCCTGACCGCCGGGCCGCTGGAGGAGATCGATCTGTCGGTGCCGCCCCAGGTCGACCTGGCGGCCTTTCCTGACGGGGTCAACGTGGAGTTCGTCGCGCCGGCCGGCCAGCACGCGATCGCGATGCGGGTCCACGAACGCGGGTCGGGGGAGACAATGTCCTGCGGAACCGGGGCGGTGGCGGCGGCCGTGGCCGCCGCGGTGGCGTCCGGAGAGTGGGATTCTGGCCGGGACGGCGGTGCGTCCGCTGCCCGGCGGTGGACGGTGGAGCTGGCAGGCGGCAGGCTGGCCGTCACGCCGAGCGCGACGGCCAGCCTGCTCACCGGCCCCGCGGTGATCGTCGCCGAGGGCGAGGTCGCTGCCTCCTGGCTCGACGATCACCGGACGCGGGCGTCAGCGGTTTCCTGACCCGGCCAGCCGCAGGCCGATCGAGACCAGCGCCCAGCCGGTCTGGGTCCTGATCGGCTTGCGCGGCTTGACCGGGGTGCGGCCGGACCGGCCGCGGCGGGCGGGCTCGTGCATGGCCCGCAGTTCCGCCGGGCGCTTGCTGGCTATGTCTTCGAGCTGGCGCTGGTACATGACGCGGTCCTTCCTGTCCTGGACGGGCTGGGGTTCACTGCTGGGAGCCGGGCCGGTCAGCTGGCCATCTCGGCGGCCGGGGCGCGGCCGACGCTGATCGAGCCGCTGACCGTCCGGCAGTGCAGGGTGAGGTTCTCGCCCGGCACCTCGGCGCTGGTGCCGTCGCCCGACGGGTCCAGGTCGCTGCGCACCCGGCCGGTCACGGAGGCCAGGTCGAGATAGACGCCGGTGCCCTCGACGACTTTGACCTCGACATCACCGGACACGCCGTTGACGTCGGTGCGGCCGCGCCGCACGGCGCCGATCCTGACCTGGCCGCTGGCGGACTTGGCGGTCACCGAGGCATCGGCCGCGCCGATGGTGATGCTGCCGCTGGCGGTCCTGGCGGTCAGGTCGCCGGCCGCGTGCCGGACCGAGATCCGGCCCGACGCCGTCTGCAGCTGGCCCTCGCCCGCCTCGGCCAGCTGCAGGGCGCCGGACATCGTGGTGATGTCGGCGGTTCCGGTCACCTGCTGCACGTCGACGTCGCCGCTGGCGGTGTAGATGTCTACCGCGCCGTACTGTCCGCGGGCGGTGACGTCGGCCGACGCGGTCCTGACGTTGGCGACCGAGCCGGCCGGGACGACGATCCGCACGTGCAGGCCGTAGCTCTTCCAGCGCAGCCCGCGATTAGCCTCCTGCGAGAACTCCAGGCGGCCGTCGGCGAAGTCGACGATGACGTCATCGACAGCATCGTTGGCGTCGCCGTGCGAGCTGCGCGTGGCGACGACGGTGATGACATCGGTGCTGTGCGCGGTGATGGTGACGCTGCCGGCCGCGCAGGCGACACGCAGGTCGATCGGGTCCGATCCGGGGAATTCCCAGGTAGCCATGACTGATCTCCTCACGGTGATGGGGTGGTGACACGGTGACGGGCACGGGCCTGGCGGCCCGGCGGTGCTTAACTGCGGGCGTAACCGGTGATGCGCTGGCCGAGGCCGGATGATTTGGTTCGCTGGGACCGGCCGCCGCCCTGGCCCTGGGCGTCCAGGGCGCGGATCGCGGCGTGGGCAAGCCAGGAGTTGACCGACAGGCCGTCGGCCGCGGCTCGTTCCTCGACCCGGGCCTTGAGCGCCTCGGACAGCCGCAGCGTGACGCGGGCGGTTCCCGCCTCATCCGCGGCCAGGTCGGGCCCGGCGGCCGGCTCGGCGTGCTGGTCAGGAACCGTGGTGACGACGAACTCGGGCTCGCCCGCGCTCAGCCGGACATCGATCACGGTCTCGTCCAGCTTGGTGGTGATCTCGGCGGCGGCCGCCGACAGCACCTCGAGCAGCGTCAGCCGGACCGAGGAGTCGAGCGCCTCGGCTAGCCGCTGCGCCACCTCGGCGACGTTGTCGGGGGCGAACCGGGTCAGCGAACCGAGTTCTCGCTGCAGGCCCTCGACGTACTGTGACAGTTCCATGACGCCATAATGACGTCACTCATGACGTCTGTCAAGTCAAGGGTGACATCATTCGACGTCATCCTGGTGTCGCCGTGATGTCAGTACCCGGCGTCAGGTTCACGGGATCAGTTCCGCAGGAGGGCGAGTTTGGCACCACTCGGCGGTCACCCGGATCGCTGGGTGGAGTTGACCGGTCTATCGCCCGAGAACTCCACCCGGCGATTCCGGTTGGGCGGTGCGGGGCGGGCGCGGATGTCAGAGCAGGGTGCGGGCGGGGCGGGCGCGGATGGAGGCGTCCAGGACCTCGGCCAGGTGGGCGACCGGCATCGGGGTGCCGGCGTCAGCCAGGGCCGAGGCGATCTGCAGTGCGCAGCCCGGGTTGCCGGAGACCAGCAGGTCGGCGCCGGTCGCGGCGGCCGAGGCGGCCTTGCGGGCGCCGAGCTGGGTCGCCGCCTCGGGCTGGACCAGGTTGTAGATGCCGGCCGAGCCGCAGCAGATGCCGGCGTCGGCCAGCTCGGCGACCCGCAGCTCGGGGATCGCCTGGAGCAGTTCGCGCGGCTGGACCGTGATCCGCTGGGCGTGAGCCAGATGACAAGCGTCGTGGTAGGCCACGGTCAGCGGCAGCGGGTGCCGCGGCGCGGCCGGCCCGAGCCGGGCCAGGAACTCGCTGAAGTCGGCGACCTTGGCCGACAGGGCAGCGGCGCGGCCGGCCCAGCTGGGCTCGGCGGCGAGCAGGTCAGCGTATTCCTTCATCGCCGATCCGCAGCCGGCCGAGTTGACCACGATCGCGTCCACGCCGGGACGCTCGAACGTCTCGATCAGCGCCTTGGCGAACCTGATCGCCTCGGCCCGGCGGCCGTCGTGCAGCGATAGCGCTCCGCAGCAGCCCTGCCCGGCCGGGACCAGCAGGTCGCAGCCCTCGCTGGCCAGTACCCGGGCTGTCGCGGCATTCACCTGGGGGAAGAACACCTGCTGGACGCAGCCGGCCAGCATGCCGACCACGGCCCGGCGCTCGCCCCTGGCCGGGATGAACTCGGGCAGGCGGCCGCGCGGCGGCGGGTTCGCGGGACGGCCGGGAGCGACCCTGAGCGCGGCCGCGAGCTCGGGGGCGAGCCGGCCGGCCAGGCTACCGCGGCCCATCAGCTTGCTCACGCCGGTCCGCTGGGCCGCGCGGAGCGGTCCCATCAGCAGCCGCAGCCGGTCCGGGTACGGGAACGTCGCGAAGATCGCATTGCGCAGTGAGCGCTCCCTGAGCGACCTGGGCGGGAGCGCGGGCACCGGGGCGGCCGCCCCGGCCGGGCCGGCGGGCGCGGCGGGTGCGGCAGATCCGTCCTGGCCGGCTTGGTCTGGCCCGGCCTGGTCCGGCCCGGCTGTCCAGGACCTGGCCGCCTCGATCAGCTTGTCGTAGCGCACGCCCGACGGGCACGCAGGCACGCAGGCCATGCAGCCCAGGCAGCGGTCCAGGTGCTCGGCCGCGGCCGGGCTGGCCTGGGCGCCGTCCAGGAGCTGGCCGATCAGGTGGATGCGCCCGCGCGGGGAATCCATCTCCTCGCCCCACAGCTGGTAGGTCGGGCAGGCCGGCAGGCAGAAGCCGCAGTGCACGCAGTCGTCCACGACAGCGCGCAGTTCGCCGCCCGGGTCGAGCGTCATCAGATTCCTCCGGCGAATCGTCCGGGCGCCAGCACTCGTTCCGGGTCGAACTGGCGCTTGACCGCTCGCATCAGGCCCAGCGACGGCACCGGGCCGAACAGGTCGATCAGCGTGGCCACCGCGAGCGGAGCGTGCAGCACCGTCACGTTGGCCCGGGCTGGCGGCCCTTCGGCCGACCTGACCTGTTCCGCCGGTCCTGCCGGTCCTGCCGACCCTTCCGGCGGCGTGGGCGCCACCTCGGTGCGGTCGGCCTGGCCGGCCGCCGGCCGGCGACGGCCCAGCCTGCGCGGTTCGCGCCTGGCTCCCGGCTTGGCGTGGATGACCGGCTGGCGGTCCTGCGACAGCCGGTGCCCCGAGTCGGCCGGGAGCCCGTGACCGACCGCGCCGCGCAGCACCGCGACCAGGGCTGCGACCGCGCCCGGCTCGAGTTGGGGCGGGAGCGCGATGTACAGGACGCCCGCGGCGGCCGGGCCGCCCACGGCCGGGTCGACCCCCGCGGCCAGGGCCGCAGCCCTGATCTCGGCCAGCACCACTCCGAGGTCGCCTGGCCAGAACGCCACCTGCAGAACCGTCCCGTCCGGTTGGGCGCCCGGGCCGCCGCCCCACCAGGCCGGCGGTTCTGGCCTGACCGACGGGGCCGCGTCCGGCCCGAGCAGTCCGGCCAGCGCGATCGCACGCTCGGCGACCCCGGCCCGGCTGCCTTCCAGAGCGACGCAGACCCGGACCGGTTCCCCAGCCGACGGCCAGTCGATCTCGGCCGCGGACGGAGTGGCCGGCGAGCCGAGAGCCGCGGCGACGGCCTGGCACGCGTCCACCGCGGCGGCGCACTCGGCGGTCACGTACGCGGTCTCGGCCGGGACCGGGTGCAGCCGGAACGTGGCCTGGGTGATCAGCCCGAGCGTTCCACGTGAGCCGGCGAAGAGCTTGCCGAGATCGTAGCCGGCTACGTTCTTCACGACCTTGCCGCCCGACCGGGCTACGGTGCCGTCCGCACGCACGATGGTGATCCCGATGAGCAGGTCGCGCGGAGTGCCGTAACGCAGCCGCAGCGGCCCGGCCGCGCCGGCGGCCAGCACGCCGCCGATCGTGCCCCCGCCCGGCGGATCCAGGGCCAGCCGCTGGCCGGCCCGTCCGAGCACGGCGGCCAGCTCGTCCAGGCGGACACCGGCTTGCACGGTCGCCACCAGGTCGCCGGCCGCGTGCTCGACGATCTCGGTCAGGCCGCTGGTGTCGATGATCAGGTCGCACCGCTCCGGCGGGTTACCCCAGTGCAGCCGGGTACCGCTGCCCCTGACCACGACGGCCAGCCCGAGCGCGGACGCGGCCCGCAGCAGGCCTGCCGCCTCTTGCGTGCTGGCCGGAACGGCTACGGCGGCCGGGCGCACGCCGCCGACGGCGTCGTCCTGGCCGGCCGGCCTGACCGCGGCGCAGGCCTGCGCGAGCGGCAGGAGTATCTCGTCCGGGCTCATCAGAAGATCTCGGCCTGGCCCGAGGCGAC
>DASWAH010000096.1:0-13707 GCA_036391235.1 Streptosporangiaceae bacterium
CCTCGATGAACGCGTCGAGCTCGGCCAGGTAGGCGGCGAGATCGGCCGGAATCGCGAAGTCCACCAGGTCTCCTTGCGCCAGAGTCCGTTACGTCGCCGTCGACGGGCGCGGACACGGGCAAACTACGGCAGCCGCCGGCGCGAGTCCAGCCTGGGCGGCCCGTCCTGGCGCCAGGTTCGCGGCCGGTCCCGCTTCAGGTGCAGGGCCGGTCCCGCTTCAGGTGGAGTCGGCCAGCGGGGCCGAACTCGACCGGCGCGGCTGCGGCACCAGCCGCTCGCCCTGGTTCATCGCGCTGATCAGCGGCGATCTGGCCAGGAAGAAGGCGCCGACGAAGGCGATCAGCAGCGAGATCGCCTCCAGCGGCCCGGCCGCGCCGCTGGTGTGCAGGTCGTCGCCGAACAGCCCGATGCCGATGCAGATGCTGGCCAGCGGGTCGATCAGCACGACGGTGGACTGGGAGGCGACGAGCGGCCCGGCGTGAATGGCGTTCTGGGTCAGGAACACGGCGAGCGCGCCGAAGAACGCTAGCGCGTAGACCTGCCAGTGCTTGTACAGCTGGGTCCAGTCGGCCGAGGCGAAGTTGGAGACCACCTTGGTGCAGGCGGCGGTGAACGCGAAGCTGATCGAGGCGGCGGTGCCGAACATGGTGGCCCGCCACCAGCGCGGCCCGCGCGTGGCGAGCAGGACCGTCACCACGATCAGGCCGGCGCAGACGCCGCCGGCCACGCCCCAGCGCCAGCCGGGCGGCGGGCTCATGCCGAACTGCGGCTGGGCGAAGTACAGGAAGCCGGACAGGCCGCCGGCCACGGCGATCGCGCCGACCCATTCCCGCACGCCGATCTGGAACCGGAACCAGATCGCCAGGATCGCGGCCAGGAAAACCAGCTCGGTGGTCAGGATCGGCTGGACCTGGGAGAGCCGCCCGAGGTGCAGGGCGATCGCCTGGACGACGAACGAGACGATCATCAGCGCGAAGCCGAGTAGCCAGATGCCGCGGCTCAGCGCGTGCTTGAGCAGGCTGAGCCGCAGGGCCGCGTCGGCCGGCGCGTTCTGCACGCCGAGCCGCTGCAGCACGCTGGTCAGCGCGTTCACGAGCGAGGCAGCGAGTGCCAGCAGGTAGACCATGCCTGTCAGAGCCTCCGTCAGCGACGAGTACGAGCACAGGACACGGGCCAGGGTTGACGGCTCGAACAGCTCGTCCGCACGGTGTGTGAGATAAGAATGCCTCAGAGCGACGGGACCTGGCTATCCCTTAACCGCCGGCGCGCGGTCGGCGGCCTGGCCCACCGGTTGGGATACTGCGGTGCCATGACGACATTGCCTGGCAAGACGGCCCTGGTCACTGGTGGTTCGCGGGGGATCGGCCGCGCGATCGCGGAGCGGCTGGCGGCCGAGGGCGCCAGCGTGGTGTTCAGCTTCCTGGCCGCCGAGCGGGAGGCGGCCGAGGTAACCGCAGGAGTCTCGGCGGCCGGCGGGGTCGCTCACGCGGTGCGGGCCGACCTCGGCGATCCGGAGACCGCCCTGCGTTTGTACGACGAGGCCGAGCGCCTGATCGGGCCGCTCGACATCCTGGTCAACAACGCCGGCGTGGCCCCGCAGGGCCTGATCGCCGACCTGACCGGCGAGGACTTCGATGCGGTCGTCCGGGTGAACCTGACCAGCCCGTTCATGCTGATCCAGCAAGCGGCCCGCCGGATGCGGTCCGGCGGCCGGATCGTCAACATCTCGACCATGAACACCGTGCTGGCCGGTCCCGGCATGGCGCCCTACGCGGCCAGCAAGGCCGGGCTCGAGCTGCTCGGCAAGGTAGCCGCGTTCGAGCTGGGGTCACGCCAGATCACCGTGAATGCCGTGCTGCCCGGCGCCACCGACACCGACCTGTGGCGGCAGAACAACCCGGACGAGTCGTCCTGGTCGGCGGTGACTCAGATGACCGCGCTGGGCCGGATCGGGCAGCCCGCCGACGTCGCCGCGGTGGTCGCGATGCTGGCCGGCCCGGACGGCCGGTGGATCACCGGCCAGTGCATCCGCGCCTCCGGCGGCCTCGGCTAGCCAGGCGACCTCGGCCAGCCCGGCCGGCTAGGCGAGGCAGCGCAGCGGCCGGCCGCCGTTCCAGGTGACCATGTCGGCGAGGGCAGCGACGATGTCGATCGGGGCGCCCGGCGGGGCGCCGTCGAGCTCGGCGTAGGCGCGGTGCAGGTTGCCGGCGATGCGCTCGGCGTCTGGCCAGCCGGCGAACGGGCCGAGGTCGGTTTCGGTGGCGGCCTGCAGCGGAGTCAGCCCGGCGGCCCGGCCGGCCACCGCGGCCTGCTGGACGAACCGCAGGTACTCCAGGGTCTGGTCGATCGGTCCGGTGCCGCTGAAGACGGTGCCGCTGAACACGGGGCCGTGGCCGGGCACGATGGTCTGCGCAGCGAGCGGGGCGATCACCTGCTCGAGCACGTCGATCGCCCCGGCGACCGAGCCCATCAGCACGAACGGGGTGCCGCCGTTGAAGATCAGGTCGCCGCAGAACAGCACCGACCGGTCGGGTATCCAGACGACCGAGTCGTTGGTCGTGTGGGCCGGCGTGCCCACATAGCGGACCTCGGCCCGCAGGTCGCCCGCGTGCAGGGCGATCTGGTCGGCGAATGTGACGAACGGCGGGTCGAGGGTCAGCTCGCCCCAGTCGGGTCCGTCCCAGAACGGCAGCTCCCGCGGCGGGCCGAACGCGATCGCCTCGGCCCTGGCTCGCTCCTGGGCGATGACCGCGGCCCGGGGGAACAGGCAGTTCCCGAAGGTGTGGTCGCCGTGGTGATGGGTGTTGACCACGGCCCGCACGGGCGCCTCGGTCACCGCGGTGATCGCGCGCTGGTAGGCCTCAGTCCGCCGCTGGGTCGAGCAGGCGTCGATGCTGATCACGCCCTGCGGCCCGGTCAGGAACCCGGTGTTGTTGATCCACCACGTGCCGTCCGGCTGGACGTAGGCATAGACCCCGGCGCAGACCTCCTGGGTCACCGGGCGGCCGGGGCTGGTGATCTCGTCGTGCGGGCTGCTGGTCATGAAAGCAGGCTGCCAGAAGTGGCCCAGAAGTGGCAGGGTCTGATGAACGGGCGGGACAGGTGTGTCTTGACGGGCTGCCGGGGCGGAGTAAGGATTAATCAATCCGAATGGAGCCGGTTTCCACAAAGTAACCGGATCTGGGAGGCCTTGTGAAGGCGTCTGACCGGGCGCGGATAGCGCGGGACAGAGCCGATCACGATGCCGGCGCGGTTTGGCCGTCGCCGTCAGGCCAGTTACGCCGTGTTCCGTGCCCAGATGTCTCGGCAGCCCCTGCAGTCTCAGGATTCTCGGAAATTTCGTTCGCTTACGGTTCAACTCCTGCCAGGGGGTAGCTGGGAAGTGGTCTGGTCTCGTGCTGGGTGTGAAACGGGCATTCCAGTAGCCCGTCTGCGGCCGGCGCTAAGGCCGGGATCAGCGGCTCTGAGTTCCGCGATGGAGGCAAGATGATGGGTGATCCTGATCGGCTGACCCGTTCCGGAACCCTGGCGATTCGCCAGCGGAGGAACGGGATGCGCCGGCAACTGGCGGTGTACTGCGGGGTGGCGCTGACCGCGTCGGCGCTGGCCGCGTGCGGCAGCGGGAGCGGCGGTTCAGGGCCGGTGCACCTGACCTATTACCTGTATCCCGACACCTCGGGCGTGACCAACACGGCGGTCGCGAACTGCAGCAAGGCCAGTCACGGCAAGTACACCATTTCCTACCAGCAGCTGCCGTTGTCGGCGGACGGGCAGCGTCAGCAGCTGGTGCGGCGTCTGGCCGCCCATGACAGCTCGATCGACATCATGGGCCTGGATGTCACCTGGGAGGCCGAGTTCGCGCAGGCCGGCTGGATCTTGCCGTGGACCGGCGCGAACAAAGCGAGCGTGGAGAATGGCACGCTCAAGCCGATGCTGAACACGGCGACCTGGAAGGGCAAGCTGTACGCAGCGCCCGACAACACCAACACCCAGCTGCTGTGGTACCGCTCGGACCTGGTCCCGACGCCACCGAAGACGTGGGCCGAGATGATCAACGACTCGATCAAGCTGGCCAAGGAGGGCAAGCCGCACCTGATCGAGATCCAGGGCGCGCAGTACGAGGGCGTGACGGTGTGGTTCAACACGATGCTGGCCAGCGCGGGGGGCACCGTGCTGAACAAGGCGGCCAACAAGGTCGTGCTGGGCAAGCCCGCGATCACCGCGCTGGCGATGATGAAGCGGCTCGCCTCGTCGGTGGCCGCCGACCCGTCGCTGGACGTGCAGCAGGAGAACGACAACCGGCTGGCGATGGAATCCGGCACGGCGGCGTTCCAGCTGAACTACCCGTTCGTGTATCCGTCCATGAAGGCGGACAACCCGAAGATGTTCAAGAACTTCAAGTGGGCACCGTATCCGCAGGTCGTGGCGGGTAAGCCGGTGCACGTCACGATCGGCGGCATCGACCTCGCGGTCAGCTCGTACTCCCGGCACGCCAAGCTCGCGTTCCAGGCCGCGCTGTGCCTGCGGGACAAGGCCAACCAGCTGCTGGGCGCGATCAAGGGCGGCGTGCCGCCCACGATCACCAGCCTGTACAGCGATCCCAAGCTGTTCGGTGACTACCCGTTCCACGCCGACATCCTCAAGGAGCTGGAGACCGCGGCCGTCCGGCCGAAGTCCCCGGTTTACCAGGTCCTGTCGATCAATATCTCGCACCTGGTCTCGCCGCCCGCAGGCATCAGCCCGGCGGCCACCGAGAAGAAGATGGCCAGCCAGCTCACCAACGCCCTCGCGTCGAAGGGCCTGGTCCCGTGACCCGCGTGACGGGCCGCATCCTGGCGGCAGGGAAAGGAAGGGGCCGATGAGTATCCAGAGCGAGGCCGCGACCACCGCCACGGCGGCGCAGGTGCCGCCGGCGACGAAGAAGAAGCTGTCGGAAGGGGCGCGGGCCGAGCGCAGGCTTGGCTGGCTGCTCTGCGCGCCGGCCGTGATCGTCATGATCGCGGTGACCGCGTACCCGGTCGGGTATGCGGTGTACCTGTCGCTGGAGCGGTACAACCTGGAGCTGCCGCAGGACATCAAGTTCGTCGGGCTGGCCAACTACGCGGCCGTGCTGTCATCGCCTTACTGGTGGCATGCGCTCGTCGTCACGCTGATCATCACGGTGGTCTCGGTGGCCTTCGAGCTCGTGCTAGGCATGCTGCTCGCGTTGCTGATGCACCGGACGATCTTCGGCCGCAACACGGTGCGGACCGCGGCCCTGATCCCGTACGGGATCGTCACCGTTGCCGCGGCGTACAGCTGGCAGTTCGCCTGGACGCCGAGCACGGGCTGGCTGTCGGCCCTGTTCAGCAATGGCGCACCGCTCAGCCACACCGGTCAGGCGATCGGCGTGATCATCCTGGCCGAGGTCTGGAAGACCACCCCGTTCATGGCCCTGCTGTTGCTGGCCGGGCTGTCGCTGGTGCCCGAGGACCTGCAGCGGGCGGCCAAGGTGGACGGCGCGACCGGCTGGCAGCGGTTCACCAGGATCACGCTGCCCCTGATGAAGCCGGCCATCCTGGTCGCGCTGCTGTTCAGGACCCTGGACGCGTTCCGGATCTTCGACAACATCTACATCCTCACCCAGGGCGGCAACAACACAGGCTCAGTGTCGATCCTCGGCTACGACAACCTGTTCAACGCGCTGAACCTGGGCATCGGATCGGCCATCTCGATCCTGATCTTCATCCTCGTGGCGATCATCGCGGTCGTGTTCATCAGGGGCTTCGGGACCGCCGCCCCCGGCTCGGATATCGGAAAGAGGTGACGCGCTGATGGAAAGCGCGACCACATCGAGGAAGTTCGGCTGGGGGACCGCGAACACGGTCGCCGTCGTGCTCACCCTGATCCCGCTGCTGTGGATCTTGTCGCTGTCGTTCAAGACCGCCGGCTCGATCCCGGACGCCAGTTTCTGGCCCAAGCAGTGGACCTGGTCGAACTACAGCGGCATCCTGAAGAGCTCGACGTTCCTGCGGCCGCTGCTGAACTCGGTCGGCATCGGGCTGATCGCGACGGTGATCGCGGTGCTGCTGGCCTCGATGGCTGCCTACGCCGTCGCCCGGCTGGCGTTCCCCGGCAAGCAGGTGCTGATCGGGATGGCCCTGCTGATCGCCATGTTCCCGGCGATCTCGCTGGTCACGCCGATGTTCAGCATCGAGCGGGCGCTCGGCCTGTTCGACACCTGGCCCGGCCTGATCATCCCGTACGTGGCGTTCGGGCTGCCGCTCGGCATCTACATCCTGTCGGCCTTCTTCCGCGAGATCCCGTGGGAGCTGGAGAAGGCGGCCAAGATGGACGGCGCCACCCCGTTCCAGGCCTTCATGCGCGTGATCGCGCCGCTGGCCGCACCTGGAATGGTGACCACCGCGATCCTGGTGTTCCTGTTCTGCTGGAACGAATTCCTGTTCGCGATCTCGTTCACGTCCACGACGAACGCCAGGACCGCTCCGGCGGCGCTGGCGTTCTTCAGCGGCAGTTCGCAGTTCACCTCGCCGACCGGCCCGATCGCCGCGGCGGCCGTGGTCATCACCATCCCGATCATCATCTTCGTGCTGTTCTTCCAGCGCCGGATCGTCGCTGGGCTGACCTCTGGCGCCGTCAAGGGCTAGGAATTAGGAGACACAGTGGCTGACATCGTTCTTGACCAGGTCACCAAGCGGTTCCCGGACGGCGCGCTCGCTGTCGACAAGATCAGCCTGGACATCGCCGACGGCGAGTTCGTCATCCTGGTCGGCCCGTCTGGCTGCGGGAAGTCGACGACGCTGAACATGATCGCGGGCCTGGAAGACATCACCGAAGGCGAGCTCCGCATCGGCGGCAAGGTCGTCAACAACATGGCGCCGAAGGACCGGGACATCGCGATGGTGTTCCAGAGCTACGCGCTGTACCCGCACATGACGGTCAGGGAGAACATGGGGTTCGCGCTGAAGCTGGCGAAGAATCCCCAGTCCGTGATCGACGAGAAGGTCAACGAGGCGGCCCGGGTCCTGGACCTGACCCAGCACCTGGAGCGCAAGCCGGCCAACTTGTCCGGCGGCCAGCGCCAGCGGGTCGCGATGGGCCGGGCGATCGTCCGTGACCCTTCGGTGTTCCTGATGGACGAGCCGCTGTCCAACCTGGACGCCAAGCTGCGGGTGCAGATGCGGACCGAGGTGTCGCGGCTGCAGCGGCGGCTGGGCACCACCATGGTCTACGTGACCCACGACCAGACCGAGGCGATGACGCTGGGCGACCGCGTCGCGGTCATGCGCAACGGCATCTTGCAGCAGGTCGGCTCGCCGCAGCAGCTTTACGACAACCCGGACAACCTGTTCGTGGCCGGGTTTATCGGCTCGCCCGCGATGAACTTCATGCCGGCCACGATCGACGACAGCACGCTGCGGACGCCGCTCGGCGACGCGCCGCTGTCCGGCCGCCTGCGGCAGGTGCTCGAGCAGGCCAGCGCGCCGCGTGAGCTGATCATCGGGATCAGGCCGGAGGCGTTCGAGGACGCCGCGCTGGTGGCCGGCGACGCCCGCCAGAACGGCATCGCGTTCCGGGCCACCATCGACGTGCTCGAGTCGATGGGCTCGGACGTGTTCGTCTACTTCACCAAGGAGATCGAGCGCGGCGTGGATGCGGCCGAGCTGGCCGAGCTGGCCAGGGACTCGGGCCGGGCCGACACCGGCGGGAGCGGCGACACCGTGGTCGCCAGGATCGACACGGCGACGCGGATCCGCGAGGGCGACGACGCCGAGCTGTTCGCCGACCTCCGGCACCTGCACGTGTTCGACCCGTCGACCGGGCGGAACATCACCGCCGGGTCCGGCGATGCCGACCGGGGCAGCGCGACGGTCACCGGCGGCGCACCGCCTGCGACTGAGGCCGGCACCGGCACGCAGGCGGCTGACCCCGGCGCGACGACGGTCAACCCGGCCGCGAGCGGCGAGCCCACCGAGGCCGGCGCCTAGCGGGAGCCCTGGCTGCGCCGCGGGGTCAGCTGATCTCGCGGCGCAGCCGGGCGATGATCTCGTCGCTCCACTCGTGCGTGCGCATCAGGCGGTACCGCTCCCTGGCCACCCGCAGGTAAGCCTCGGCCTCGGTGCGGGTGCCGATCATGTCGGCGGCCCGCAGCATGCGCAGCACGGGCTGGTACTCCTCGGTCCACCAGCGCCTGGCCACCTGCTCGCGGTCGATGAACGCGTGCTCCGCCTGCATGCACCGGAAACCCCAGGCCTCGACGGCCTCGCTGAGCTCCATGTAGCACCACGGGTCGGCGAAGATGACCTTGCTGACGGCCTGCGGCGACAACGGCACCCGCGACCTGAACAGCCGCTCGCTGTCCTTCATGACCAGGTCGGCCCGGCCCCGGATGCTCCCAGCCGGCACCGAGGTCAGAACCTCGGTGACGTAGGCGTCGATGGCTTTCTGGCCGGTCGCGATCGCGACCGACACCCGGTGATGCCCGTCGATCACGAAGTGCAGGTCGCCGATCCGGTAGACCTCGATCGGCGGGATCGTCTCGCCGCGCCGCTGGGCCAGGGCGAGCCGTTCCCAGCGCTCCCGCACCCGGCTGGAAGTCGGCCGGAAGTGCCGGTCGAAGTCCTGCCGTGAGTCCACCGTGCCGACGATGCTGGTCAGCTTGACCGTCTTCAGCCCCAGGCGGCGCTCACCCCGGCGGCCGAGCGCGCTGACCACGTCGTCGAACGGCAGGATCAGGTTGACGTCGTCGGGCTCCCGGCGCAACCGGTAGGCCAGCCGGTTCAGTACCTGGCGGCGCCTGGCCCTGACGAAGTCGTTCTCCACGTCCGCGCGCGGGAAGCCGGTGTCAGACGGCATGCCGCTGCCCGCCGCGCACGTCCGTCAGCACGCCAGACCCCGGCTCCAGGTCGAGCAGCCGCCAGCCCATCACGTTGCAGACCGTGGTCGCCCCGGCCCGGCGGGCTCCCGAGTCGCCGCCCTCGCGCACGTGGCCGTGCAGCAGGGCCCGCGGAGCCAGGTCCGCGATCAGGTCGTGGTAGCAGCTGAAGCCCTGGTGGGCGTGGTCGTCGCCGTCGCCGAGTCCGCGCGGGGGAGCGTGCGTGATCAGCACGTCGACGCCATGCTGGTCGCGCCGGGCGCGGCGGCGGGCCAGGCGGCTCAGCCGGCGGGCCCGCCTGGTCTGTTGCCGCTGCGAGTACTGGTTCGGTCCTGGCCCGTACCGCACGCAGCCGCCGAGCCCGGCGATCCGCAGGCCGGCCGCGTCCACTACCGCGCCGTCGGCGCTGACCGCGCCGAGCGGCCACGGCACCCGCGCGGGAAAGCCGGCCCTGGTGATCAGGCCCGCCCTGGTCTGCCGGTATCCGGACAGGTCAGGATCATGATTTCCGGGCACGAACACCAGGGGCGCGTCGGTCGCGTTCATCAGTGCGGTCAGGTACTCCGCGGGCAGGTCGCCGCAGGCCAGGATCAGGTCGGCCGACCGGCGGCCGGACACCCCGGCGGCCAGGCCCTCATCGACCTCGTCGGCCACGGCGAGCACGCGCACGGTCATCGGCCGAGCCTACTGGCCGTCATCGGCTGGCCGTCGCCCGCACCTCGACCCCGCGTTCGCGGAGCCCGGCCTCGGCCCGGTAGATGTCGGCCTGCCTGGCCCGGTCGCCGCCGGGCGGCGGGCTGACCTCGAGCCGGTCGCAGGCCGATCTCAGCACGTCCAGGTAGGCGCCGCGGATGGCCCGCAGCTTGTGCTGCCTGGCCGGCCCGCGCGGGGTGTTCTCGACCGCCTCGAGTTCCGCGCGCAGCCGGCGCAGCCGGGCGACCAGGCGATCGAGCGGCTCGGCGGGCGGCGGGCGCCGGCGGGCCTCGGCGAAACGGCGCCAGGCGCGCACGCCGATCACGCCCGCGTAGCCGGTGATGGTCGGCAGCAGCACCGCGAGCGCGAACAGCCCGAGCCCGTTCATGCCTTCCATACTCGGCCCGGCCCCGGGGCCACGCAACCCGGGCCACGCAACCCGAGAAGGCACTGGCCCGGGGATTGGGCCCGGCTGCGATAGTTAAGGCCGGGTCTGGCGGGCAGTAAGCGGCCGTGCCCTGGTCCGGCACGTCACGGAACACGTAACGGAAGGAGCCGCGGGTGGGCCGGTGGTGGCAAGGGGCGACGTTGTACCAGCTCTACGTCAGGTCCTGGCAGGACTCCGACGGAGACGGCTACGGGGACCTGCGCGGCATCATCGCCAGGCTCGACCACCTGAGCTGGCTCGGGGTGGACGGGGTCTGGCTGTCCCCGACGATGCCGTCACCCGACGCCGACTGGGGCTACGACGTCAGCGACTACCGTGGCGTGCACCCCGAGCTCGGCACCCTGGACGACCTGGACGCGCTGATCGCGGCCGCGGCCGAGCGGGACATGCGGGTGCTGCTCGACCTCGTCCCCAACCACACCAGCTCGGCTCATCCGTGGTTCGTCGAGGCCGCGTCCGGCTCCGGCAGCGCCCGGCGTGACTACTACGTCTGGGCCGACCCGGCACCCGACGGCGGGCCGCCGAACAACTGGCTGGACTTCACCGGGCGCCCGGCCTGGCAGTGGGACGAGCCGTCCGGGCAGTACTACCTGCACAACTTCCTGGCCGCCCAGCCGGACCTGAACTGGTGGAACCCGCGGGTGCACGAGGAGTTCGAGCAGATCCTGCGCTTCTGGTTCGACCGGGGCGTGGCCGGCTTCCGTATCGACGTCGCGCACGGGCTGTACAAGGACCGCGAGCTGCGTGACAATCCCCCGGCCCCGGCCGGGGGCCTGCTCGGCGGCCGGTTCGGTCAGGTCGCGGAGTACAGCATGAACCGGCCCGAGGTCCACCAGGTCTACCGGAGGTGGCGGGAGATCGCGAACGGCTATGACGCGCCGCGGCTGCTGCTGGGCGAGACCTGGGTCGGCGACCTGCACGATCTGGCCGCGTTCTACGGCCGCGACGACGAGCTGCAGCTGGCCTTCAACTTCCCGTTCGTGTTCGCCCCGTTTCGCGCGGCCGAGCTGGCCGCGGTCGTGGACGGAACGCTGGCGGCGCTGCCCGACCTCGCCTGCCCGGTCTGGACGTCCTCCAACCACGACGTCGGCCGGTTCCCCAGCCGGTGGTGCGGCGGTGAGGACGCCAAGATCAAGCTGGCCCTGCTCGTGCTGGCGGCGCTGCCGGGGACGCTGGTGCTGTACTACGGCGACGAGATCGGCATGACCGATGTGGCCGTGCCGCCCGAGCTGGCCAGGGACACCCTGGACGGGTCGTCCCACCTGAGCCGGGACCGCGGCCGGACCCCGATGCAATGGGACGACTCGCCGTCGGCCGGCTTCACCAGGAACGGGGTGCGGGCCTGGCTGCCGGCCGGCGACGCCGCGGCCAGGAACGTGGCCGCTCAGCGGGCCGATCCAGGCTCGGTGCTGCATTTCTGCCGCGAGCTGCTGCGGGTCAGGCGCGAGCACCGGGGCGCGGCCGGCGACAAGGTGGCCGGCTACGAGCGCCGGCCGGCCCCCGACGGCGTCTGGCGGTTCCGGTCTGGCGAGCTGGAAGTGGCCGCGAACCTGAGCGGCGAGCCGGCCGCCGGGGCCTGGCCGGACGGGGAGGTGGTGCTGTCCACGCACCCGTCCGGCCACGACGGGGTGCTCGCGCCGTGGGCGGGCGTGATCGCTAGGGGTGCGGTTTGATCAACCCGAAGACGACCATGCCGATGACGAAGGCGAGAATGAGAGCCACGACACCGTTGTGGTGACGCGACCGGCGGTACCCGGGGATCTTCCGTTTCGTCGACTTCACGTCGCCGTGCGCGGCGTAGGAACGGTTCGCGTACCAGCCGAGCGCGCAGCCCGCGCCGAGGAATATGAGTACCAGTCCGTAGGAGGCCGAACTCATCGACATTCCTTTCGCGGTCTCGGTTCGCCCAGGCCAGCAGTGGCCGCACGGGCTTATCCGGAGTTATGCACGCGGCGGGCGCCCTTTCAACCCAGGCGGCCGCTCAAGATCTGGTAATGATCTGACCGGTACACAGAAATGTCGCTTGCTCTATTCGCAGCAAAAAGGAGAAGGGTCGCATGAACGAAGCGCTGACGGCCGGCACCGTCATGATGAAGAGCCGGGACGGAGCCGAGATCGAGGCATACCTGGCCCGGCCGGAGGGTGCGGAAGGCTTCGGCAGCGTGGTCGTCATCCATCACCTGCCTGGCTACGACTCCGCGACCAAGGAAATCGTGCGCAACTTCGCGGCGCACGGCTACGCGGCGCTGATGCCGAACCTGTACTACCGCGACTCGCCCGGTGCCAGCCCCGATGACGCGGCCGCCGCCGCCAGGGCCAAGGGCGGGGTGCCGGACGACCAGGTGGTGAACGAGGTGGCGGGCGCGGCCGAGTACTTGCGGGCCCTGCCCGGGGCCAACGGGAAGGTCGGCGTGATCGGCTACTGCTCGGGCGGCCGCCAGTCGTTCCTGTCGGCCTGCAGTCTGCAGTTCGACGCCGCCGTCGACTGTTACGGCGGCGCGGTCGTGCACGTGCCGGAGGGCGCCCCGGCGAGCATGAAGCCGCTGATCGGGATGTCGGAGAACCTGTCCTGCCCGCTGCTGGGGCTGTTCGGCGGGGACGACCAGTTCCCGACCCCGGCCGAGACGGCGGAGCTGTCGCGGACCCTGGACGAGCACGGCAAGCCGCACGAGTTCCACACTTTCGCCGGCGCCGGACATGCGTTCTTCTCGGTGAACCGCGCCTCGTACCGGGTCGAGGCGGCGGTCGAGGGCTGGGAAATGATCTGGGCGTTCTTCGGTCAGCACCTGGCGGGAAAGGCCTGAGCAATGTGCACGTATTCGACCGAGCACGTCCAGGCGGCGGGCAGCGGGAAAGGCGCGGACGGCTGGTTCCGGCTGAGCGAGGTCAGCGTGTACCTCGACCATCCGGTGCACGCGCTGCCCGATCACACCCTGAACATCGACTTCATCAACCCGGCCAGGGGCCCGTCGGCCAGGGTCGCGGTGGAACTGACCGCGGACACGGCCAGGGCGCTGGCCAGGGCCATCGATACCGCTCTGGACTCGGCTCCGCCCGGCCTGGTGTAACCGGGCCGGCCGGCGGGCCTGGCCTCGCGGGCCGGCCCGGCGGCGGGCACGAAATGTCGGTGGCTAATGGCAGGATCGGGACATGAGGTTCACGGTGAGCCGGGACGCGCTCGGCGAGGCGGTGGCATTCGTCGCCCGCGCGCTCCCGTCCCGTCCGGTCGTCCCCGTGCTGTCCGGCATCCTGCTGGAGGCGTCGGACGGCCGGCTGACGCTGTCCTGCTTCGACTATGAGGTATCGGCCAGGATCACCGTCGACGCCGAGGTGTCGCAGGGCGGCTCGGCCCTGGTGCCGGGCCGGCTGCTGACCGAGATCACCAGAAGCCTGCCCGCGCGCCCGGCCGAGTTCGCCAGGGACGCCGACATGGTCACGCTGAGCTGTGGCCAGGCCGAATTCGGGCTGGTCTGCCTGCCGGCCGACGAGTACCCTTCGCTGCCCGCGTCGCCGCCGCCGGTCGGCTCGGCCGACGGCGGGGTACTGGCGGCCGCGGTCGCCCAGGTCGCCAGCTCGGCCAGCCGCGACGACACCCTGCCGATGCTGACCGCGATCTGCCTGGACATCAGCGGCGAGACGCTGACGCTGGCCGCGACCGACCGGTACCGGCTCGCGGCCCGGGCGGTCGACT
>DASWAH010000097.1:0-3497 GCA_036391235.1 Streptosporangiaceae bacterium
CCTCACAGATCCTTTAGCCCGCGATCAACAGCGCTGTGACATTGCTGTTGATCATTCTTGGCCGTTGATCTCGCTGGGCCGGGGGCGGAGAGCTGACACGAGTAACAGCCAGGCCAGCCCCGGAGGCTCACCGGGCTGACCTGGCTGTCAGATTCGGACGAGAGGGACCTTCGCGTTTCTCGCGACTCAGAGATTGCACGGTGTCCCGGCTGGCTACTGGCCAGAAACCCCGCGTCCTGCTTGGTCCCTCTCGTCACCACCATCACACCGCTTCCCGCGGTCAGAACCCAGAGTCCTTGGTCCGGCCGCGGCCGGGACTTTCGGCCCGGCCGGGCGGCGAGGGCCGTCACCCGGTCCGGGCCGGACGCAGCGCTGGGTGACAGAATGCCCTTATGCCGGACACGACAGCGAACAATGCGCCGCCAGGATCGCGGGCCGTGCGGACCGTGGCTGACGAGTACGTGCACGCCCTGGCGGACCTCGATCCGATCATGGCCACCTCGCTCGGCCTGAAGCCGGGCGAGTACCGGCTGCCTGACCTGTCTCCGGCCGGGCACGGTGCGCTCGATGACCTGGCCAGGTCGACGCTGGAACAACTCACCGCGGCCGAGACGGCCGCCGATGCGGCGGGCAACCACACCAGCGGGGACGAACGCCGGTGCGCGCGCCTGCTGCGGGAGCGGCTGAACGCGGCCCTGGCGATGAGCGCGCAGGGCGAGCACCTGCGCGAGGTGTCGAACATCTTCGCGCCGCCGCACCGGATCAGGGGAACCTTCCTCGACATGCCGGCGGCCACAGCCGACGACTGGTCTGTGATCGCCCGACGGATGGCGCTGGTGCCGGAAGCGCTCGGCGGATACCAGGCCAGCCTGACCGAGGGTGCGAGCCGCGGCCTGTTCGCCTCGCCTAAGGTTACCGAGGTGGCGGCCGGGCAGATGCGGGAGTGGGCGCAGGCCGGCGACGCCGGGGGCTGGTTCGCCGACTTCGCCGCGGCAGCGGGGACCGCGACCGGAGCCGGCGGAACGGGCGAGGCCGGCGCGGCGGGAGCGGCGGGAGCGGATGGCCTGCCCGGCTCGCTGCGGGCCGATCTCGGCCGGGCCGCTGCCGCGGCCGACGAGGCGGTCGGCGCGCTCGCCCGCTGGCTCGGCCAGGTCTACCTGCCGCAGGCCGAAGGCACCAGCGACGGAGTCGGGGCCGAGCGCTACCGGACCTGCGCCCGGCGCTGGACCGGGGCCACCGTGGACCCGCGCGAGGCGTACGAGTGGGGCTGGTCGCAATTCAGTGACCTGCAGGAGCAGATGCGCACCGAGGCCGAGCGGGTGCTGCCGGGCGCGTCCGCTCAGCAGGCCATGGCCTACCTGGACGACAGTGGCCAGGCCATCGAGGGCGTGGCCGAGATCAGGGACTGGCTGCAGGACCTGATGGACCGCACCATCGCCGATCTCAACGGCAGCCACTTCGACCTGGCCGAGCCGCTCAGGACGGTGCAGGCCAGGATCGCGCCGCCCGGCAGCGCGGCCGCGCCGTACTACACCGCACCGTCCCAGGATTTCGCCAGGCCGGGCCGGACCTGGCTGCCCACCCTCGGCCGGACCCGGTTCCCGCTCTGGGGGCTGATCAGCACCTGGTACCACGAGGGGGTGCCCGGGCACCACCTGCAGCTCGCCCAGTGGCGGTACGTCTCCGGCGACCTGTCGCTGTACCAGACAACGGTCGGCGGGGTCAGCGCCTGCAGCGAAGGCTGGGCCCTGTACGCGGAACGCCTGATGGACGAGCTCGGCTACCTGGACACGCCGGGAGCCCGGCTCGGGTACCTGGACGCCCAGAACCTGCGCGCGATCCGGGTCATCATCGACATCGGCATGCACCTGGAGCTCGAAATCCCGGCCTTCTCACCGTTCGCGGCCGGACAGCGGTGGACGCCTGACCTGGCGCTCGAATTCTTCACCAGCTACAGCGGGCAGGGCCGGGAGTTCCTGGCCAGCGAGGTGATCAGGTACCTGTCGGGGCCTGGCCAGGCGATCAGCTACAAGCTCGGCGAGCGGGCCTGGCTGACCGGCCGGGCCGCCGCGCGGGAAGCGCACAGTGCGCGCGGCCTGGAGTTCGATCTCAAGTCCTGGCATATGGCCGCGCTGTCGCTCGGCTCCCTCGGCCTCGACGACCTCGCCGAGGAATTGGCCACGCTCTGACCTGCGGCCCATTACTCGGCCATTCCCTCAGTTCGGATAAACGGCTTACGCTACCGGTAGTTGATTTTGCCGGGATTCCGCCTGAGGAGGCTCATGGTGATGACCCGCTCTGTACCGCTGCGCCGGCGCGCGGCGTGGCGCCGGTGCGCCGCGGTGATGTCGGCCGCCGGACTGGTGCTCGCGGGCAGCATGCTGCTCGCGCCGGGCGCCGCGGCGCTGGCGGCGACCGCGGCGGCCGCCGCCGGCCAGCACCCGGTGCCGCCCGCGGTGCACCTCGCGGGCACACCCGGCTTCGGGCCTAACGTGTACGTGTTCACCCCGAACATGCCGCAGAGCCAGATCCAGGCCACCGTCGACGCGATCGCGGCCCAGCAGGTACCCAACCAGTTCGGCACCCAGCGGTACGCGCTGCTGTTCGAGCCGGGTACCTACGGCACCGTTGCCGATCCGCTGATCTTCCAGGTCGGCTACTACACCGAGGTCGCCGGCCTCGGGGCTCAGCCGGGCGACGTCGTGATCAACGGCAGCGTCGACGTCTACAACCAGTGCGACCCGAGCGGCTGCATCGCGCTCGACAACTTCTGGCGGTCGCTGTCCAACCTCACCATCAACGTGGCCGGCCAGACCGGGTGCCGGGGCAACACCGAGTTCTGGGCGGTCTCGCAGGCCGCGCCGATGCGCCGGGTCCAGGTCAATGGCGGCACCACGCTGATGGACTACTGCACGGCCGGACCGCAGTTCGCCAGCGGGGGGTTCATCGCCGACTCCGCGTTCACCGGCGGCACGGTCGTGAACGGCTCGCAGCAGCAGTTCCTAGTCCGCAACAGCAACCTGGACGGGTGGACCAACGGCGTCTGGAACCAGGTCTTCTCCGGCGACAACGGGGCGCCCGCGCAGTCGTTCGGCGTCCAGGGAGCCAATCCGTACACGACGCTGGCCGCCAGCCCGGTCACCCAGGAAGAGCCCTTCCTGTCCACCGACCTGGCCGGCCAGTTCAGCGTCTTCGTGCCCGCGCTGCGGCACAACTCCACCGGGCCGGCCTGGGCCGGCGGCAGCGAGGCGGGCACCTCGGTGCCGATCGGCCGGTTCTTCATCGCCAGCCCCGGCACTGGAGTGCCGGCCATGAACCGGGCTCTCGCGGCCGGCCGGAACCTGATCCTGACCCCCGGCGTCTACAGCCTGAGCCAGCCGATCCAGGTGCGGCGGGCCGGCACGATCGTGCTCGGCCTCGGCTTCGCCACGCTGATCCCGGCCAACGGGACGCCGGCCCTGACCGTGGCCAGCGTGCCCGGCGTCAAGCTGTCCGGC
>DASWAH010000098.1:0-7631 GCA_036391235.1 Streptosporangiaceae bacterium
ATGCAGATATACGTAACCGGCTCCGCCGACCAGGTGAGTCTGATGCAAGTAAACAGTCGTATGGCTTGTTGTCGCGGCCATGGCGGGGGAAGCGAGAATAGCACCGGCCGCGCCCAGCGCGGCGATGGCGGGCAGAACTGCAAACCGGCTGATGCGCATGATTCCTCCTGGCGTTTCCCCGCGAACGCCGGTGCGGTGACGTGCCGCTCCGCCGTCCTGCACGGCGCATCCAATCAAGTCGGTTTTCCCCTCTTCCCCCTATTTTTACTCTCCTTAGAACGAATCTTTCTAAACTGAAAACGGTGCCGAGAAATCAATCGTGAATAGCGCAGAAAAATGCATCGAGGCGTGCGATGCCATACGCATTTCTAGATGCGAAGAGAATTTCGGTGCAACTTGCAGGCCGGGAGCAGCGACGCTAGCCTGGCCACTGTCGGCCGAAAGACTGCCTGATTGGTTTGATTAAACTGATTAAGCCGAATGAAACGAAAAGCCGCAAGAAGGCGATACGCCCGAAACACGTACCTTGTTTCACTAATGAGCTAGTAGTAGAGTTTGGCCTGTGCCCGCCGTGACCCCGGCCGGTGATCTGATCGGCCGCGAAAGCGAGCTGGCCACGCTGGCCAGCCTTGTGACTCAAGTGGCCGGTGGTAGGGGTGGCGCCGTCCTGATCGAGGGGGAGCCTGGCGTCGGCAAGTCCACGCTCGTGCGGGTCGCTCTCGCGCAGGCGGCGTCGGCCGGATGCCAGGTGTTCTGGGGAGCAGGCGACGAACTGGGCCAGGAACTCCCTCTGGTGCCGCTGCTCGAGGCTTTACGAGTACGCGCTCCGTCGCCCGATCCTCGCCGCCAGAAGATCCTCGCCTTGCGGCGCGGCGAGCTGGCGGCCGAGGGCGGTGCCGACATCTCGGTGGCCGTGGCTGAGCAGATCCTTGACCTGATCACCGGTCAGTGCGCGCACGGTCCCGCGGTTCTTGTCGTCGATGACCTGCAATGGGCCGACCGGGCCAGCGTGGCCTTGTGGGCCAGGCTGGCCCGCCTGACATCCGAGCTGCCGCTGTTGCTGATCGGCATGATGCGCCCGGTCCCGCAGCGCGACGACCTGGTAGCGCTCCGGCGGGCGGGGGGTGAGGTCGGACGGATCCAGCTGACCGGGCTGACCGAGCAGGCAGCCGCGGAGCTGGTGGCCGCACTGGTCGGTGGTAAGCCGGACGCCGGCCTGCTCAGGCTGGCCAGCGGCGCGGCCGGCAACCCGCTGTACATCACCGAGCTCATCGGGGCGCTAGCCCGCAGTTCGGGAGTGATCATCACCGAGTCGGGCACGGCCGCGCTGGGCGGCGGCTCCGTGCCGGAGTCACTGTCGGCCGCCATCGCGGACCGGCTGGGGTTCGTGCCCCGCGAGGTACGCGAGGTCCTGCGGGCCGCGGCACTCCTCGGGGTGGAGTTTGCCGTTCCGGACCTGGCGATCGTGCTGCATCGCGGTGTTCCCGACCTGATCGCGGCGGTGGACCAGGCCTGCGCGGCCGGCGTGCTGACCGAGTCGGGGACCGGTCTCGGGTTCCGGCACCCGCTGATCCGGGCCGCCCTCTACGACGCGATCCCGCCGCCGATGCGGGCAGCCTGGCACCGGGAGGCGGCCAGGTCGCTGGCCGAGGCGGGCGCCTCGGCCGACCGGGTCGCCCGGCAGTTGCTGGTTGCCGGGAGCAGCCAGCAGGCTAGTGCGGAGCCCATGGCGGAGTGGACGCTGACCTGGCTCACCGGGACGGCCGACCGGCTGGTCGCGCAGGCACCCAGGGTCGCGGCCGAGCTGCTCGGCGAGGCCGTCGCCAGCGTTCCTTCCGGCTCGGCCCGGTATGAGGCCCTGGTCGGACGGCTGGCCGACACGCTGTACCGGGTCGGTGACCTGGCCGGGGCTGAGCAGGTAGCCAGCCGCGCACTCGCCCACGTCAGCGACCCGGGCCTGCGTATCGACCTGTACTGGACGATGACGCAATGCCGGATGTGGACCGGGCCTTCCAAGGAGTCCCTGGACACCTTGTACGAGGCCCTGGCCTCGCCCGGCCTGCCGGTCAGGCACCGGGCCAGGCTGCTCGTGATGGCGGCCAGGACGCACAGCGCGCTCGGCGAGGTCGAGAAGGCCGGGCGGGTCGCCGAGCAGGCGCTGGCCGACGCGACCGAGGCGGGCGACAACGGGGCGATGGGCTGGGCCCTGCACGTCCTGATCATCGCGACAGCCGTACAGGGCCAGATCGTGGACGCGCTGCCGTTGTTCGACCGCGCCCTGGCGGTGACCGGGGGTGATCCGGCCCTCACCGACCTGCGTCTGCTCCTCCAGATCAACCAGGCCGTTACGCTCGGCAACCTGGACCGGTATGCCGAGGCGATCGTCGCCGCTAAGGAGGCGACTCAGCTCGCCGATCGGGTCGGGTCGGTCCTCCGGCTGGCCCAGGTCAGCACGGCGCTGTGCGAGCTGCAGTTCGACACCGGCCAGTGGGACGAGGCGATGGTCAGGGCTCAGGCGCTGCCCGAGACCCAGAAGGAGCCCGGGGCGGCGTGCTGCGAGCTCGGCATCGCCGCCGTGATCTGCTTCCACCGGGGCGCCATCGCCGAGGCGCGCGCGTACCTGGCCGCCGCCGCACCGCACGCGCAGCGGATCGGGAACCGGCTTATCGGCCCGCTGGCATTGGCCAGGAGCCTGGACCGGGAACAGGCGGGAGCCCTGGACGACGCGCTGGCCGAGCTGACGACGGGCTTCGCGGGCGATACCGAGGAGCTCGAGGAGATCGAGGACCTGCTGGCCGACGCGTGCAGGCTCGCAGTCGCGGCCGGAGACGACAGCACCGCCGCCGCGATGGCCAAGCACGCCGCCGGCTTCGCCGACGGGTCGCAGATCCCCCATCGCCAGGCGAACGCCCTGTACTGCCGGGGCTTGCTCGACCACGATCCGGTCATGCTGCTGGAGGCGGCGCGCTGCTACGGTAGCGCGGGCCGGCCGTTGCTGCAGGCCAAGGCGCTGGAGACCGCGGCCGTCGAGTTCGCCGAGGGCGGCGACCGCGATCAGGCCAGGACGGCCTTCACCGGGGCCGTAGAGGCCTACTCGTCGCTGGGCGCGGCGACTGACGTGGCCAGGCTGCAGGCCGCCTTCCGTGGCTACGGAATCCGGCGCGGGCCGCGGGCCAAGCATCGCCAGGCGGTCAGCGGGTGGGACAGCCTGACGCCCACTGAGACCAAGATCGCGGCCTTGGTCGAGCGCGGAATGACCAACCCCGAGATCGCGGCGAAGCTGTTCTTGTCCAGGCGCACGGTGGGTACCCACGTCTCGCACATCCTGAAGAAGCTCGGCGTGCACTCGCGCACCGACATCGCCAGGGAGGCCGCGCTGCGCGCGATGAGCTCCAGGTAGCCGGGACCCAGGTCGCCGAGCTTCGGGTAACCGGGCCCTGGGCAACCCGCACACGGTTCAGCGGCTCCGGCGGCGCGGGGCCCGGCCCTCGCACCGCAGCGCCCGCTCGTCCTCGGCGTCCTTCTCGAGGGCGAGCGTGAAGTACACGGCCTTCCCGGTCGGAGTGCGGAACCAGCCCCAGTCCGTGGACAGCATGCTTACCAGGAGCAGCCCACGGCCGGCCTCGGCGTCCGCGTCCGCGTCGGCCGGCATCGGCGCGGACCGGCAACTGTCGTGCACGTAGACCCTCAGGTGACCGCACGAGCAGGTGATGTGCAGCCGGACCGTCTCGGTGGCCTCGTGCCGGATCGCGTTGGTCACGATCTCGCTGGTGAGCAGTTCGGCGACCAACGGGTCGACAGGGACCTCCCAGTCGTCGATGGCCGCACGGACCAGGTTTCTCGCCTCGCCCGCGGCAGTCGGGGCCGCGGGCAGGCGGACACGGAACGGGCGCCGGATGGCCGGGCGGGTCGGCACCGTCGTCGTCATCTTTTTTCCTGCCGTATGTCCCAGTACTTGCAGCACAAATGCTGCTGAAACTTTCACTGCGAGACATCGGTCGGGTGACGGATATTGGAACGCGGAGCCGCTTGCGGGCCCGGTCAGCTGACGGAGCTGCTTCGGTGATGATCTTGTCCTGCCCGGCGGCCACGGGCTCGGCCAGGCGCAGTCAGACGGTGGTGCCGATCCCGCCGTCCACCGGCAACACCGCGCCGGTCACGTAGGAGCCCGCCCGCGAGGCCAGGAAGATGGCGGCTCCGGCCATGTCGTCAGGCCGGCCGATCCGGCGCAGCGGCGCCGATCCTGCGATCGCGTCACCGAACGATGTCAGCGTCGCGGCCATCATCTTGGACTCGAAAGGTCCGGGCGCGATGGCGTTGACGGTGACGTGCCTCGGCCCCAGGTCCCTGGCCAGCACCCTGGTCAGGTGGTGCACGCCCGCCTTGCTGGCCGAGTACGAGTACGTCGGCATCGGCGGCACCCGGAGCCCGTCGATGCTGCCGATGTTGATGACCCTGGCCGGGTCGTCCTGCGTCCCGGCCGCCTCCAGCAACGGCAGGAACGCCCTGGTCAGGAAGAACGGTGACTTCAGGTTGAGGTCCAGTACCTTGTCCCAGGCCGACGCGGGGAACTCCTCGAGCGGCTCGCCCCAGGTCGCGCCGGCGTTGTTGACCAGCACGTGCAGCGCGGACTCGCGGTCGCCGACCTCGCGAGCCAGCCGCAGGCACTCGCCCTCGGTCGACAGGTCGGCCTGGATCGCCTGGACCTGGCCGAACGTGGCGAGCTCCCGCTCGGCCGCGGCGCAGCCCTCGGCCTTCCGTGAGCTGACGTATACCTTGGCCGCCCCGGCCTGCAACAGTCCCCTGGCGATCATCAGGCCGATGCCCCTGGTACCGCCGGTCACCACCGCGGTCTTGCCGGTCAGATCAAACAGGTCCATGAGGCTGCCTTTCCGCGCGATCCGATCTGGATCATTGTCCACATCATGGCGTCCTGTGGGTGAACGACCGCGCCCCGGCGCGGCTAGCCGGTCAGGGAGAACTCAGCACCTGCTAGCCGGCCGGCGGAATCCGGCGTACGGGCGGCGGTAGCGTTACCGCCTGACTTCCGCCCGGCCGGCCAGGGACTAAGGTCCCTGGCCGCGCGGCCATGTCAGCGGGTTGACTCGCGGCGTGTTCGTCCATGCCGAGGTGCCAGTCGATGCTGCTTACGAGGCGGCGAAGGAAGGCCTGCGCAGCATCGCCGCGGACGGCTGGCTAACTGGAGTGTCGGGCGACGTCTACGACTCAAGCCAGGCCGGCTTCACCGGCATGACCAGGGTCGGTCCGAGCGACGGGGCCCGGTGGGTATCCAAGCTGGTGCGGGTCTACGTCCGCGATGTGGTCGTGCATGACGGACGGGCCGTGCTTACGCTCCGCTGGGAGGCGACCGGTCCTGGTGGCGGGCTGTTCCCGGCGCTGGACGCGGACATCACCCTCTCACCGGCCGAGGGCGGACCCGGTTGCCTGCTCACCCTGGACGGCGTCTACCGTCCGCCGTTCGGTGCCCTTGGGGCCGGCCTGGACCGGATCGCGCTCTCCCGGGTAGCCGGGCCGACGGCGCGGTCGCTGCTCAGGCGCATCGCCGACTCGATCGGCAGCTCGGCCGGCAGTGCTGCTGAGAAGGACACCAAGGATGGCGCCGACGCTGACGGCGTGCGGCCGCGGGAACAGGATGCGTACCTCGGCGAGCCGTCCGCGCCCTGGTAGTTTGCGGCACTGATAGTTTGCGGCGCATGCATGGCGTCGACCGGGTGACCGAGCAGATGATCCGTTCTGTGCTCGCTTACGCGGAGAACCGGCTCAGGCTCGACCCGGTCCCGCTTGACCAGGGTTCGCGCGACCCGGCCACCCTGGACGTGGCCCTCGCCGGGCTGCTCGGCGAGGACGGCAACGATCCCGACCAGGTTCTCGGTGCCTACGCCGCGTTCGTCGCGCCCGCGGTCATATCGGCCGACAGCCCGCGGTTCCTCGGGTTCATACCGGCCGCGCCGACCAAGGCCGCCCTGCTGTTCGACATGCTGGTCTCCTGCGCCTCCATCCAGGGCATCTCCTGGCTCGAGGCGGCCGGCGCGATTCACGCCGAGAACCAGGTGCTCGCCCTGCTCGCGAAGCAGGCCGGCCTGCCGGCCTCGGCTGGCGGGTGCTTCGTCTCCGGAGGGTCGGCGGCCAACCTGTCCGCGCTCGCGGTGGCCAGGGAGATGGCCAAGCGCCGGGCGGGCCAGCCAGGCGCCGCCCGCCAGGCTCGCTGGCGGGCCCTGGTGAGCGCGGACGCGCACTCCTCGATCTCGAACACGCTGCGGCTGCTGGAGATGGACGCTCTGGTTGTGACCACCCCCGACCACCGGCTGACCGGCGAGGCGGCGGCCCAGGCGGTGGCGGCCGACCCCGATCCCGGCTCGATCGCCGCGGTGGTCGCGACCGCCGGCACCACCAACGCGGGCATCATCGACGATCTGGCCGGGCTGGCCGACGTGGCCGCCGGGCTCGGTGCCTGGCTGCACGTGGATGGCGCCTACGGCGGCGCCGGCCTGTTCGCACCGAGCGTGCGGGACTCCTACCGCGGCATCGAGCGGGCCGACTCCTTCGTCGTGGACCCGCACAAGTGGCTGTTCGCCCCGTTCGACTGTGCCGCCCTGCTCTACGCCAACCCGGCACTGGCCAGGTCGGTGCACACCCAGGACGCCTCGTACCTGGACGTCATCCACGACACGCCGGGGGAGTGGAATCCGACCGACTACGCCTACCACCTGACCCGCCGGGCCCGCGGCCTGCCGTTGTGGTTCTCGCTCGCGGTGCACGGGACCAGGGCCTATTCCGAGGCCATCGAGGCGGCCATCACGCTGGCGAGGAACTGCGCCGCCGAGATCGCCGCTCGCGACTACCTGGAGCTGGTCAGGCTGCCGGACCTGTCGGTGGTGCTGTTCCGCAGGCGAGGGTGGGTGCACGAGGACTACGCCCGCTGGTCGGCCGGCCTGCTGGCGGACCAGATCGCGTTCCTGCCGCCGTCGGCCTGGGAAGGCGAGACGGTAGGCCGGTTCGCGTTCCTGCACCCGGCCACGCCGATGGATCTGGTCACCACGATCCTGGACCGGATGGCGTGAACGGGGGCATGCGATGACGAGCGACGAGCCAGCCGAGCACGACGTACTGGACCGGGCCCGCCGCGCGGTGGCGGCTCGCGGGCACGAGGCGGGCCTGAGCTCCCTCGGCCAGCCGAACGCGCTGGCCAGGCGGTTCGACTTCGCCGACGACCGGTACGAGTGGCGGCGGTTGTTCTCGGAGTTGTTCGGCACGTTCCTGCTGGTCCTGGTGGCAGCCGGCGGCCCGATGGTGAACGCCAGGTTCGGCGGTCACGTGATCTCAAGCGGAGCGCTGGTCGTCGCGCCAGGAATGATGGTCCTGGCCATCATCTTGTTCATGGGTGCGGTGTCCGGTGCCCATCTCAACCCGGCCGTCACGATCGCCTTCACGTTGCGGGCCGATTTCCCGCTCCGCCGGGTGCCGCTGTACATCGTGGCCCAGTTCGCCGGGGCAGTGCTGGCCACGCTGCTCCTGGTCGGCCTGGTTGGCAAGCACGGAACGGCAGGCCTGACCCTGCCGGGTTCCGGCATCTCGTCCGTCGCCGCGATGGCCTGGGAGGCCATCTTGAC
>DASWAH010000099.1:0-4834 GCA_036391235.1 Streptosporangiaceae bacterium
CAGTACTCGCGGTGAATCGCGTTCCAGTCCGCCGTCGAGCGGAGCCCGGCCAGCACCGCCGTGACCCCGAGGTTGACCCGCACCACCGACAGGAAGTCGGCCGGGATCGTGAGCCGACTGATCACGTCGGCGTACTTGCCCGATCTGGCCAGGTCGGCACCCTTCAGCATCGCCGCGTACTCCGGCGAGTAGGTGTAGGGCTGCGGCGAGATGACCGGGGTGTGGGTCGCCTGCAGCCAGGCCAGCAGGGCTTCGCCGTCCGGCGGGTCGTCGGCGTTGACGTACCCGGCCTCGGTCATCGCCGCCAGCATGAGCCCGGCGTCGGAGTCGGCGATCGCCCGCATGACCGCCTGGACCGTCCGGATCTGCCGGGGGCTGTACCGGCGCACGCAGCCGAAGTCCAGGAAGGTCACCCCGCCGTCGGCGTGGAACAGGAAGTTCCCGGGGTTCGGGTCCGCGTTCACCATGCCGAGCCTGGTCAGGCTGCCGACCGCGAAGCGATAGATCACCTCGCCCCACCGGTCGCGCAGGTGCGCGGGCGCGGACCGGGCCCTGGACCAGCAGACGCCGTCGCTGAGGTCCATGGTCAGCACCCGGGCCGTGCAGAACTCGGGAACCGTCTCGGGGATCCTGATCAGCGGGTGGTCCTGGTAGGCGGCGGCGAAGGCGTCCTGGTTGGCCGCCTCGATCCGGTAGTCGATCTCCTCGCCGATCCGCGCCGCCAGCTCCCTGGCGATCGCCGGGAGGTCCGACTCCACGCAGGTCATGCCGCAGCCCAGGCGCAGGAACGAGGCCAGCAGCTCGTTGTTGGCCAGGTCGGCCCTGATCGCTCGCTCGACGCCCGGGTACTGGATCTTGACCGCGACCTCGCGGCCGTCCTGCAGGCAGGCCGTGTGCACCTGGCCGATCGCGGTGGTCGCGACCGGGTGCGGGTCGAAGTCGGTGAACACCTCGTGCAGCGGCATGCCGAGCTCGTTCTCGGCCAGGTCGGCGGCCAGCCCGGCCGGCATGGCCGGGGTCTGCTCGGCCCGCCTGGCCAGCACCGACTGGTACAGGACCTGATGCTCGGGCGAGCCGACCGGGGGCAGGCTGGCCAGGGACAGCAGCTGGCTGGCCTTCAGGACCACGCCGCGTGAGCCGCCGGCCAGGTCGGCGTAACGGCCCGCGGCCTCGCCGTGCCTGGCCACCATGGCGGTGTCGGCATTGCGCCGGCGCGCTCCGGTGGCCATCGCGCTATCGCATCGGGTCACGGTCAGGCCGGTCAGCGGGAGGGAGCCCGCCAGCCTGCCCGGGGCCAGGTAATAGCCAGGTGCCACCCGGGATGTCACCGAATGCGACAACCCGGGAAATATAAACGTTTTCTGCTCGGATACTGGAGGTTCCGTCACTATCCGCTCCGGGGGAAAGCGCTATTGAACGGGTACTCAGTCCGGCCAAGTATTACAGGCTGACCGGCCCGCGAGACACCCAATAGGAAACTGCCCAAGCTGCTCCCGAATCGCCGTGGATGTACCTCCTGGTACGAAGCGACCCGTCTTCGCCCGTCGTTACTCCTTGTAATCTCATACCCCTAGGGGGTATACTTAGGCTCGGCGGCGAGGCCCGGCCGGCCCAGGCTAGAGTGCACCCTGGCCGGCTGAGCCCGGGCCCGGCACTCGCTGCCGTTCGCCGCGGCCGGCCAGAAAGGATGAATGCTCATCATGCACGCCGCCCAGATCCTCGCGGTCACCCCGGCGTCGGTGCTGCATACCGCCGGCGGTTCGCTGCGCGAGGCGTTCTTCATGTTCTGGGACACCCTGTGGGCGCTGATCCTCGGCTTCGCGCTCTCCGGAGCGGTGCAGGCGTTCGTGCCGCGCGAGGCGCTGCGGGCCAAGCTCGGCGATCACCGCCCGGCCGCCGTCACCCGGGCCTCCGTGGTCGGCGCGCTGTCGTCGTCCTGCTCGTACGCAGCATCGGCGATGGCCAAGTCGCTGTTCGCCAAGGGCGCCGACTTCGTCACCTCGTTGGTCTTCATGTTCGCCTCGACCAACCTGGTCATCGAGCTCGGGATCGTACTGGTCGTCCTGATGGGCTGGCAGTTCGCCGTGGCCGAGTACGTCGGCGGCGTCATCATGATCGTGCTGCTGGTCCTGCTGGGCGGCGCGTTCCTGGCCGGCCGGGCGGTGCAGCGGGCCAGGGCCAGGCTCGAAGCCGCGGCCGGGCCCGGGCACGCCGGGCACGGCGGCCACGGCGGTCACGACGAGCACGGAGCGGCCGGCGACCAGCAGACCCCGTGGCGGGCCGCGATCCGCACCCAGGCGGGCTGGGCCGACGCGGCGACCTACACGATCGCCGACCTGACCATGGTCCGCCGGGAGATGATCATCGGCTTCGGAGTCGCCGGCGTGCTGGCCGTTGCCGTCCCGGCGTCGTTCTGGAGCGCGTTCTTCGTGTCCGGCCACGGCATCTGGACCAGCATCGAGAACGCGGTGGTCGGCCCGTTCATCGCGTTCATCAGCTTCGTCTGCTCGATCGGGAACGTGCCCCTGGCCGCCGCGCTGTGGAAGGGCGGGATCACCTTCGGCGGCGTGATCAGCTTCATCTTCGCCGACCTGATCGCGCTGCCGCTGGTGCTGATCTACCGCAAGTACTACGGCACCAGGCTCGCGCTGCGGATGCTGGCCGTGTTCTGGACCGTGATGGCCGTGGCCGGCCTGATCACCGAGCTAATCTTCTCGGCCGCGGGCCTGATTCCGGCCTCGCGCCCGGTTCAGATCGTGCCCGAGCGCCTCACGCTCAATTACACGACCATCCTGAACATCCTGTTCCTGCTGGTGTTCGCGGTCCTGTACTGGCTGTACAGGAACCGTGACCGGTTCGGCGGCGGTGACCAGTACGCGATCGACCCGGTCTGCGGCATGCAGGTCGAGAAATCCAGCGCGCCAGCCCAGTCCAGCGCGGGCGGGCGCGGGTACTGGTTCTGCTCGGATCGCTGCTGCGAGCGGTTCGATCACGACCCGGACCGCTTCGCCGCCCCCTCCCCGGCCCGCCGCACCTGACCGCGCCCGCGGTCGCCGGCGGCTAGCCGCGGATCGCGGTGATCAGGCTGATCACCGCGAGCACGGCCATGACCCCCGCGCCGATCAGCGTGATCGTCCGCACCGGGATGATCTTCAGCAGCCCGCGGCCGCCGGCGATCGCGAGCGCCGCGACCGCCCACAGGGCGAGCAGCCCGCCGGTCCCGACCGCTACCGGGTCGTGGAACCGCGCGGCCAGGTTCACCAGCACGATCTGGGTGAGGTCACCGAACTCGGCCACCACGATCAGCAGGAAGCTGGTCAGGGCGACCCGCCAGAACGTCGGCGGGGTGTCCTGCGCCATCTCCTCGACTTCCTCGTCCTCGCCCCGGCCGCGGATCAGCAGGACCGCCCCGACCCCGAACAGCACGGCCACGATCACGGCCAGCGCCCGGTGCGGAAGCAGGCCGAGCAGGCTGCCCGCGACCAGGGCCAGGACGACGTGCACGGCGAAGGCGGCGGCTACGCCGGCGAACACGTACAGCGGCCGGAACCGGCTTCCCAGCATCAGGCTGGCCAGCGCGGTCTTGTCCGGCAGTTCGGCCGGGAAGATCAGCGCGAAGGTGGTCAGGGCGACGGCGAAGTTCACCCGCGTGATCCTGCCCCACGATTGGCTGGTCAAGGATGGCGGCCCCGCGGCCGCGAAAAAGTTCCGCGCCGGTGTCGATCCGCGGCCTCCGTGTTCGACGCACGGGCAGAAGAGCAGTTGCGGAGCGGGGAGTTCCCGTTAGTCCGTGAACATGAAGGAGAGACAGATGCGTTTTCTCGGATACACCCTGGCCGACCCGTCGATCCCGATCCCGCCGCCCAGCGAGGAGATGTTCGCCAAGATGGGCGCCTTCATCGAGGAGGCGACCAAGGCCGGCGTGCTGGTGGCCACCGGCGGCCTCGGTCCGATCGACCAGGCCGTGCGGGTGAGCTACGACGGCAGCCAGTACTCGGTCGTGGACGGCCCGTTCTCCGAGGCCAAGGAGCTGGTCGGCGGCTGGGCCCTGATGGAGTGCCGGGACCAGGACGAGGCGGTGGAGTGGACCAAGCGGTTCCTGGCCATCGCCGGCCCTGGCGAGTCGACCATCCGCCCGGTCTTCTAAGACCTGCGTTCTCCCGGCGACGGCCGGGCGGCTCACAACGCCGCCCGCCCGTCGCCGGTCCAGTTCCGGCCGCGGCCGCGGCTCACCCACGCCGCCGCAGGCCGGGGCCACTTGCCCGATCGCGCGACCGGTGGTGTGATCGGACCTCGTGGCTGACCAGACCGGCGCACCCGGAACCGGGCCCGCGCCCGACGCGGGCGCCGCCCGCGCCCACGCCGCGATCGAGACAGTGATCCGGCTGGAGTCGGCCAGGCTGATCGCGGGCCTGGCCCGCTACGCGGCCGGCGACATCGGCCTGGCCGAAGAACTCGCACAGGACGCCGTCGTCGCGGCCCTCGAGCGGTGGCCGTCCGACGGCGTGCCCGCGAACCCGGGCGCCTGGCTGATGACCGTGGCCAAGCGCCGGGCCGTCGACCAGTTCCGCCGGAACCGGGATCTGGAGCGCAAGTACGCCGAGATCGGCCGGGACGCCGAGCGCAGCACCGACGACGGCACGGCCGAGTTCGACAAGGCGGTCGCCGACGACATCGACGACGACCTGCTCAGGCTCATCTTTACCGCCTGCCACCCGGTGCTGCCGGTGCAGGCCAGGGTCGCGCTCACGCTGCGGCTGCTCGGCGGCCTGACCACGGCCGAGATCGCCCGGGCCTACCTGGTGGCCGAGCCGACGATCGCCCAGCGCATCGT